>DASXOL010000119.1:0-9659 GCA_036494295.1 Pseudonocardiaceae bacterium
GTCGATGATCGGCGGGCCGCCGAGCACCACCAGCGCATAGCCGGCCGCGGCGACGGCCAGTCCCACGGCCGCCACCTGCCCGGCGTGCGCGTGGCGGACCAGCGGCAGCACCGCGGGCACGGCGCTCGCGGCGGCGAGCACCAGCACGCCGGTGAGCAGCCGCTGGTTGGACACCACGTTGTCCAGCGGGGGAGCCAGCGCCAGCGCGCGCACCCCGATCAGTGCGCTGAGCGCGATCGACCAGAGCGGCGGCCGGCAGCGCGCCCCGCCGAGCGCGAGCCCGACCAGTGCCAGCACGGCCAGGACCACGAGCCGGGCCAGCACGCCCGGGGTGTACACCGACTGGATGGCGGTCTCGCCGGCCAGCGCGACCACGCCGGCGAGCAGCAGCCCGGAGCCGAGCGATTCCCGGCGAGCCGCCTGGGTCGGATCGGCGGCGGTGAGGGGCGCAACCCTCACCTGCTCCCTCCGCGGCGCTTGGTGCGGGAGCGGGGGGACGAGCGCGACCGGGGCTTGGGCACCGACTCCGGGCGGCCCTCCTCGTCGGGCTCGGGGTCGACCGGGATGTCGGCGGGTGGCAACGCGGACCCGGCGGACAGCGCACCGCCCTTCTTGCTGGTCTTGTCGTTCTTGTTGCCCGCGTCGCCGGGTCCGGCCTTCCCGTGCACCAGCGGGTCGACGCGCCGCGGGCGGACCGCACCGTTGACGGCCCGGCCGCTACCACCCTCGTCCGGCTCGTCGCCGCCGGTAAGTGAGCGGATCCCGGAGTTGAGCACGGCCAGGGTCGGCACCGCGAGCAGGGCGCCGGTGATGCCCGCGGTCACCGAGCCCACCGCGACGGCGAGCACCACGGCCAGCCCGTTGAGCTTGACCGCGCGGCCCAGCAGCAGCGGCTGCAGCACGTTGCCCTCCAGTTGCTGCACGCCGATCACCACCACGAGTACGACGACGGCCGACACCAGGCCCTTGGACACCAGCACCACGAGCACCGCGACCGCGCCGGAGATCACGGCGCCGACGACCGGGATGAAGGCGGCCAGGAACACCAGCGCGGTCAGCGGGACCACCAGCGGCGCACCGACCGCCAGCAGCCCGATCCCGATGCCGAGCGCGTCGACCACCGCCACCAGGACCGTGGCCCGGACGAACCCGACCAGCGAGGCGAAGCCACTCAGACCGGCCAGGTCGACCCGCTCGCGCACCCCGGCGGGCGCCAACCGGACCAGGAACAGCCACATCGCCCGCCCGCCGTACAGGAAGTAGATGAGGGTGAACAGGGTCAGTGCCGCGCCGGTGAGGAACTCGCCGACGGTGAACGCGGTGGACACCGCACCGGAGGTGAGGTTGCTGCCGCCGTCGCCGGAGATGGCGTTGCCCACCGTGTTGAGCAGGCTCTCGGCGTTGACCGGGGGCAGGCCGAACGGCGGATGGCGCAACCAGCCCTTGATCTCGTTGACGCTGTCGCCGACCTGGACCTGCAGGTCGGGAAGGCCGGCGACGAAGGCCTGGATCACGAACGCCAGCAGCCCGCCGATCAGGGCGAGCCCGGCGACCAGCACCACGAGGGTGGCGAGGCCGCGCGGGACGTAGTGCTTGGTCATCCAGTTGACGACCGGTCCCAGCAGCGCGTTGAGCAGCAGCGCCACCGCGACCGGCACGACCACGACCCGCAGCGTGATCAGCACGTAGCCCAGCACGAGGAAGAACCCGGCGACGATCAGCACACGCCACGAGAAGGACGCGGCCACCCGTAACGGGTACGGAATCGCCGCTGTCGCGTCCCGTGAGTGAGCCCGTGAGTGGGCACTGTCGGTCACCCTCCCCACGCTATCCGTTCGACGCAGCGCACGCCGGGTGGCGGCCCGACGGCGCGAAACCGGAGGCCGACTACCCCGGCCACCGTCGAACCGGTGAGCGCGGGTCGCCCTTTCGGGGGCTGTCGGCGTGCGGAACGACCCAGTGCGAGCGGTGTCACCGCAAAGTCTCTTGCCAGCACCCGTAACGGGGGACATGGTGAAGTCCGAACATATTGTTGTATGTCGCAAGCAGACGCTTCTGATCGTTGCCCGCGGGCTGGGGAAGGGCCGCCACCGATGACCGCTGCCGCAGCCGCACCGGACACCCCCACCGGGGATGCGCCCGCGCAGGCGCATGTGTCACTCACCCACCGCCAGATCCTCACCATCTTCTCCGGCCTGATGCTGGGCATCTTGCTCGCCGCGCTGGACCAGACGATCGTCGCCACCTCGATCCGGGTGATCGCCGACGACCTGCACGGACTGTCCCTCCAGGCGTGGGCGACGACCGCCTACCTGATCACCGCGACGATCTCCACACCGCTGTACGGGAAGCTCTCCGACCTGTACGGCCGCAAGCAGTTCTTCCTCGCCGCGATCTCGCTGTTCGTCATCGGGTCGGTGCTGTGCACGATCCCGACCTCGATGTACGAGCTGGCCGCCTTCCGCGCGCTGCAGGGGCTGGGCGCGGGCGGGCTGTTCTCCATGGCGCTGGCGATCATCGGCGACATCGTCCCGGCGCGGGAGCGGGCCCGGTATCAGGGCTACTTCATCGCCGTGTTCGGCACGTCCAGCGTGCTCGGCCCGCTGGTCGGCGGGTTCTTCGCCGACCAGCGGACGCTGCTGGGCATCGACGGGTGGCGCTGGGTCTTCCTGGTGAACGTGCCGATCGGGCTGGCCGCTTTCGTGGTCGTCAGCCGGGTGCTGCATCTGCCGCACGTCCGCAGGGAACGCCGGATCGACTGGGTGGGCGCACTGACGCTGGCCATCTGCCTGGTGCCGCTGCTGATCGTCGCCGAGCAGGGCCGTACCTGGGGCTGGGGCTCCCAGCAGTCGCTGATCTGTTACGGGATCGGATTCGTCGGCCTGGTGCTGTTCCTGCTGACCGAGGTACGGCTGGGGGAGGACGCGCTGATCCCGCTGCGACTGTTCCGCGGCTCGGTCTTCAGCATCACCTCGGCGACGAACCTGATCGTCGGCATGGGCCTGTTCGGCGGCGTCGCGGTGATCCCGCAGTACCTGCAGATCGTGAAGGGCGCGACGCCGACCGAGGCCGGCCTGCTCACGCTGCCGCTCGTGGTCGGGATCATGGGCGGATCGGTGCTCTCCGGTCAGTTCATCTACCGCACCGGCCGGTACAAGATCTTCCCGGTGGGCGGCACCGCCCTCATGGTGGTCGGGCTGGTGCTGTTCAGCACGCTGACCGCGGACACCCCGCTGTGGCGGACCGACATCTTCATGCTGGTCTTCGGCCTCGGGCTCGGCGGCTGCATGCAGACGCTGATCGTCGCGGTGCAGAACGCGGTGAACCCGAAGGACATGGGCGTGGCGTCGGCGTCGGCCACGTTCTTCCGTCAGATGGGCGGCACGCTGGGCACGGCGGTGTTCCTGTCCATCCTGTTCAGCACGGTCGGCGACCGGATCGGCGCTGCCTTCCGCACGATCGCGCCCACCCCGGAGTTCCGCGCCGCACTCACCGACCCGGCGGTCCGCGCCAACCCGGCCAACCAGCCGGTGCTGCAGGTCGTCACCGCCGGTGGGGGCGGACAGAACGTCGGCGGCGTGCTCGACGACTCCTCGTTCCTCAACAAGATCGATCCGCGGCTGGCCAGGCCGTTCCTGGTGGGCTTCGCGGACTCGATCTCGCTGGTGTTCCTGGTGGCCGCGGCCGTCATGGTGGTCGGGTTCGCGCTGGTGCTGTTCATGCGGGAACTGCCGTTGCGCGCGCTGTCCGGCATCGACGCGCAGGCGTCCGAGCGGGCCGAGGCAGCAGCGGTTCAGGTCGAGGCGGCGGTTCAGGTCAAGGCGGCGGGGCAGGTCGAGGCGCCCGCCGAGGAGCCGGTTGTCCGGCCGGCTCCCGCGATGGCCGCCGCGTCACCTCGCCAAGCCCTGTCCACGGTCGGCAACGGCCCCCCGGCGGTCAACGGCGCCCGGTCGCTCAGCGGCCAGGTCCGCGGCATCGACGGCTCCCCGCTCATCGGTGCCCGCATCACCGTCACCGACCCGGCAGGCCGTCAGCACGCCCGCGCCACCACCGACGACACCGGTAGCTACCGGATCCCGGCCCCTGCCCCTGGTCGTTACCTGGTGGTCTGCGCCGCGGACGGCTACCAGCCGTACGTCGCCGAGGTGGCCGTGCACGGCTCCTCGACGCGCCACGACGCCACCCTGGCCGGCGGACCGACGAGCGCGGCTCCGATCGCCGCGCAGCGGGTCGAACTCCCGGTGCTCGGCAGCGTGGTGGGCACGGTGCGCGCCGCCACGACCGGACAGCCCGTGGCCGACGCGTTGACCACGCTGACCGACGCCGACGGCGAGGTGGTGGCCAGCACGGTCACCGGATTCGACGGCCAGTTCGACTTCGACGGCCTGCCGCTCGGCACCTACACCCTGACCGCGAGCGGACTCGGCCCGCAGTCGGTAGGTGTGGTACTGAGTCCCGGCGACACCGCCGCCGTGGACCTGCGGCTGAACAGCCCCGTCGCGCCCACCCCCCAACCTTGTCACGCGCAGTCCCCGACCGGGGCCTGACCGCGTCCTTCGCCGGGCCGGGCTGGTCTCGGGAAACGTTCCCGGGGAAAGACAATCTCCGGAACTGTGCCCGCCGAGATCGGCCACCCAGGTCCGCGAGCTGGTCACCGCGACCCGCCGCCTGCCGGGCTGACCCGGTACGCACGCGCCCCCGGCAGCCGATACGGCCACCGGGGGCGTGGTTGTCGAACCGGGCGGGTTATGCGGCGCCCGAGCCCTCGTCGGCCTTCGCGACCAGCGAGGCGGGCGGGGTGAAGCGCTCGCCGTAGCGGTCGGCCAGTTCCTTCGCCCGCGCCACGAAACCGGTGAGCCCGCCGTGGTAGCCGTGCATGTACTGCACCACGCCACCGGTCCACGGCGGGAACCCGATGCCCATGATGGAGCCGATGTTCGCGTCCTGCTCGGAGGTGATCACACCCTCGTCGAAGCACTTCACGGTTTCCAGCGCCTCGATGAACAGCATCCGCTCGATCATGTCCTCGAACGGGACGGCGTCGGGGCGGAACGGCCCGAAGTGCTCGGTCAGACCGGGCCACAGCCTGGTCCGCTTGCCGTCCTCGTACTCGTAGAAGCCGGCCCCACCGGACCGTCCCGGCCGCTCGAACTCGAGCACCATCCGGTCGATGATCTCGTCCGCCGGGTGCGGGGTCCAGGTGCCACCGGCGGCCTCGACGCCCTTGCGGGTCTGCTCGCGGATCTTGCGGGGCAGCGTCAGGGTCAGCTCGTCCATCAGCTGCAGCACCGGCGCCGGGTAGCCGGCCTGGGAGCTGGCCTGCTCGATCGACGCCGGGGCGGCGCCCTCGGCGAGCATCGCCACGCCCTCGTTGATGAAAGTGCCGATCACCCGGCTGGTGAAGAAGCCGCGGCTGTCGTTGACGACGATCGGCGTCTTGCGGATCTGCTGCACCACGTCGATCGCGGCGGCCAGTGCCGCGTCGGAGCTCTGCGCACCGCGGATGATCTCCACCAGCGGCATCTTGTCCACCGGGGAGAAGAAGTGCAGCCCGATGAAGTCGGCGGGCCGGTTCACCCCGGCGGCGAGATCGGTGATCGGCAGCGTCGAGGTGTTCGAGCACAGCAGCGCGTCGGAGTCGACCACGTCGAGGATCTCCGCGAACACCTTCTGCTTGAGCGCCGGGTCCTCGAAGACCGCCTCGATCACCAGGTCGCAGCCCGCGAGATCGGCCGGGTCGGCGGTCGGGGTGATCCGGGCCAGTGTCTCGTCGCGCTTCTCCGGAGTGGACTTGCCGCGCGAGACGGCCTTGTCCAGCAGGCCAACCGAGTAGTTCTTGCCCTTCTCGGCGGCCTCCGCCGAGACGTCCTTGAGGACGACCTCCATCCCGGCACGGGCACAGGAGTAGGCGATGCCGGCGCCCATCATGCCTGCGCCGAGCACGCCGACCTTGCGGAAGGTGCGCTGCTCGTAGCCGTCCGGACGGCTGCCGCCCTTGTTGATGTGCTGCAGGTCGAAGAAGAACGCCTTGATCATGTTCTTGGCGACCTGGCCGGTGACGAGATCGACGAAGTAGCGGCCCTCGATCTGCAGCGCGGTGTCCAGGTCCACCTGGGTGCTCTCCACCGCGACGCAGAGGATGTGGTGCGGCGCGGGCATCGGCGCACCCTTGAGCTGCTTGCGCAGCGTCGCCGGGAAGGCGGGCAGGAACTGCGCGAGCTTCGGCGTCGACGGGGTGCCGCCGGGGATCTTGTAGCCCTTCACGTCGAACGGCTGCACCGCCTCCGGGTTCGCCGCGATCCACGCCCGTGCCTGGGCGAACATCTCGTCGGGGGTCGAGGCGACCTCGTCGACGATGCCGATCTCCTTGGCCTCGGCGGGGCGCACCTGCTGGCCCTTCAGCAGCAACTTCATCAGCGCGTCGCCGATGCCCAGCATCCGCACGGTGCGCACCACGCCACCGCCACCGGGCAGCAGGCCGAGGGTGACCTCAGGGAAGCCGATCTTGGAGCCGGGGGCGTCCAGCGCGATCCGGTGGTGACAGGCCAGCGCGATCTCCAGCCCGCCGCCCAGCGCCGCGCCGTTGATCGCGGCGACCACCGGCTTGCCCAGCTTCTCCAGCCTGCGCAGCTGGCTCTTCACCAGCTCCACGTGCGAGCTGAACTCGGCGGCGTTGTCCGGGGTGGCCGCGGCCAGACTGTTGAGGTCGCCGCCGGCGAAGAAGGTCTTCTTCGCCGAGGTGATGATGACGCCGGTGACGGAGTCGCGCTCCGCCTCCAGGCGGTCGACCGTCGCGCCCATCGACTCGACGTAGTTCTGGTTCATCGTGTTCGTGGACTGCGACGGGTCGTCGAGGGTCAGCGTCACGACTCCGTCGGAGTCCTGCTCCCAGCGGATCGCGCTGGTGCTCTGCTCAGCCATCTGCTCGCTCAGTTTCCTCTCAGGGACCGGGGTCAGACCCGCTCGACGATGGTCGCGATGCCCATGCCGCCGCCGACGCAGAGCGTGGCGAGGCCGTATCGCAGGTCGCGGCGCTCCAGCTCGTCGACCAGCGTGCCGAGGATCATCGCGCCGGTGGCACCCAGCGGATGGCCCATGGCGATCGCGCCGCCGTTGACGTTGACCTTCTCGTGCGAGACGTCCATCTCGCGCATGAAGCGCAGCACCACCGCGGCGAACGCCTCGTTGAGCTCGACCAGGTCGATCTGGTCCATGGTCATGCCCGCCTTGGCCAATGCCTTGCGGGCGGCCGGCGCCGGGCCGGTCAGCATGATCGTCGGCTCCTCGCCGGTGATCGCGCCCGCGACGATCCGCGCGCGGGGGGTGAGGCCGAGGTCCTTGCCGAGCTGCTCGGAGCCGATCGCGACCAGCGCGGCGCCGTCCACGATGCCGGACGCGTTGCCCGCGTGGTGCACGTGGTTGATGCGCTCCACCCAGTGGTAGCGCTGCAGGGCGACCGCGTCGAAGCCGGCCTGCTCGCCGATGTCGGCGAACGACGGCTTGAGCGCGCCGAGGCCGTCCATGGTGGCGTCCGGGCGCATGTGCTCGTCGCGGTCGAGCACGACGGCGCCGTTGCGATCCCGGACCGGGACGACGGAGCGCTGGAAGTACCCGTTGCTCCACGCCTTGGCGGCGCGATGCTGCGACTCCAGGGCGTAGGAGTCGACGTCCTCGCGGCTGAAGCCCTCGATGGTGGCGATCAGGTCGGCGCTGATGCCCTGCGGGACGAACCGCGCACCGTACGCGGTCTCCGGGTCCATCGCCCATGCCCCGCCGTCGGAGCCCATCGGCACCCGGGACATCGACTCGACGCCACCGGTGAGGACCAGGTCCTCCCAGCCGGAGCGAACCTTCATCGCACCCAGGTTGACCGCCTCGAGCCCGGAGGCGCAGAACCGGTCGACCTGCAGACCGGCCACCGTGTCCGGCAGCCCGGCGGCCAGCGCGGCGGCCCGCGGGAGCACCCCGCCCTGGTCGCCCAGCGGGCTCACCACGCCGAGCACGATGTCGTCGATCCGCGCCGGGTCCAGGCTGGGGTAGCGGTTGCGCAGCTCCTCGATCAGGCCGGTGACCAGGGAGATCGGCTTGACGCCGTGCAGCGCGCCGTTCTGCTTGCCCTTGCCTCGCGGCGTCCGCAACGCCTCGTAGAGGAATGCTTCTGTCATCTCGGGCTCCCTGTCTATGCCGATGCGTGGGGAAGTTCGCTCGCCTCGTCGCCGGGCACCGCTTCCCGGATGGCCCGGTTGACGGCGAGCTGGAAATTGGTGACGACGCCGTCCACGGTGACCGGCTTGATCCTGGCCAGCAGGTCGAGCATCCGGTCCCGGAGCTCCGGCGGGCGGCCGCGCTCGCGGTATTCGCGCAGCACGGTGTTGCGGAACAGCGCCATCAGGTCGTCGGCCAGGGCGCTGGTGTGCCGTTCGATGATCTGCTTGGACGCCAGTTGCACGTCGAAGTCCATCTCGGCGTCCAGCAGGCCCAGTCCGTAGCCGAGCATCTCCGGGCTGGTCAGCACCCAGGTGCCCGCGCCGTCCTCCTGGAGCACCCCGAGGGTCACCAGTTTGGCGAGCTGGTCGTCGTCGAGGACGTGCCCCGCCTTCGCGTCCAGCTCCGCGCGGTTCACCGTCTGCGGCTCCTCGGGCAGCCACGGCGCGAGCAGCGCGCGGTGCAGCGCGAGGTCCTCCGGAGTGCGGTCGAGCGGGATCCTGGCCAGGTAGCCCTCGATCGCCGCCAGCGTGAAGCCCAGCCCCTGCAGATCGCGGACCAGTTCCAGGCGGGCCACGTGGCACTCGCCGTAGAGCCCCAACCTGCCCCGGACCTCCGGCGGCGGGATCAGACCCATCCCGGCGTAGAACCGGATGGTGCGGACGCTGACGCCGGTCCGCGCGGCCAGCTCGGCGATGGTGAGCTGCTCCGCCACGGCGTCGTCCTTCCCGATGTGACAGTGACCCGCATGTGACAGTGGAACTGTCGTAACAGCATCACTGTAACGTCCTGCGGGGTCGGGCGAGTCGCGTTGTGTGCTAGCGCACGTCGCGCCGCCGGGCCGGCGTCACGCCCGGCCGAAGCGCAGCCTGAAGTCGCGCAGCGAGATGGAGAAGGCGGGGCGCGCACCGGTCAGCCACGTCAGCGGGCCGCCGGGCGCGAACTCCCAGTCCAGCCGGACCAGGCGGAGCTTGGACGTACCACGCACCGGGGTGTAGAGCAGGTCGCCGGGTGCACTACCGCGCTGTTGCGCGACGGTGTACCCGCCTCGCCAGCGTCCGGGCAACGACCCCAGCGGTCGGATGGCGGCTCCGGCGATCGGCTCCTCGTCGGCGTCGACCGCCGTGCAGGTGTCACCGTCGACCCGGAAGGATGCCCACTCTTTGGGGATGGCCCACAGTTCGCGCCCGCCCCGCAGCGAGGCCGCGCTGTCCACCCAGATGTTCGTGATCGTCACCAGCGGACGGCCGCGCCGGTGCGCCAGGACGGCGACCAGCAACTCGCGGTAGGACAGCACGCCGCCCGGCTCGTAGACCACCCATGCGGTGCCGACCAGTGCGGTGCCGCGGGCGTGCACCGGCTCCAGCCCGGCCCGCAGCGGAGGAAGGTTCGCGACGTCGACCCGCCACGCCGTGAGGTGCAGCTGGCCCCGCAGCTCCCACGGCTCCGGTGGA
>DASXOL010000120.1:0-2303 GCA_036494295.1 Pseudonocardiaceae bacterium
GCGTTGTCCAGCAGCTCGGCCAGCAGGTGCACCAGGTCGCTGGCGGTACGGCCGAGGATCAGCGCGGCGGGCGGCTGGTGCAGGACCAGCCGCTGGTACTGCTCGACCTCGGAGACCGCCGCACGCAGCACGTCGACCAGCCGGACCGGGCGGCTGGCCCGCTTCGCGCCCTCGGTGCCCGCGAGCACCAGCAGGTTCTCGCTGTTGCGCCGCATGCGGGTGGCGAGGTGGTCGAGCTGGAACAGGTTGTCCAGCTGCTCCGGGTCCTGCTCGCTGCTCTCCAGCCGGTCGATGAGCTGGAGCTGCCGCTCGACGAGGCTCTGACTGCGCCGGGACAGGTTCACGAAGATGTCGTTGACGTTCTCGCGGAGCCGGGCCTGCTCGGCCGCCAGTCGCACCGCCTGCCGCTGCACCTCGTCGAACGCGCGCGCGACCTGGCCGATCTCTTCCTTGGTGTAGACCTGGACCGGCTCGATCTCGCCGCCCACGCCGCCCTCGCGAATACGGGAGACCGCCTCGGGCAGCCGCCGCTGGGCGACGTCCAGCGCGGTGCGCCGCAGCACACCGAGCGGGCGGAGCATCGACCGCGCCACGAAGATGCTCACCAGCACGCCGAGCGCCAGCGCGAAGAGCAGGGCCACCGCGTTCCATCCGGCCGCGGCGCGCGCACTGTCGCGCAGGGCCAGCGCGGTGTCGTTGATCCGGGTCTGCAGTTGCTTCTCGACGCCGTCGATGTCGGCGGCGGCCGCCGCGGTGCGGGCATCCCATTCGGCAGGGGCGACGGCGAGCGGGTCGCCCGCCGCACCGCGGTCGAGCACCTGCTGCATCAGTCGCTGCCGGGCCAGTTCCGCGTCCCCGGCGACCCGGGCGGTGAGCGTGACCCGCTCAGCGGGCGTCACCGCGGCGCGGAACGCCTCCTGCTCGGTGCCCAGCCGTACCGCGGCCGCGCGCACGTCGTCGATCGCGACCGGGCCCATGTCGTCCTCGGCCAGTGCCGCCGCGATGATCGCGTGCTGCCTGCTGACCTGTTCGCGGCTGGCGACCAGGGCGTGCACCGCGGCCGCGTCGTCGGTGACCGCCACGTTGTCGAGCTGGCGGAGCATCGAGGCGTCCAGCGCGACCAGTGGGTCGATCGCGGCGCCGTACGCGTCCACCACGTCGCTGACCGGGCCGTTGCCCGCGGTGACGCTCTCCCGCAACTGGTGCAGCGCGCCGAGCTGGTAGAGCACCGCGGGGTAGCCGGTGGAGCCCAGATCCGGGATCCGGTCGGCGGCCGTGCGCATCGCCGCCGCCCGGTTGTCCACGTCGGCGAACTGCCGGTTGAGCTGCGTCTGGTCACCCTTGCGACCGTGGGCGGCGAAGCCGGTGGCCAGGTCGCGCTCCCGCTGCAGCGCGCTGATCAGCCCGGAGAGCTGCTCCTCGACACCGACCACATGGGAGACACGGGTGTAGCCGGGTACCGCGCCTGCCTCGTCCACCACCCGCAGCACCCCGACGACCAGGGCGACCACGGTGGGCACCAGCAGCACGGCAACCAACTTGAGCAGCACCGGCCAGTTGCGCCAGTTCCAGCGGGACAGCTTCACCTCGGGTTCGGTCACGGTGAGCCTCCCCCGGCGGCAGGGATGCGCGCGGTACTCGCTGCCACGGTGGTGGTTCCTCCGCAGGGCTCGACGACGGGCCGGTAGGCGTATCCGGCTCGCGCCGCTGGGTCACCGCGGTCGGGAGGCCTCCGCTCAAGCAACGGACACTCACCCTGGCCACCGAGCCGGATACGCCCGATGTTGGGGACGGACGATACGACGGTGTTGGCAGGGCCGTCCCGCGGGTCTCCGCAGACCGTCCTCTCGAAGGGCCGCGCGCGCCAGTCCAGAGAATACGTACCGCCCGACCGGCCCAAGCCCTATGACCCGGATGGCCGGGCCGTACTACTCAGGGTGATCATCTCGGCGTCCGCATGAGCGACGGATCGAAACCGCGCAAAACGACGGTTCCGCGCAGAGCGGGCCAAGTGGGCGGAGACTACCCGCTGGGGAGCCGGTCGAAAACTCGGCCCGCGAGGTCGACCACCGTCTGGCACGGGGGCACCCGAGGGTTCGTCACGCCGCGCAGGTCGATGTCCAGCACCCCGCCCGCCTGGTTGAGCACCACACTCACCTCACAGGACGTCGGGTCGTTCTGGAAGAGGATCGCGGTGTTGCCACGCACCGAGTAGGGGGCGCCGCTCGCGGCCGGGATGTCGCTGACGAAGACGAAGCCCGCCCGGTCGGCGAGGTGGTGGGTGCACAGCAACATGCTGTCCG
>DASXOL010000121.1:0-5527 GCA_036494295.1 Pseudonocardiaceae bacterium
CAGCGGGAGCAGCCCGTACTCGGTGGCGAGGCCGTTGCCGCCGTGGCACTGGATCGCCGCGTCCACCGCGGCCAGCGCCGCCTCGGCCGCCGCGTACTTGGCCATGTTCGCGGCCTCGCCCGCCGGCTCGCCGTTGTCGTGCAGCCAGGCCGCGCGGGCGGTCATCAGCGCGGCCAGCTCCACCTCGATCTTCGCCTTGGCGAGCGCATGGGACACGCCCTGGTGCGCACCGATCGGCCGGTCCCACACCACCCGGTTCGACGCGTACTCGCTCGCCTGCTTCAGCGCGTAGCGGCCGATGCCCACGCACACCGCGGCACCGGTGATGCGCTCCGGGTTGAGCCCGTGGAACACCTGGGCGAACCCGGCGCCCGCACTGCCGACCAGCCGGTCGGCGCCCACCCGAACGTCGTCGAAGAACAGGGTGAACTGCCGTTCGGGCAGCGTCACCGACACCGGCAATGGCTGTTGCACCAGCCCGGGAGCGTCGGTGTCGACGAGGAACAGCGACAGCTCGGCGTGACCGGTCGTCTCGTCGACGCCGGTGCGCGCCACCACCAGGATCGCGTCGGCCTCGTCCACCCCGGAGATGTAGTACTTCTGGCCGCTCAGCAGGTAGCCGTCGCGGTCGCGGGTGGCGGTGGTGGCCAGCCGATGGGTGTTCGAGCCACCCTCCGGTTCGGTGATCGCGAAGGCGATCTTGCCCTCGCCGCTGGCGAGTCGCGGCAGGTACAGCTTGCGCTGCTCCTCGGTGCCGTAGGCGGCGATCACCTCGCCCGCGATGGCGCTGGACACCAGCAGCAGGAGCAGCGGGCAGCCCTGGGCGGCGGTCTCCTCGCACACGATGGTGAGTTCGGCCAGGCCCGCTCCCCCGCCGCCGTATGCCTCCGGCACGTTGATCCCGATGTAGCCGTGCGCACCCAACGCGTCCCACAGTTCGGTGGTCGGCTCCCTGGCCTCGGCCTTGCGGGCGAAGTACCCGCCGCCGAAGTCCGCGGCGATCGCGCCGACCGCCTGCCGTAGCGCCCGGTGCTCCGCGCTGTCGCTGAATTCCACGTGCTACCTCGCCTCTCGCTTCGCCCGGCCTGCCAGGAACTCCTGGAATCCCGCCCGCGCGCTTTCCGAGCGCAGCATCCCGGCCTGCACCGCGGCCTCCAGTTCCAGCGCGGACTGCAGGGTTCCGGTGGTGGTGGAGTTGAGCAGCCGCTTGGTCTGCGCGACGGCGAACCGCGGCGCGGCGGCCAGCCGCTCGCCCAGCTCGACGGCGTGGGCGAGCGCCGCGTGCGGCTCGTCGAGCACCGCGTTCACCAGGCCGAGGCGCCTGGCCTGCTCGGCGTCGATCTCCGAGGCGAGCAGCATCAGCTCCTTGGCCCGCTGCATGCCGACCAGCCTGGGCAGCAGGTAGGCGCCACCCACGTCGGGCACCACGCCCCGACGCACGAACACCTGGCAGAACCGGGCGTCGGCGGAGCACACCACCAGGTCGCAGGCCAGCGCGAGGTTGAACGCGCCGCCGTAGGCGACGCCGGACACCGCGGCGACCACCGGGAGCGGGGAGTTCCAGATGGTCTCGACGAGCCGGTGGAACGTGCGCATCAATGCCACCGCCGCATCGTCGGTGGGATCGGCGACCACCTCGAGGATCGTCTCCGCGTCGCCGCCTGCGGAGAAGTGCCCGCCCGCCCCGGTGAGCACCAGCGCACCGACGTCCCCGTCGGACGCCGCCCGGTCCAGCTCGGCGCGCATCCGCTCGGCCAGCCCGGTGGTGAGCGCGTTGCGCCGATGCGGCCGGTTGATCGTCAGCAGCCGCACCGCACCGTCGTCACGAACCTGAAGCTCCTCGCTCACACCGCCGCTCACACCGCCTCCTGAGGGTCTACCGGGATCTTGGCCAGCTCGTGGCGCTGGAGCTTTCCGGTGGTGCTGCGCGGCAGCTGCTCGGCGGTCATGAACTGCACGTAGCGCGGCCGCTTGTAGCCGGCCAGCCGGTCCCGGCACCAGGCGACGACCTCGTCGGCGGTGAGCTGTCCGTCCGGGGAGCGCACCACGACCGCTTTCACCGTCTCGCCCCAGTGCTCGTCCGGCACGCCGAACACGCACACCTCCTGCACCGCGGGGTGCTCGGCGATCACCTGCTCCACCTCGGCGGGATAGACGTTCTCGCCGCCGGTCTTGATCAGGTACTTCACCCGGTCCACGAAGGACACTGCGCCGTCGTCGTGGCGCACGAGCACGTCGCCGGTGTGCAGCCAGCCGTCCCGGAACACCTCCGCGGTGGCATCCGGGTCGTCCAGGTAGCCGGACATCACGCTCGGCCCGCGCACCACGCACTCGCCGGGCGTGCCCGCCGGCACCTCATGGCCTTCGCCGTCGACGAGCCGCAGCGCGAGCAGCGGGCTCGGTATCTTGCGCAGCGTCGGCGTCGCGCCGGGTCCCGAGACGCCGTGCGCGAGGAGGTAGCTGGTCTCGGTCTGCCCGAACGCGTCGTAGAAGTCGATGCCGCAGGACGCGGTGAGCTGCGCGACCACGTTCGGCATCATGTTCGCGTAGCCGATGGCGAACCGGAGGCTGGACAGGTCGTACTCGCCGCGCCGCGGATGGTGCAGGAAGTCGGTGATCACGCCGGGCAGCAGCAGGGTCCAGCTCAGCCGGTCCCGCTCGATCATCCGGAACATGGTCTCGGCGTCGGCCCTGCGCAGCGTGGCATAGGTGCCGCCGGTGAGCATGGTGGCGTAGAGAGACTCGTCGCCGCCGCAGTGGTACAGCGGCAGCCAGCCGATGAAGCCGTCCTCGGCGGTCAGGGCGAACCACTGCGCAAGGCGCAGCCCGCGGATTGCCGCGGCGCCGTGGCTGATCATCGCGCCCTTGGGCCGTCCGGTGGTGCCGCTGGTGTAGAGCACGTTGTGCAGGTGCTCGGCCCGGACCTCCGCCCGTGGTGCCGCCGGACCGTTCGGGTCCAGGAGCAGCGGATAGTCCAGGAAGCCGTTGCCGGCACCGTCGAAGCAGATCCAGTGGCGCACGCTCGGCGCCCGGTCGTGCACGGCCTCGGCGAGCTGCGCGAGCCGGCCGGACGCGAGCAGCGCCACCGGCTGCCCCTGCTGGACGCAGTAGGCGAGCTCGTCGGCGTGCAGCCGGATGTTCAGCGCCAGCGTGGTCGCGCCGAGCCGGGCGAGCGCGGCGTAGGTCTCCACGTATTCGGGGCGGGTCTCCGAGAGCACCGCGACGCGGTCGCCCTGCCGGATCCCCAGGTTGTGCAGTGCGGTGGCCAGGCTCCTCGTCCGGTCGCCGAGCTCGCGGTAGGTCAGCTGGGCGTCCTCGGAGGTGACCGCGATGCGGTCGGGGTAGATCTGGAACGCCCGGTCGAACACGTCCTGCACGGTGCAGCTCGCCGCGGCTGCCGCGAGCTCGTTCATCGTGGCTCCAGCAACGCGACGGGGATGTCGGCGTGCCGGGACCGCAGATACTCTCCCAGCCCCTTGGCCTGCGGATCTGGCCGGGTCGACGCGGCGACACCGGCGCCGAGCAGGCCGACGACGACGAAGTTCAGTGCGTACAGGTTCGCCAGTTCGTAGCGGTGCACGGTGAGTCCGGCCGCCTCGGGCACGAGCTGGCACAGCCGGTCGGCGGTGAGGTAGCGGCGCAGCCAGGCGAAGGCCGCCTCGTCCCGGCACCAGACGCCGACATTGGCGTTGCCGCCCTTGTCGCCGGACCGGGCGGCGCAGACGCGCCCGAGCGCGGCCCGGCGGGTCGGCCCGGACGGCACGTCAGGACCGGGATCAGCAGGCAGCGGCTCGGCGTGCCGCTGCGCGCCGCCGGAGCTGTGCGGGATCACCCGCCTGCTCCCGTCGGGCAGCACCACCGCGTGCTCGATCAGATCGGCGGGCACCAGGGCGGGCCAGTACACGCCGTACGCGCTCTCCGGGGTCGGCGGCGTCGTGGTGTGGAAGCCCGGGTAGCCACCCAACGCCAGTTCCATGGTCGCGTTGGAGAACGCCCTGCCGACCTTGCGGGGGTCGGGATCCTTCACGCTGATCCGCAGGTGCGCGGTGGCCTGCTCGTTGGTCGGCGCGTCTTCCCGGTCGAACCGGATCAGCCGGGTGTCGACCTCGGCGAAGGTGTCCCGGCCGCCGAGGATCTCGAAGAGCTGCTGCTGCGCCCAGTGTGCCTTCTCCTCGATGTCCAGGCCGGTCAGCACGAGCGTCATGGTGTTGCGGTAGCCGCCGACGTAGTTCAGCGCGACCTTGAGGTGATCCGGCGGCGGGCTGCCCCGCACCCCGGAGATGCGGACCCGGTCCGGTGCCTGCTGGGTCAGCCGGACGGTGTCGAAGTGGGCGACGACGTCGGGATTGGCGTAAGCCGGCTCGGCGATCTCGTACAGCAGCTGCGCGGTCACGGTGCCCGGAGAGACCAGGCCGCCGGTGCCGGGATGCTTGGTGATCACGCTGCTGCCGTCCGGCTCGACCTCCGCGATGGGGAATCCGGGGTAGCGGCGATCGGTGATCTCGTGCAGCCACGAGTAGTTGCCACCGGTGGCCTGCGGCCCGCATTCGATGACGTGGCCCGCCACCACGGCGCCGGCGAGTGCGTCGTGGTCGGTCCGGCTCCACCCGTGCCACCACGCAGCCGGTCCGGTGACCAGCGAGGCGTCGGTCACCCGGGGGCACACCACCACGTCGGCTCCGGCGCTCAGCGCCTCGGTGATCCCCCAGCCGCCGAGATAGGCGTTGGCCGTCACCGGCTTCACCCCGGCCTCGGCGAGCGACTGCCCGGTGTCCAGATGGGACAGCGGGTGGCCGGCGGCGATCAGCTCGTCGATCCGGCCGGTGAGGTCGTCGCCGGTCACGTAGGCGATCTTCGGCGCCAGCCCGAGCCGGTCGGCCAGCTCGGCCAGTTCCGCGGCCAGCCCGGCGGGGTTGAGCCCACCCGCGTTGCTGACCACCCGGATTCCGCGGTCCAGGCAGGTGCCCAGCACCTGCTCCAGCTGCGTGCGGAAGGTCTTGGCGTACCCCGCGGAGGGGTCCTTCTGCCTGGCCTTCCACAGGATCAGCATGGTGAGCTCGGCGAGGTAGTCACCGGTCAGCACGTCGATCGGGCCGCCCTCGACCATCTCCCGCGCCGCGGCGATCCGGTCGCCGTAGAAGCCCGAGCAGTTGCCGATCCGCACCGCGCGCCTCATGCCTTCTCCTGTGCACCGGCGAACTGGCCCGGTTGCCGTCCGGTGCCGGGCGCACCGGCGAAGGTCTGCGCGATCGACATCCACTCGGCGGCCACCGGGCCGGTGACGCGCAGCCCGGTGTCGGCCGGGTGCCGTCGTTGCGTCACCGCGAGGCAGAAGTCCGGTGCGGGGCCGCTCACCCGGTCCTCGGCATCCGCCGGCCCCCACTCCCACCGGCTCCCGTCTGGGGCGTCCAGTTCCACCCGCACCGCGGCGCCGGGTGCCGCGCGGCCGTTGAGCTGGAAGGAGAAGCCGAGGGTCTGCACCCCGAGGTGGGCGATGTGGCGCAGCCGGCTGGTCGGTTCGGGGCGC
>DASXOL010000122.1:0-8783 GCA_036494295.1 Pseudonocardiaceae bacterium
CATCCGGGTCGGCAGGGTCGAGCTGAAGGCGATCGACCCGCCGCCCTCGATCCAGGACTCGATGGAGAAGCAGATGCGCGCCGACCGGGAGAAGCGCGCCACCATCCTCACCGCGGAGGGCCAGCGGGAGTCCGCGATCAAGACCGCGGAAGGCCAGAAGCAGGCGCAGATCCTCTCCGCCGAGGGCTCCAAGCAGGCCGCGATCCTCAACGCCGAAGCCGAGCGGCAGTCCAGGATCCTGCGCGCGCAGGGCGAGCGGGCGGCCCGCTATCTGCAGTCGCAGGGCCAGGCCAAGGCGATCGAGAAGGTGTTCGCCGCGATCAAGGCCGGCCGTCCGACCCCTGAGCTGCTCGCCTACCAGTACCTGCAGACGCTGCCGCAGATGGCGCAGGGCGACGCGAACAAGGTGTGGATCGTGCCCAGCGACTTCGGCAAGGCACTCGAGGGCTTCACCAAGATGCTGGGCGCGCCGGGCGAGGACGGCGTCTTCCGGTACGAGCCGAGCGCCGACTACGTCCCGAGCAGCAGGCCCGAGGAGGACGACGAGGCTGTCGCCGGATGGTTCGACACCTCCACCGACCCCGCGGTCGCCGCCGCGGTGCGGGCGGCCGAGGAGGTGGCGCGCAAGGAGGTGCCCGGCCCGGCCGCCGGGTTGTCCCCGTCGATCGGCGCGGGAGTTCCGCAGCAGCACGGCTTCGCCGGTGCTCCGCAGCAGCACGGCTTCGCCGGTGCTCCGCCGCGGGGCGGCCAGCCCGCGGGCACGCCGCCACCGGCGCCCGCCGAGATCACCGCCCCGCAGCCCGCGGTGCCGCCGTCGCCTCCGGAACAGCATTCCGGGGCGCCTGCGGAGGCCAGGCCGCCTGCGGACGCCGAGCCGCCGGAGCAGGAGCCGGCCCCCGAGCAGCCGGGTGGATCGGCGGGCGGGGACGGCCCGAAGCAGCCGCCGCACCAGCCGCCCCCGAAGCCGCCTCGCGACCAGGGCTGAGCCGGCCGACCTGAGCGTTCCGGCCGGGCTGGGTACCGACGGCGCGCCCGGCTATCGGTTCAGCAGCGGTGGCCGCTCCTCGGTCCACGGCGCGACCCGCTCGAACGCGGCGCACGCGGCGAGCACGCGGGCGTCGGAATGCCGGGGACCCACCACCTGCAGGCCGATCGGCAGGCCGATGTCGCTCACCCCGCAGGGGACGCTGGCGGCGGGCTGCTGGGTCATGTTGAACGGGTAGGTGAACGGGGTCCAGCTCGTCCAGCGCGGCGAGTGCCACCCGATCGGCACCTCCTCGCCCGCGAGGAACGCGCTGATCGGCAGCGTCGGGGTGAGCAGCAGGTCGTAGTGCTCGTGGAAGGCGCCCATCGTGGTGCCCATCGACATCCTGGTCGAGGTGGCGTTGAGGTAGTCCAGCGCGGTGTACCGCTCGCCGCGTCCGACGATCTCGTTGAGCGCGGGTTCCATCATCGCGCGCTCGTCGGCGGCCAGCCGCTCCACCGTCTTGGCAGCGCCGCTGAACCACAGCACGTGGAAGGCCTCCACGCAGTCGGCGAAGCCGGGGTCGGCGTACTCCACCTCGGCCCCGAGGTCGCTGAACACCTGGGCGGCGGCCTCCACCGCCTGGGCCACGTCGGGGTCGACGTCCACGAAACCCAGCGTCGGGCTGAACGCGATCCGCAGCCCGAGCACCCCGTTGCCCAGCGACCCGGTGAACGAGCCGCTGGCCGGTGCGAGTGCGGACCAGTCCCGCGAGTCCGGGCCGGAGACCACGTCGAGCAGCAGCGCGGTGTCGGCGACGGTGCGCGCCATCGGCCCGGCGTGGGCGAGCGTCCCGAACGGGCTGGACGGCCAGTGCGGCACCCGGCCGTACGTCGGCTTGATCGTCACGGTGCCGGTGAACGACGCCGGGATGCGCACCGACCCGCCGCCGTCGGTGCCCATCGACAGCGGTCCCATGCCCATCGACACGGCGACCGCACTGCCCCCGCTGGAACCGCCAGGGGTCCGGCTGGTGTCCCACGGATTGACCGTGACGCCGGTGAGCGGGCTGTCCGTGACGCCTTTCCAGGCCAGTTCCGGAGTGGTGGTCTTGCCCAGCAGCACCGCGCCGTGCTCCCGGAGCCGGGCCACCGGCGGACCGTCGACCGGCCACTCCTGGTCCGGGGAGACCACTTTGGACCCGCGCAGCGTCGGCCAGCCCTCGGTCAGGAAGATGTCCTTGATCGACGTCGGCACCCCGTCGACCAGACCCAGCGGCTGCTTCTGCTGCCAGCGGTGCTCGGAGGCCTTCGCGGCCGCCAGCGCGCGATCCGCGTCCACCAGGCAGAACGCGCGCAGCTGGGCATCGAACTCCTCGATGCGGTCCAACGCGTCCTGGGTCGCCTCGACCGGGGACAGCTCACCGGCCTCATACGCGGCGACAAGCTCGGTGGCGGTGAGGTCGGCGGGCGTGGTCACGTTCTGCTCCCTGTCCTGGCGGCGGCGCTGCCGGTGTCGGTGACGTACCCGCGGGCCTTGTCCACGACATTGTGGAGCGTCCGCCCGCGGGAGTACCGGTCAAGATTCTCGACGAACAGTGTGACGAGTTCATCCCGCCACCCGTGCACGTCCCCCGACATGTGTGGGGAGACTATGACGCCGGGGGCGTTCCAGAGCGGTGACTCTTCGGGCAGCGGCTCGGTTTCGAAGACATCCAGCGCAGCTCCGGCGAGCCTGCCGTCGTGCAGCGCGGAGACCAGGTCGTCGGTGACGACGAGCGGGCCGCGGCCGACGTTGACCAGGCGTGCGGTCGGCGGCAGCACGGAGAGCAGCGTGGCGTCGACCATGCCGCGCGTCTGCTCGGTCAGCGGCGCGGCCAGCACCAGGTAGTCGGCGTCGGCCGCGAGCGAGTGCAGCTCCTCCTGCGCGTGCACCGCGCCGAACTCGGGATCGTCCTGCCGTGCGCTGCGCCCGACGAGCTGCACCCGCATGCCGACCGCGGTCAGCAGCCGGGCGATGGCCCGCCCGATGGGGCCGCTGCCGACCACCAGCGCGGTGCGCCCGGTGATCCGCTCGCTCTCCCGGTGCAGCCAGCTGTGGTGTTCCTGCAGCCGCAGCGTGGTGGGGAGGTCCTTGGCGAAGGCGAGCACGGTCGCGAGCACGTACTCGGCCATCGGCCGGTCGAACACGCCACGCGAGTTGGTGAGCACCACGTCCGAGGCCAGCAGCTCAGGAAAGGCGACCCGGTCCACCCCCGCGCTCGCGGTGTGCACCCAGCGCACTGTGTCGGCCGCTGGCCAGGCCGGGCGCACCGCGTCGGAGGTGAAGTCCCAGACGAGCAGCACGTCCGCGCCCGGCAGCGCCGCGCTCAGTTCACCGGGATGGGCGTAGCGCACCGCGGCGCCGGACGGGCCGAGCGCCTCGTCCAGGCCCGGCGGAAGATCGTCGGAATGGAGCACGACGATGCGGTGAGCAGGATCGCCATCAGGGTCCTGAGCTGCGAAAACGGACAATCCGATGACCTCGATACAGGCAGGTGACATGGCCGGAGGGGAGCATTGACACGCTAGGAACGGCTCGTATGATTGTCAACAATCCGCGGCTCCAGCAGCCCGCGTGAGACGACCGAGAAGTTCATCGCCAAGAGTCGACCGTGTCGTTGTAGGGCCGTCGTCGCTGTAAGGCCGTCGCTCCGAACCCCGAACTCCCAAGCCGGGTAGGAGGGTCCCCCAAAGCGCTCCGCGGGCAGCGCCCTCCCGGGTGTCTGCCGCCCTGTGCACCCACCAGGCTGAAGGGGTTGTCGAGCATGACCAGGTACCTGCGGATCACGCTGGCCAAGCGCGGCGTCAGCTGCGTCGCCGAGTTGCTCGACAAGGACGCACCCCGCACGTGTGCGGCGGTGTGGAACGCGCTGCCCCTGGAGGGTCCCGCCCAGCACGCCAAGTACGCGCGCAACGAGGTGTACGCGATGGTGCCCCGGTTCACCGAGGTCGCGGTGGGCCAGGAGAACCCGACGGTCACCCCGATTCCCGGCGACGTGGTGTTCTTCGACTTCCCCGGCGGCATGCTGGACCGGTCGTTCAAGGAGGACGTCGGCGTCGCGGAACTTCCCGGCGTGATCGACCTCGCGATCTTCTACGGGCGCAACAACCTGCTGCTCAACGGTGATGTCGGCTGGGTGCCCGGCAACGTGTACGGCACCATCGTGGACGGCCTCGCCGCGATGGCCGAGGCATGCCATGACGTGTGGCGGTCGGGCAGCGTCGGGGAAAGCCTGAGCTATCAGCGTCACACCGGCTGACCGGCGGCGATCGCGATGCCCGTCGACCTGCTCGGGGGGTTCGCCGGACCCACGCTGCTCAAACAGCACGGGATCGGCATGGTGGCCCCCTTCGACTTCGCACTCGACCGGGAGCTGTGGCGGTGGGTGCCCGACGACGTGTCGCTCTACATGACCCGGCTGCCCTACGTGCCGGTGCCGATGACCGTCGAGATGGCGGCCGCGATCAGCGACCTGGACGCGGTGTACCGCGCCACCAGGGACGTGCTGACCCCGGAGCCGCTGGTGGTCACCTACGCGTGCACCAGCGGCAGCTTCATCGACGGCGTCGCGGGGGAGCGCGGCCTGGTGCAGACGATGCGCTCGGCGGGTGCGCCCGCCGCGACCACCACCGCCGGAGCGCTGACCGATGCCCTGCAGCTGCTGGGCATCAAGCGGCTGGCGCTGGCCACGCCCTACATCGACTCCGTCACGCAGCGGCTCACGTCCTATTTGGACGAATGCGGCGTGGAGACGGTCTCCAGCGTCGGGCTCGGCCTGACCAGCGGCATCTGGCGGGTGTCGTACGCGGATGTCGTCCGCACCGTGCGGGCGTGTGACCGGGCCGAGGCCGACGGGCTGTTCATCAGCTGCACCAACCTGCCCACCTACGACATCATCGAGCCGCTGGAACGCGCGCTCGGCAAACCCGTGCTGACCGCGAACCAGGTGACCATGTGGGGCGCGCTGCGCGCGATGGGCGTCGGGTCCCTGGCCACCGACCAGTGGCTGGTCCGCGCCAGCAGCCCCTCCGCCGCCTGACCCCCGCACTTCCGACCACCTCGCCCGCCGCAAGCCGTTCCACACCGCGTTCTGGATGCAGAACGCGGTTTTCCGGGCCGGTTTTGCCGCATTCTGCATCCAGAACGCGGTTCGAGGCGGTCGGCGGGCTCGGACGGCACTGTAAGATTGTCGACAATGAGTACCGTCACGTCACCCCACACGATCGGCATCCTCTACCCGGGCTACAGCGCCGAGGACGACTACCCGTTGGCGCAGGAGCTGCTCGGCCCGGATGTCGCGGTCCGCCTGGTGCACACCGAGATGCCGGTGGACGCCCACCGCGTGGACGCACTGCTGGACATCGGGGCCGACGAGATCCTCGCCGCGGGTGCGGCGCAGCTCTCCGGGCTCGACTCGATCATCTGGGCCTGCACCAGCGGCAGCTTCGTCTTCGGCTGGGACGGCGCGGCCCGGCAGGCGGCGGCGTTGCAGCGGGTGGCGGGTGTGCCCGCGTCGAGTACCTCGTTCGCGTTCACCGATGCGGTGCACGCGCTGGCGCTGCGGCGGGTGGCGGTGGCCGCGACCTACCCGGGCGACGTGGCGGAGCGGTTCGTCGAGTTCCTGGCGCACGCGGGGGTCGGTGTCGTGCGGCTGTCCTCGCGCGGCATCGTCACCGCGGCCGAGGTGGGCACGCTGGAGCGAAACGACGTGCTGGACTTCGCCGAGGCCAACGACCATCCGGACGCCGAGGCCCTCCTGCTGCCCGACACCGCCCTGCACACCGTCGGCTGGCTCGACGATCTCGAAGAGCGGGTCGGCAAGCCGGTGCTCACGGCCAACCAGGTCAGCCTGTGGCAGGCCCTGCGGCTGGCCGGCGCGCGCCCGGCCCGGACCCGGCTGGGCACGCTGTTCCGTGACCCCGTGCCGCAGGAGGCCGGATGAACGACCCTCAGCTCGAGCCGGTGTCCCGGCAGTCCACCGCGGCGATCATCGCGGACCGGCTGCGCGACGCGATCACCCGCGGGGCCTTCCCGCCGGGTGCGCAGCTGGGTGAGGTGGACCTGGCTGCCCGGCTCGGGGTGAGCCGCGGACCGCTGCGCGAGGCGATGCAGCGGCTGATGCAGGAGGGGCTGCTGCGCGGCGAGCGGCACCGCGGGCTGTTCGTCGTCGAGCTCGGGCTGGCCGACGTGCACGACATCTACGCCGCCCGGCTCGTCGTGGAGCAGGCCGCGGCGGGGATGATCCTGCGGGCCGGCCGGCCGGAGGCGGTGCCGGCGCTCACCGAGGCGCAGCAGGCGATCGTGGCCGCCGCCGCGAGCGGTGACCCGGTCCGGCTTGCCGACGCCGACCAGCAGTTCCACACCACGCTGGTGCGCATGTCGGGCAGCCCGCGGCTGGAGCGGATGGCGCTGACGCTGCTCGCCGAGACCCGGATGTGCCTGATGGCGCTGCAGGCGACCCGGCCCGCACCCGAACAGCTCGTGGTCGAGCACCAGGTGCTGCTCGACGCGGTGGCGGCGGGCGACGGCGTCCGGCTGTCCGACCTGCTCGCCGAGCACATGCGCGACGCGGTCGCCCGCATCGAGGCCGACCTGGCCGAAGCGGGCCAGCACACCGTCGCCCTCGCCCGCTGACCTTCAAGCGGCCTCCGGTGTCGCAGTCTGGATGCAAACTTCACCCAGGGTGGGCAACACAACGCCCCCCGCGCCGTGATCGACGTGGGGGGCGTTGTGGTGTTTCCCGGGTCAGAAACGCGGCACCATCTGGAACCGCACGACACCAGCCACCAGCACAACAGCGGGCCAGCTCAGCCACGGCCATCGCAGCAGGCCACCCCGCACGACGAGGGCCCCGAACAGCAGGTCCACGCAGGCCACCAGGACGCCGAGGCTCGACCCCCAGCGCGCCCCGTCGATCGCGTCGGTGTCACCCGGCCCGGACGGCCGGGGTGTCAACCAGGCCATCACGACGAAGTAGGCCGATACCGCGTCGAGCATCGCCACCACGCCTGCGCTTACCCCGGTGGCTGCCTGCTTGATCCGGCTGGGCCGCGTGGCCTGTCGGGTCACACCAGCTCCATCCGCTGACCGTCCTTGCCGACGGTGATCAGCCACTCGTCGGTGCCGGGCTGGCCTTCTCGGACCCACCGCTCGTACGCCGCCTCGACCTCATCGAACAGCCACCGCGTGCCGCCTTGGACGACTCGATGCGGCCCGTCGCTTTCGGGCTTGGCGACCAGGCGCGCCCAGGAGCCCGTACGAGCGTCTGAGAGGTACATCGTGGACAGGTTGCCCGTCTCCGGTAATGGCTGGCGGTAGCGAGCCTGGCAATTCGGCACCCAAGCAGCCATCGCCATCAGCACGTTGCCACGGCGCATCACGTCCGTGGGGTGGATGGAGGTCTCTCTCGTGGTCGCAATGTCCTCCTGCCATTGCTCCGGACTGGTCCACGGACTCAAGCGTTGATCACGTAGCCGCATGAAATCCGCGGTGCCCACTACCCCGCCCACGGCGGTTCCGTCTTCGTTGACGTCCAGCGCGAGCAAGGCCCAGTTCTTGAATTCCGAACCCCAGGGCGTCACGATCCGCCCACCAGGGCGGCACTGCCGCACCCACGCATACGGCACCGTGTGACAGGCAGCCGTGGAGATCACCCGGTGATACGGAGCTTCGTTCGGATAGCCTTCCGACCCGTTCCCGGTGATCACCCTGACCTTGCCGAAGCCCGCGTCCCGCAACGCCTGCCGAGCCTGCTCGGCCACCCCGTAATCGACCTCTATCGTGGTGACCCGTTCAGCACCGAGACGTTGAGCCATCAACGCCGCGTTCCAGCCGGTCCCGGTACCGATCTCCAGTACCCGGTCACCGACCTGCGCCTCCAGGTGCTTGAGCATCAGCGCGACGATGCGCGGCATACTCGCCGAACTGGTCGGGATATCGCCCAAGCCATCAGGCCCGACTGGACGGCCGTCATCAACCTGCGTGACCACTTGGGATTCGCCGTTCGCCAGTGCAAGCCAGCGCTGAGGATTCACGCTGCGATCCACGGGGTGGTACATGTCGTCATCGACGCAGTACTCCCAGAGCACCTCGGGCAAATATTCGCGCCGAGGCACCGCGAGGAAGGTCGTCGCCCAGTCAGCGGTCAGTACGCCGCTTTCCGTCAGTGCGTTCACGTGCTGATCCACTACTCGTCGCTCCTCTTGCCGGGCTTCGGCTCGCGCACGGTCTCCGGATCGAGCTCGCCGTCGCCGTCGCTACTGCTCTTATTGGGATCAGGCTTGCCTTGCGTACCCATTGCATCTCCCTCCTAGACGCGCTGTAACGCTGGCGGACTGGCTGGATTCGGGGAAATTCAGGCGGGGGCGCTGTGAGGCCCAGCAACGGTCGGCAGTCATGGCAGACCGTCACTGGGCCAGGCGGCCTGTCGAACGTCACCATCGGGCGCGGCATCTCGCTCCCACAGAGCGTCCTGCGCTTATGTGGCTCTCCTCGCCGTGGCAGGCAAAGTCGATGGAAGGCGTTGTCACTGGGCGAACGAGCCCATTCGTCGGGTGGTAACCCTGGCACCATGTCGGTCACCTGGCCTCCTTTCTTCGTGGGGGGTTGGGGATGACCCGGCTGCCACGCACTCCGGGGCAAATCGGGGAGGCGTGGCAGCCGGTCGCCACCTCCTGGCGCGGTGGGGCGCACGGCACACCAGGGGGAGGTCACTGGGGCGTCATCGACCACGACGGCGCCGCTGAAGGGGGGTGAGGGAACGTCTCGTCGGCATGGG
>DASXOL010000123.1:0-3772 GCA_036494295.1 Pseudonocardiaceae bacterium
CGGGGGTGCGCCGGATCTGGTGATCACGGGCGCGCTCGTGCTCGACCACTGGGGGGTGGTCAAGGCTGACATCGGGGTTCGGGACGGCCGGATCGCCGGGCTCGGCAAGGCCGGGAACCCCGACATCATGGACGGGGTGCATGCGGCACTGGTGATCGGACCGGGCACCGAGATCATCGCCGGTAACGGGATGATCCTCACCGCGGGCGCGGTGGACGGCCACGTGCACCTGATCAGCCCCCAGCAGATACCCGAGGCGCTGGGCTCCGGCGTCACCACCCTGATCGGCGGCGGCACCGGCCCCGCAGAGGGCACCAAGGCGACCACGGTGACCCCCGGTGCCTGGTACCTGGCCCGGATGCTGGAATCGCTGGACGAGCTGCCGGTGAACATCGCGCTGCTGGGCAAGGGCAATACGGTCGGCGAGCGGGCGCTGCGCGAACAGGTGGCGGCCGGGGCCAGCGGCTTCAAGCTGCACGAGGACTGGGGATCCACCCCGGCGGCGATCGACACCTGCCTGCGGGTCGCCGACGACACCGGCGTGCAGGTGGCGATTCACACCGACACCCTCAACGAGGCGGGCTACGTCGCCGACACTCTCGCCGCCATCGCGGGCAGAACGATCCACGCGTACCACACCGAAGGCGCGGGCGGCGGCCACGCACCGGACATCATCACCGTCGCGGGCGAGCCCCATGTGCTGCCCAGCTCGACCAACCCGACCCGGCCGCACACCACCAACACCGTCGACGAGCACCTCGACATGCTCATGGTCTGCCACCACCTCAACCCCTCGGTGCCGGAGGACCTCGCCTTCGCGGAGAGCCGGATCCGGCCGTCCACCATCGCGGCGGAGGACCTGCTGCACGACCTCGGGGCCATCTCGATGATCGGGTCGGACTCGCAGGCGATGGGCCGGGTGGGCGAGGTGATCCTGCGGACCTGGCAGACCGCGCACGTCATGAAGCACCGTTGCGGGGCGCTCGCCGGGGATCCGCCGACGTCGGACAACCTGCGCGCCCGGCGCTACGTGGCCAAATACACGATCTGCCCGGCCATCGCGCACGGCCTGGACGCTGAGGTCGGCTCTGTCGAGGTGGGCAAGCTCGCCGATCTCGTGCTGTGGCAGCCGGCGTTCTTCGGCGTGCGGCCGAGCGTCGTGCTCAAGGGCGGCATGATCGCGTGGGCGGCGATGGGCGACTCCAATGCGTCCATCCCGACCCCGCAGCCGGTGCTACCTCGGCCGATGTTCGGGGCCGCCCCGGCGACGGCGGCGGCCACGTCGGTGCACTTCGTGGCGCCCGCCGCGGTGCGGGGCGGTCTCGCGGACCGGTTGGCGGTGCGGCGCAGGCTTGTCGCGGTGCGCGACACCAGAGCGCTGCGCAAGACCGACATGCCGCTCAACGACGCACTGCCCGGCATCGAGGTGGATCCCGAGACGTTCACCGTCCGGATAGACGGCGAGGTCGTCGAACCGCACCCCGCGGCGGAGCTCCCGATGGCCCAGCGCTATTTCCTGTTCTGATGACAACTGTTCTGATGACGACTGTTCTGATGCCGACCTCGGGTCTGCTCCTGCTCGCTGATTCCCGGTTGCCGACCGGCGGACATGCGCACTCCGCCGGGGTGGAGGCGGCGGTGGAGCGCGGCTTGCTGCGTGACGAGGCCGGCCTCGCGCAGTGGCTGGCCGGTCGGTTGCTGGGCAGCGCAGCGGCGATCGCGGCAGCTGCGGCCGCCGGCTGTCTGCTCGCCGCCGCCGAAATTGCCCCGGAAGTCTCCTCCGAAGTACCCCCCGAAGAACCGGTCGACTGGGCTCGCTGGGACGGTGCCGTCAGTGCCCGCACCCCGTCAGCCGCCACGCGGGAGGCGTCCCGGGCGCAAGGGGCGGCCCTGTTGCGCACGGCCCGGCAGATCTGGTCGTCTCCAGCGCTGGAAGCTCTGTCGGCGCACCACCGGCCGCACCACCCGCTGGTGCTCGGCGCGGCGGTGGCGGCGGCGGGGGACACCCCCGATGCGGCGGCGTTACTCGCGCTGCACCATCTGGTCGGTGGGGCCTGCTCAGCGGCGGTGCGGCTGCTGGGGCTGGACCCGATCGCGGTGGCCGCCACGGCGGCCCGCGCCGGCCAGGCCGCCGAGCGGATCGCCCGGGAGGCGACCCTGCTGGCACGTGCGGCCGTCGCGCGGCGCGACACCCGGCTGTTGCCCAGCACCGGCACCCCGCTGCCCGAGGTGCTGGCCGAACTGCACGCCCGCGCGGAGGTGACCCTCTTTGCATCGTGAGCACGAGGTGGACCGGGTGCCGATCCCGGCGGCCGGCCCCCGGAAAGGGCGGGCTGTGCGGATCGGCATCGGAGGACCGGTCGGCGGGGGGAAGACGGCGCTGGTCGCCGCGCTGTGCCGGGCACTGCGCGATGAGTTGTCGCTGGCAGTGGTGACCAACGACATCTACACGACGGAGGACGCCGATTTCCTGCGCACTCACGGGGTGCTACCCGACGAGCGGATCCGCGCGGTGCGCACCGGCTGTTGCCCGCACACCGCTATCCGGGACGACATCACGGCCAACCTCGACGCGGTGGAGGAGCTCACCGCGCGCCACGATCCCGATCTGGTGCTGGTGGAGAGCGGCGGGGACAACCTCACCGCGACCTTCAGCTACGGACTGATCGACGCTCAGGTGTTCGTTCTCGACGTGGCAGGCGGGGACAAGGTACCTCGTAAGGGCGGGCCGGGAGTGACCCGCTCCGACCTGCTGGTGATCAACAAGATCGATCTCGCCCCGCTGGTCGGCGCGGACCTGGAGGTGATGCGCCGCGACGCCACGGCCGTTCGTGGTGAGCGACCCACCGTGCTGATCTCATTGCGTGACCAGCCCGACGCCGGGCCTGTCGTCGACTGGGTGTGCAGCTGGTTGCGGTCCGCCGTCGGCCGGTGAGAGCGCACGCCGAGCTCGCCGCCGATGCCGGACCTGGGGCACCGAGGATTCGGTGGCGCGCCGCCCCGCCGGTCGTGCTGCGGCAGACCGGGCCGCACCGGGTGCACCTGGTGCAGGCTGCTGGTGGCCCGCTGGGCGGTGACGAGCTGGGCGTGACGGTCCGGCTCGGCCCCGGCACGGGGATCCAGGTGCGTTCCGCGGCGGCGACGGTGGTGCAGCCCGGAGCCACCGGGGCGCCCGCGCGGTGGACCGTGACCGCCGACCTCGTCGATGGCGCCGTGCTGGACTGGCACCCGGAACCCACCGTCATCTGCGACGGCGCGGAGCTGCACAGCAGCGCGGCGATCGCCCTGCACGGCAGCGCCCGAGCTGTGTTGCGCGAGACCGTGGTGCTCGGTCGGGCCGGTCAACGCGGTGGGCGCTTCCGCGGTGAACTCATCGTCGAGCGCGACGGTGTCCCGGTGCTGGCGCACACGCTCCTGCTGGATGGCGCCGATCCGGCGCTGGCCGGTCCGGCGGGCACGGCCGGCGCGCGCGTCATCGGGACGCTGGCGGTGCTGGGGGAGGGCTTCGACGATCCACCGGTGGGTGCCGGGGAACAGCCCGGACTGCGCTGGGCCTGCTCGGCTCTCGACGGCCCCGGCTGGTTGCTGCTCGCCCTCGGCGACCGAGCCACCGACGTCGCTCGACTCCTCGACCACACCGCGAAGCAGATTGATGCTTGCGTGGTCCAGCCGTAATCCGGGTGTGACCGTCGCCGAATTGGCTGCGATCAGGGATAGCGCACGGTGCAGGTGGCACCTGGCGCGGTATGCAGGGCGCTGTCTCGGCTGAGCA
>DASXOL010000124.1:0-7177 GCA_036494295.1 Pseudonocardiaceae bacterium
CGAGCAACTGGTCGACGCACTGCGAGTAGTTCTGGAACTCGACGACCTGGTCGGTGAGATGCTGCTCGCGGACCCGCTGGATCGGGGTGGACCCGGTGGCCGAGCAGACCTTCTTGCCCTGCAGCGTCTGCGGCCCGGTGATCGAGTTGTCGTCCTTGCGCACCAGCAGGTCCTGCCCGGCGACGAAGTACGGGCCGGCGAAGGAGATCTGCTGCTTGCGCTTGTCGCTGATCGTGTAGGTGCCCACGTAGTAGTCGACCTGCCCGTTGGAGATCGCCTGCTCCCGCGACGCGGAGGGGATCGCCTGGTACTCGATCTTGGTCTGCGGGTCGAAGCCGAGCTTCGCCGCGACGAGCCGGGCGATCTCCACGTCGAAGCCCTCGTACTGGTTGGTCGTCGGGTTCAGATAGCCCAGGTTCGGCTGGTCGTTCTTGACGCCGATGACGACCTTTCCGCGTTGTTTCATCCGGTCGAACGTCGGCGAGCCCGGCACCGTGACGTTCTGCGCCACCGCGGGCGCCGGTGGCTGGCCGGCTCCGCCGGTGGCTCCTCCCGGTGCGCCCTCCCGGCCGCAGCCGCTCAGTACGAGACCGCCGACCAGCAGGCCGACCGCCATGGCGCGCAGCTTCATCTGCGTCTCCGTCCCTCTCGTTCGGCACCCTCGCGGCGAGGGTGGTTTGCGTGGTGTGGCGCCTGCCCTCCCGCGGCGCTCAGTGCGGCAGGATCTTGGCCAGGAAGTCCCTGGCGCGGGCCGAGCTCGGTGCGGTGAAGAACTCGTCCGGCCTGGCGTCCTCGACGATCTCTCCTCCGGACATGAAGACCACGCGGTGCGCGGCCCGGCGCGCGAACCCCATCTCGTGGCTCACCACGAGCATGGTCATGCCGTCGGCGGCCAGCGCGGTCATGACCTCCAGCACCTCCTGGACCATCTCCGGGTCCAGCGCCGAGGTCGGCTCGTCGAACAGCATCACCTTGGGCCGCATGGCCAGCGCGCGGGCGATCGCGGCCCGCTGCTGCTGGCCGCCGGAGAGCTGGGCCGGGTACTTGTCCGCCTGGTCCGCGATGCCGACCTGGTCCAGCAGCGTCATCGCGGCGTCGCGGGCCTCCCGCTTGCCGACCCGGCGGACCTTGATCGGGGCGAGTTCGACGTTCTCCGCGATCGTCTTGTGCTCGAAGAGGTTGAACTGCTGGAACACCATCCCGACGTCGGCGCGGAGCCGGGCCAGCTCGCGCCCCTCCGCGGGCAGCGGCGCCCCGTCCACCTCGATGACGCCCTCGTCGACGGGCTCCAGGCGGTTGATCGTGCGGCACAGTGTCGACTTGCCCGAGCCGGACGGGCCGAGCACCACGACCACCTCGCCGCGGGAGACCTCCAGGTCGATGTCGCGCAGCACGTGCAGTGACCCGAAGTGCTTGTTCACCCCGGCCATGCGGACCATCGGCGCTGCGGGCGCGGGCGAACTCATCCAATCCTCCGGGTCGAAATGGGCGAAAAGTCGGTCCGGCGTTATCCCTACCCGACAGGTTGTGATCGCGCGCCAGTTATAGATTGCAACTCTGTCACGAATCGGGGAACCGCATCCCGCGTCACGGCCGCCGTCTGGGCACGTTCAGTAGTCGAGCCCGGGACGGAGGCGGAATCCGCTCCGGTCTTACCCTGGACGGGAAAGGAGGCGTGGCCAGCACATGACGGCGTGTACCGAGCGGCATCCGCGTAGTTACCGGGTGCGCACTTTCGGCTGCCAGATGAACGTGCACGACTCCGAACGCCTGGCGGGCCTGCTGGAGGCCGCCGGCTACGTCCCGGCCGCCCAGGACGACACCGCGGACGTCGTGGTGCTCAACACCTGCGCGGTGCGGGAGAACGCGGACAACCGGCTCTACGGCAACCTCGGCCAGTTGCGCCCGGTCAAGCAGGGCCGCCCGGGGATGCAGATCGCGGTCGGCGGATGCCTGGCGCAGAAGGACCGCGGCGAGATCACCCGCAAGGCGCCGTGGGTGGACGTGGTGTTCGGCACGCACAACCTCGGCTCGCTGCCGGTGCTGCTGGAACGCGCCCGCCACAACGACACGGCCCAGGTGGAGATCGCCGAGTCGCTGCAGATGTTCCCCTCGACGCTGCCCGCCAAGCGGGACTCCGCGCACTCCGGCTGGGTGTCGATCTCGGTGGGCTGCAACAACACCTGCACGTTCTGCATCGTCCCCGCGCTGCGCGGCAAGGAGGTCGACCGCCGCCCCGGTGAGGTGCTCGCCGAGGTCGAGGCGCTGGTCGTCGAGGGCGTGCTCGAGGTGACCCTGCTCGGGCAGAACGTCAACGCCTACGGCGTCGGCTTCGGCGACCGGGGCGCGTTCGCGAAGCTGCTGCGGGCCTGCGGTCAGATCGACGGCCTGGAACGGGTGCGGTTCACCTCGCCGCATCCGCGGGACTTCACCCCTGACGTCATCGAGGCGATGGCGGCCACCCCGAACGTCTGTCACCAGTTGCACATGCCGCTGCAGTCCGGTTCCGACGCGGTGCTCCGCGCGATGCGCCGCTCCTACCGGGCGCAGCGCTACCTGGGGATCGTCGACCAGGTGCGGGCCGCCATGCCGGACGCGGCGCTGTCGACCGACATCATCGTCGGCTTCCCCGGTGAGACCGAGGCGGACTTCCAGGCCACCCTCGACGTGGTGCGCGCCGCGCGGTTCGCCCAGGCGTTCACCTTCCAGTACTCCCCGCGCCCCGGCACGCCCGCCGCCGAGATGGCCGACCAGGTGCCGAAGGCGGTGGTGCAGGACCGCTACGACCGGCTGGTCGCGGTGCAGGAGGAGATCTCCTGGGACCTCAACAAGGCACTGCTCGGCAGCACCGTCGAGGTGCTGGTCGGCGAGGCGGCGGGACGCAAGGACGCGGCGACCCATCGGATGAGCGGGCGGTGCAGGGACGGCAGGCTGGTCCACTTCGAGCCGGGCGACACCCAGGTGCGGCCCGGCGACGTGGTCCACGCCGAGATCACCTACGCCGCGCCGCACCACCTGGTCTCCGACCTGCCGCTGCGGGCGCACCGCCGGACCACGGCGGGGGATGCGTGGGCGGCCGGGCGAACACCGACCACCCCTGGCGTCGCGCTGGGACTGCCCACCTTCGGCAAGCCCGCGGGAGGGCCCGCCGCGTGAACACGGAGCCCGAGATGACCGACAATCCCGACCACTACGACGAGATCCGCGCCGAGATCGACGCGGTGGAGCGGACCGCGCTGCGCCGGGTCGACCCCGGAGCTCGCGCGACGGTGATCGCCGCCGGGCTCATGGTCCTGCTGCTGGCGCTCACCCTGCCCTGGGTCGGCGGCACCAGCGGGTGGCAGGTCCTGCTCGGCAACGCCGATCCGCTGCAGCGGGTGGGGGTGCTGCCGCGGCTGTTCGGCTCGGTCGCGCTCGCCTTCGGCGTCGGGCTGTCCACGCTGGCGCTGGCCACCAGACGGTGGGGCCTGGTCTGGGCGAGCGCGCTGGGCTGCGCCTACTGCGTGCTCGACGGGCTGTGGGCGATCTGGTCCCGGCAGACCTCGCCCGGCGCGGGCCCCGGCATCGGACTCGTCCTCGCCGTCCTCGCCGTGGCGCTGCTCGCCTCGCAGTGGCTGCGTCTCGCGTTCTCCCGCCGCTAGCACACCGCCCGGTGACCGGCTAGCGGCTGGCGACCGCCTGCTCGGCGGCGGCCAGCCACTCCCGCCACTGGTCGGCCTGCGCCTGTGCGGTGCTGGCCCGGCGGTCGTCGCCCGCGGCGCGGGCCTTCGCGGCCTGCGCCTCGAACTGCTCCACGCGCTCCCGGAACTGCGCCACCCTGGCCTCCGCCTCGGGATCGGTCCGGCGCCACTGCGCGTCGGCGGCGGAGCGCACCCGCTCCTCGACCGCCCGCAGCTTGCCCTCCAGCTCCCTGATCCGCTCCCGCGGCACCTTGCCCACGGCCTCCCAGCGCTGCTGGATGTCCCTGAGCTGGGCGCGGGCCGCGTCCGTGTCGCTGGTGTCGATCCGTTCTGCGGCGGCCAGCAGCTCCTCCTTGCGCTGCGCGTTCTCCTCGAACTCCGCGTCGCGCTCGGAGAACGTCGCGGAGCGGCGGGTGAAGAACCGGTCCTGCGCCGCGTGGAACCGCTGCCACAGTGCCTCGTCGGCGTCCTTGGTGGCCCGTCCGGCCGCCTTCCACTCCGCCATCAGGCTGCGGAACCGGCCCGCGGTGGGACCCCAGTCGGTGGAGTCGGCGAGCGCCTCCGCCTCCGCGGCCAGCTCCTCCTTGCGCTGCCGGGCGGTCACCCGCTGGCGGTCCAGGTCCGCGAAGTACGCGCCGCGGCGGCGGGTGAAGGCGTCCCTGGCCTTGGAGAAGCGCCGCCACAGCGCCTCGTCGGTCTTGCGGTCGACGCCCTTGATCGTCTTCCACTCCTCCAGGATGGCGCGCAGCTGGTCGCCGCCCGCCTTCCACTGCGTGGAGTCGGCGCCGATCTGCTCGGCCTGCGCCACCAGCTCTTCCTTGCGGGCCACCGCGCGCGCCCTGGCCCGGTCCTTGGCCGCTTTGGCGCCCGCGAGCGCCTGCTCCGCCCGTTGCTGCAGGTGGTCCAGCAGCGCGGCGAGCCCGGCGAGGTCGCCGACCACGGTCGGTTCGGCCAGCTCGCCCCGCAGGGCGGCGACCCGGCTCAGTGCCTGCTTGGGGTCGCCCGCGCCGGAGGCCAGCCGGGACTCCAGCAGCTCGGCCTCGGTGAGCAGGTCGTCGAACCGGCGCGCGAAATGCGCGAGGCCCTCCTCCGGTGGACCCGCCTGCCACGAGCCGACCGCCCGCTCGCCGTCCGGTGCGTGGGTGTACACCGTGCCGTCCGGATCCACCCGTCCCCAGCGCTGCGGGTCCCGTCCCGCCGCGGCGACCGTGGGCCGGGGTCCCGGCTCCGCGGGCGGACCGGCACTGTCCGCTCCGGCGCTGTTCGCCGCGGCCCCGCCCTCCTCGGCTCTCGGCTCGTCGGCGCTGGTCAGCTCACCTGCCGACACCCCGGTGTTGGGCTGTCCGGTGGCTGACTCCTCGGTGGCGTACTCCGTATGCTGGTGCTCGGTCATGCTGGCCTTCCTCGACCTCGTGCCCGCTACCGCGTCCGGTTGCGGGCCCCCGGCTAGGGGCTCTGCATTCTGGCCGCAGCATCGCGAACCGCCCCGGCCACGCGGCATTTAAGCAGGTCAACTGTGCGGGCGGGGGACCAGGTGCGCAGCGGGCTCTAACCTGCAGCGGTGATCGTACGCGTGGCGATGGTTACGCATCCTCCGATTCTGGTCCCCCAGGTGGCTGCCGGAGCGGCCGGGGAGACCCTCGCGCTGCCCGACTCATACCTGGTCGCAGCGGGTGCGCGAGCCGGGGGATTCGCCCCGGCGGGCGACGGCGCGCAGGTCGCGATGGTGCCCGATGCGGAGGTCTTCGCGGGCTCCGTGGCCGCGGTATCCGATGTGACCCAGTTGGGTGATTCCGATGAGGTGACCGGGCTGCCGCCCGGCGGGGTGTATCGCGTCGCGCTCCGGCCGCCGGCCGATCGGGACCCGCCGCGATGAGCGCCCGCGCCGTCGCGGTGGTCGGTCCCACGGCCACCGGCAAGTCGGACCTCGCGGTGGAACTGGCGCTCGCCCTGGGCGGCGAGGTGATCAACGCCGACGCGATGCAGCTCTACCGCGGGATGGACATCGGCACCGCCAAGTTGCCGCCCGCGCAGCGCCGCGGGGTGCCACACCATCAGATCGACGTACTCGACGTCACCGAGACCGCCTCGGTCGCGGCCTACCAGCGGGCGGCCCGCGCCACCGCCGGGGAACTGCTCGCCGCGGGCCGGGTGCCGGTGTTCGTGGGCGGGTCCGGCCTGTACGTCCGCGCGGTGCTCGACGACCTCGACTTCCCCGGCACCGACCCGCAGGTACGGGCCGAGCTGGACGCCGAACTGGACGAGGTCGGGGCGCACGCGCTGCACGAACGGCTGCACCTGCTCGACCCGGTGGCCGCAGGCCGGATCCTGCCCAGCAACGGGCGCAGGGTGGTGCGGGCACTGGAGGTCATCCGCATCACCGGCAGGCCGTTCTCGGCGTCGTTGCCGGAACCCGGCCCGGAGCGCTACGGCACGGTGCAGATCGGCCTGGACGCCGACCCGGCGGTGCTGGACGCCCGGGTCGACGCGCGGGTGGACCGGATGTTCGCCCGCGGCCTGGTCGACGAGGTGCGCGGGCTGCTGCCGCGTGGGCTGCGCGAGGGACGCACCGCCGCACGGGCCCTGGGTTACCAGCAGGTTCTCGCCGCGCTCGACGAGCGGCTCGATCCGGCGGACGCCGCGGCGCCGACCGCGCGCGCGACGCGCCGCTTCGTGCGCAGGCAACGGTCCTGGTTCCGCCGGGACCAGCGCATCCACTGGCTCGACGCCGACCGTCCCGACCTCCTCGGCGCCGCGCTGTCACTGACCGCCCGCCGCTAGCCCACGGCTAGGCTCGGGCCCGATGCGCCGCGGAATCGAGTTCCTCAAGGGTCACGGGACGGAGAACGACTTCGTCGTGCTCCCCGATCCCGGCGGCGAGCTGGACCTGACCCCGTCGCGGGTGCGCGCGCTGTGCGACCGGCATCGCGGGCTCGGCGCCGACGGCGTGCTGCGTGCCGTGCCGGGTGCCCTGGTGCCCGACGCCCCGGCGGGCACCGCTGCGCAGGACTGGTTCATGGACTACCGCAACGCCGACGGATCGCTCGCCGAGATGTGCGGCAACGGCGTGCGGGTCTTCGCCCGCTACCTGGCCGAGGCGGGCCTGGTCACCACCGCCGAGTTCACCGTGGGCACCCGGTCGGGTCCCCGCGCGGTGCGGCTGCAGCCCGACGGATCGGTGGCCGTCGAGATGGGCGTGGTGCGCAGGGACGGCACCTCGACGGTCACGCTGGAGGGGGTGGCGTTCACCGGCATCGCCGTCGACGTCGGCAACCCGCATCTGGCCTGCGTCACCGAGGTGCCGGTCGAGCAGCTGGACCTCACCGTGCCGCCGGGCCACGATCCCGGGGCGTTCCCGCACGGCGTCAACGTGGAGTTCGTGAACCTCCTCGGTCCGGGCACGCTGCGGATGCGGGTGCACGAGCGGGGCGTGGGGGAGACCCGCTCGTGCGGCACCGGGACGGTCGCGGCGGGCGCCGCCGCGCTGGACGCCGAGG
>DASXOL010000125.1:0-3071 GCA_036494295.1 Pseudonocardiaceae bacterium
CGGCGTCAGCAGCGCCACGGTGCGGCCGTTGGAGAGCATGCTGTGCCGCTCGATGGGGACCGCCTGCTCGCCGTAGAGCCACGCGCGGCGCTCCTCGACGAGCAGCGCCAGCGCCTTGGCCACGTCCTCGGTGGTGTCCACCCGGTGCTCGGCCAGGGTCTCGCCGCCACCCACCTTGATGCCGACGTCGGGGCCGGTCAGCCGGGAGAACGCCTTCTCGTCGGTCACGTCGTCGCCGAAGAACACCGCCGCGCTGGCACCGACCTGGTGGCGCAGGACGTCCAGGGCGTGGCCCTTGTCGGTCTGCACCACGGCGAGCTCGAGCACCGCCTTGCCCTCGGTGACCTGCACCCCAGCCCAGGTGCACGGGCCTGCCTTCACCGCGGCGAACACCCGCTCGGCGACGTCGGGGGCGGCCCGGCGCACGTGCACCGCGACGCTCGCGGGCTTGACCTCCAGGCCCACCCCCTCGCAGTCCGCGGTGATCCCGGTGAGCTCCTCGTGCAGCCGGGTGCGCAGCCGCACCGCGGCGGGCTCCATGTCGTGCACGAAACCGGCGTCGAACTCCGAGCCGTGGCTGCCCACCAGGTGCACCTCGCCGGGCAGCCGGGACAGCGTGGCCAGATCACGCAGCGCCCGCCCGGAGATCACCGCGACCGTGGTGTCCGCCAGCCCGGCCAACAGCCGCAGCGCGACCACCGACTCCTGGCGCGGCGCGGCCCGGTCCGGGTCGTCGACGATGGGGGACAGCGTGCCGTCGTAGTCGCAGGCCACCAGCAGCCGCGGGGTGCGGGCGAGGGCGACCAGCGCGCGGCGCACTTCCACCGCGATCGACTCGGCGCTCACCGCGGTGCCCGCGCGGAGCAGACGTTCGCATTTGCTGGCAATGCCGCCACGGCGGCCGAAAGAATGTCGGCGGTCACTATGCCGCTCCAGGCGGGTTCGGAGTGTCAGGACCGAGCGAGTCTAGGGACGAACCGTGCCGCGCTGCCGGTGCCCCCGCCGCGGACGTTTGTCGCGTCAGAGGGTAAGAGGCAACTCTAGGCGATGTTGCGTCGCAGGCTGGAGTACTTGACCCCACTCGGCGGGCAACGTCACGTCGTCCGTGCTGCCGCCACGTGTCATGAGGCACGGTGTGACGACTTCGACGCGACGCCCGTGGTGTTGCGTATCGGCGCGAACTCCCGCCGAATCCGGCGATTTCGGAATTCGAGCCCGAACTGAAAGATGTCGTGGCTGAATATCGCGGTCAGCTCTTTGCGGGGTCAGGATGCGCCGAGTGCGCTGAGGAACGAGCGGGCCCACCGGTCCACGTCGTGGCTCATCACCTGCCTGCGCAGGGTGCGCATCCGCTTCCGGCCCTCCTCGGGGTCGACCGTGATGGCCTGGTAGACGGCGTTCTTGATGCCGTCGAGGTCGTGCGGGTTCACCAGGAACGCGCTGGTCAGCTCGGCGGCCGCGCCGGCGAACTCGGAGAGCACCAGGGTGCCGCCGAGATCGGACCGGCAGGCGACGTACTCCTTGGCCACCAGGTTCATCCCGTCCCGCACCGGCGTCACCAGCATCACGTCGGCGGCGACGAAGAAGGCGGCGAGCTCCGGGCGCGGGATCGACTTGTGGACGTAGTGCACCGCGGGGTGGCCGACCCGGCCGAACTCGCCGTTGATCCAGCCGACGGCCTGCTCGATCTCGTGGCGCATCCGCTGGTAGTGCTCCACCCGGTCCCGTGACGGCGTGGCCAGCTGAACCATGACGACGTCGTCGGAGTTGATCCGCTCCTCGGCGTATAGCTCGCGCAGCGCGTGCAGCCGCACGTCGATGCCCTTGGTGTAGTCGAGCCGGTCCACGCCGAGCAGCACGGTCTTCGGGTTGCCGAGCTCGTCGCGGATCGCGGCGGCGCGGCGGCGCACCGGCTCGCTGCGGGACAGCTCGTCCAGGCTGGCGGAGTCGATGGAGATCGGGAACGCACCCACCTGGACGGTGCGGTCGCCCACCTCGACCTTGCCGGGCCTGCTGAACACCCCGACCGAGCTCTTCGACGCCTCCATCCCGGCCAGCCGCCGGGCCAGGAACAGGAAGTTCTGCGCACCGCCGGGCAGGTGGAACCCGACCAGGTCGGCGCCGAGCAGGCCGCGCACGATCTCGGTGCGCCACGGCAGCTGCATGAACAGCTCCACCGGCGGGAACGGGATGTGCAGGAAGAAGCCGATCCGCAGGTCGGGGCGCCGCTCCCGGAGCATCCGCGGCACGAGCTGGAGCTGGTAGTCCTGCACCCAGACGGTGGCGCCTTCGCCCGCGACCTTGGCGGTTGCCGCCGCGAAGCGCTCGTTGACCTGGACGTAGGTCTCCCACCAGCCGCGATGGAACACCGGTGGGGCCACCACGTCGTGGTAGAGCGGCCACAGCGTCGCGTTGGAGAAGCCCTCGTAGTACTCGCTGACCTCAGTGCTGGACAGCGACACCGGGTGCAGTGTGATGTCGCCGTTGACGAACGGCTCGAACTCCTCGGAGTCGGCGATGCCCGGCCAGCCGACCCAGGCGCCGCGCCGGGAGCGCAGGAAGGGTTCGAGTGCCGTGACCAGACCGCCGGGGCTGGCCTTCCAGCGCTGGGTTCCGTCGGGGAGGCGCTCCAGGTCCACCGGCAGCCGGTTGGCAACGACGACGAATCCCGCATCAGTTGTCGGACTGCTAGTGCCTTCGGTCACACGTGACCTCCTCGTCTGCACGCTGAAACCCGAGGGTAGCCGGGTCGGCGCCCCGACGCGTTCGCATGATCGTCTGAATGTGTGCAGCGCAACGGCGTGCGGGCAGCCGGTGACCGCTCAGTCGAGCCTGCGCCTGCTGGGTTCCAGCGGACCCACCAGGCGGGGACCGTGGAGCCGGCGCTCCAGCCTGCCGAGCCCGGTGCGCAGCGGCTGGGCGAGGAACTCGCCGAGCACGACGCCCGCCGCGAGGGCGAGACCGATGCTGGCCGCGGACAACAGGGTGACCAGCCCGTCCGGATCGTTCTGGACGGTGAGCTCCAGTACGCCGCGGTAGGTGGTCAGACCGGGCAGCAGCGGGGTGATGCC
>DASXOL010000126.1:0-2573 GCA_036494295.1 Pseudonocardiaceae bacterium
CGCGTCCAGCTGCAGCGGCGGCTCCTCCGCCCACCGCGGGTCCCAGGACGCCGCCCCCACCAGCAGCACCGGCACCGGCGCGGCCGCCAGCAGCCGCAGCACCGCGGGCGCCTCGGCCACCAGCGCCTCCACCGGCTCGACGATCAGCCCGGCGCCGACCAGCCGTGCCTCCCTGATCAGCGTCCGCGCCACCGCGGGCGGCTCACCGGCCAGCCGGGCCGCGTCGGCCACCAGCACCGGACCGTCCAGCGCGGCCGCCGCCACCGCGACCCCGGACCCGCCGAGGCGCTCCCGCAGGTAGACCAGCCGCACACCGCGCGACAGCGCACCCCGCAACGCCTCGGCCGCGGGCCGCCAGCGCGGCGGCGAGACCAGCACGCCGGCCAGCGCCGGATCCGGCCGGTCGTCGCCGAGCAGGTGGGCGGCGACCCGGTCGGGCACCCGCAGCGCCCGGGAGAGCAGCGGCCGGTCCATGTCGTCGACGACCAGCAGCCCGGCCGCCAGCAGCGGCGCCTCGCCGGTGAGCCGGGCCCGGCCCTGCGCCGCCGCCTCGGGCAGCCCGCACAGCCGCAGCGCCATCCCCACCGCGGCCCGCCGCCGCGTGACGTCGTCGTTGAGATAGCCGTACAGCTGCTCGAAACGGCTGTCCAGATCCGGCGCCAGCGCCACCAGCAGCAGCTCGACGTCCAACTGCCCGAGCGCCATCGCCCGGGCGAGCGTGCGCAGCCGGATCGACGCGCCGGCCCGCTCGGCCTCGTCCGCCGCGGTCTCGACCGCGGCCAGGTGCGCGTCGGCGACCGGATCGGGCGCCGCGCCCGAAAGCCTGCCCGCCAGCACCCGCTCGACCGCCTCCTCGGACAGATAGAGCCCGCGGAACGGGTCGTCGGGCTGCGGATCGAGCTCGCGACGCGCCGAGACCTCCCTGCGCACCCGCTCCTCGACGACGGCCAGCCTGCCGAGCAGATGGGCCAGGCCGGGATCGACGCTCATCACGGCCGACGATGCCGGGTCATCGAGACCGTGGTCGGCTGGGGCGGCCGGTGGATCCGCCCGTCCCGCTGCTCGCCGTCCACGTCGCCGAAGTCCAGCCCCATGCCCTCGCGCACGTACGGCGCGGCCGGGTACCGGCGGCCGGAGTCGACCGGGGCGCTCACCACGACGTCCAGCGACGGCTTCAGCTCGCCGCCGAGCGCGGTCCACACGTCGGCGAACGAGCGGTCCTCCGGCGGCGGCAGCGCCACGGTGAGCGGCACCGGCAGGTTCAGCGCGGCCAGCGGGCCTTCGAGCATCGCGGGCGGGAGTGCCTCGTAGGACAGCAGGCAGGACAGCAGCGACGAGAGCAGCCGGTGCTCGTCCTCCGGACGCTGGGTCCACGCGGTGAGCAGATAGGACAGCTTCACGTGGCGCGGCGGCGCATGCCGGGCGGCTACCAGCCCGTCGTCGTCGTACTCGTTGATCAGCCCCCGCTCGCGGCGGCGGAGATCCTCGCGGATGTCGTACAGGTAGAGGTTCACCGTCGGGGCGTTGCGTCGCGCTGCCCAGTCCTTGGTTGGCGCGTCGAACACGACCTCGATGTCCGACCCGGCCAGCGCCTCGCCGCGGATCAGTCTGCGCAGTGCCTCGTCGACCTCGTGGATCATTGGCGCTGGAAGAGTTCGAGTTCGCTGAGCGCCACGGCCGGGGTGGTCACCGAGCGGTACGTGGACAGCACGTGCACCTCGACGCGGGTGGCGCCGTCCCCGCCGGAGAAGTCGACCTGTTGCGGATCGAGGGTGTCGGTGAGCGTCACGTCGGACGTGCCGAGCACGCGCTGGCCGTCGGAGAACACCAGATGCAGCTTGTCCGGCCGGCCGAGCGCCTCGAGATCCGGACCGCCTCCGGAGTGGACGATCGCGCGCACCAGCTTGGTCGGACCGTCGAAACCGAGGATCAGGGTCGGCTGGGCGGCGGCGTCCGGGGCGACCCAGTAGGTGTTCTTGAAGGTGTCGGTGGCCAGCTTGGCGGGGTGATCAGGGAGCTCGGCCGTCGCGGTGGTCGAGATCGGGTGCACCGGGACGTACTGCTGGGTGAACATTGCCATGATCTTGTCCCGGATGCCCAGCACCCCGTCGTTCACCGCGCCCCGCAGCGGCGGGAACACCGCATACGCCAGCACGGCGATCACCGCGGCGGCGGCCAGCGCGCGGCGGATCATCCTGGAGATCGACGACAGGCCGCGGAAGCGCCGGTTCGGCCTGCTGCCGAGCGGGCGCAGCCTGAGCTCGAAGAGCTTCCTGAGCTTCTGCCACCACGGGGTGGGCACCACGGCTGCGGTCGCCAGCGACGAGCCGCATCGGCTGCAGAACTTGCGGGTCGGCGGATTGCCCTCACCGCAGTTGCCGCAGATCAGGTCGTCAGGCTGCAACTGCCGGGTGGGCCGGACCTCCACCTCCGGATTCGCCGGGCGCCGCCGGTCGGGCTGCGGGGGCATCGGCGGCGGCTGGGTCCTGGCCGTGGGCCTGGCCGGGCCGGGTTGAACACCACGCACCGGGATGTCCGCACGGTGCTGGTCGGTGTCCTGCGCGGGCGCGACC
>DASXOL010000127.1:0-6556 GCA_036494295.1 Pseudonocardiaceae bacterium
GGCGACGGCATGACGGCATAAGCGATCTTCTCCATCGCAGATCAGCATCGGTTCCTCACGCTGAACTACCAGTTCTGACGGTAGGTCGTTCGCAGCCTCGGCTGGGACGTTGCGACCGCTGGTGACCTGCACCAACAGTACTGACGGTTTCGCTGACGATGATCATGGATCGCTCCGGTCCAAGGCCATCTTCAAGCGGGTTCCGGGTCCTGTCGCCGACCCAGCAGGGCAGATTGTTCCTTCTTCAACCGTGTGCAGCCCTGCCGTGCGTATGTACTGATCTCCTTACTGGGGTACGGCAGCACTGAGAGGTGCTGGTTGTGGTCTCCCTGCTCCCACCGTGCGGCGGTGATCTCATAGCCGAAGACGTGTGCACACAGCCGAAGTAGGACCGCTGGCATGTGTGGTTCCGCAAGGAGATCGGCCTTGGTGACGATGATGTCGCGCATGGCCTGGATGTTCGGGAGGAACACGGTGGTGATCCACAGGCGCCACTCTGCAAGTTCTTCCTCCGTGGGCGGTATGTCGTGGTCGAACGGGGACCTACCGTCAGGGCGGGCGTTGCGTTCCGCGAATGCGCTGAAGATCCGGTTGTTTGTCTCGGTCAGGGCGAACAAGGGCCCGTAGAAGTCGCTCAGCTGACGGTTAATCCTGGCCATGCGCTCCTGGCGTTGGGATAGCTGGGGGACATGTTCCCAGCAGGGGCGTTCGTCGTCGGTCCGGTGGAGGGCGGTGCGGGACTTCGAGAAGTCCACGCCGGAGAAGTTCGTGCAGCAGTGGGACCGGGAGACCGATCTGCCGCTGTGGTCGGTGTCGGTGCTCGAAGCCGATCCGGCTGCACGCGAGGGCGTTCAGACGGTATGACCCAGGGCATCACGATTCGGCATGCGGAGCCGGCGGATTATGATGCGATCGTCGATGTCATGGACGACTGGTGGCAGCGCCCAGTGGCGTCCATCCTCCCACGCTTGTTCTTGGATCATTTTCACGGCACGAGCTTTGTCGCGCTGGATCACGACTTGGCGGTGGTCGGGTTCCTCGTCGGATTTCACTCGGTGTGGATCGAGTGTGTTTTAGGGTGGATCTGCGGGGCATTGAGCGACCTGACCGACAAGTTCGCAGATCATCTGGACGGTGTGAGTCAAGCCAGTGTTTGCCCCGACACCGGCACCCGCCCCTCGGGTGCACGTGTATTTCACCGCGACAGCGCTCCTCGTCAGGCCGAGGTGCTCGTCCTCCTACAGAGGGGGCCTTGCCCCTTCGGGCACGATCGACCGCCTCATGTGCCGAACTTTTCATGGACAGCCGTAACTTGGTGAAGTGAGGACGGTGGAGACCGCCACCAAGCGGACTGCGGAGCGCATGCGGACACGGGACCATCGTGCCGTCACCGCATCGCACTCGCTGCTGAGCCTTCAGCGATTAGCCGGGAATGCGGCAGCCGCGCAGTTGATCGCTGGGCGACGCGCACGGTCGGGCACGACAGTGGGTCTGCGAGTTCCTCCCGCATCCGATAGGGAGCGGTGCTCTGCGGCGGATACATCGCGCCAACAACACCCGCGCACCGTTGGCTGGCAGCTGCAGCGTTCGGTGGAGCAGGAGGGTGCGCCGGGGCGGCGCCCGAACCTGGATGTCGGGGACAGCGGTCCGGGAGTAGCGCTGCTCCAGCAGATGTTGGGCGCGACCGAGACCGGAGCCTTCGATCAACAGACTCGTAATGCCGTTGACAGATTTCAGCGACAGCAGGGATGGGATCCCAGCGGTGTCGGGCCGGAGACCTGGAACCGCCTCGATCACCACGCCGGGGCACCCGGACAACGCCCCAACCTCGTTGCGGGCGACCGGGGGCCTGGGGTGCGGCTTCTGCAACAGATGTTGGGTGTCTCGGAAACAGGGTTCTTCGGGCCGGCGACCCGTAAGGCTGCGGACGCTTTTCAGCGGGCGCAGGGATGGGATCCGAGCGGTGTGGGCCCGATGACCTGGGCGGCCCTGGACAAGAGGACCGGCACGGTCGGCTCAGCAGGCACACCAGGTGGCGCCGGCGCGGGCCTGACCGGAGCATTGGTCGTGGGCGGGAAATTCATCGGTGACGTGAGTAAGTTCGCGGAGGGTGGCAAGCTGGCGCTGCGCGGAACGGACATCGTGGCCAGAGGCGTCCGGGCGACGATCGGCACCACCGAGATCGCAAAGGACGCGGTGGTCGCCGTCGAAGTCGGTGGCACCGGGGGCGGGGCGGGAGCAGGGGTTGGTCTTGTCCCGGTGATCGGAGTCGCCGTACTCGGTGCTGCCATCGGGGCGGGAATCGCGTTGTCCCCGATCGCGGTGGCCCACGCGCAGGAGGTCGCGGATGAGCTGGGTGAGTTCGGCGGCAACCTCCCTCCTGGTGGTGCACCTTGCCCGCAGTGCAGGACCGTCCGTCGCGGCACCACCCCGAATTACGGCGCGCTCGACGACTTCCTCCGGCCACGAGGCATCACGGCACTCCTGAAGGGCAGGCCCGACCTGGGGACCCCCGCGGACCACTCGATCGAGCCTCCCGGCTGGACGGGCGGCGGCCCGGACCTCGCCAACCAGGCGCGAACCCACTTGCTCGGCCAGGCACTCGGAGGATCCGGATCGGAGCGCAGGAACCTCGTGACGTTCGACCAGGGGGCCAATCTCCGGATGTTCAACGAATTCGAGCGGGATACGATCACGAGCGCGACCACGAGCGATCCGGCGACGTGCTTCGAGTACACCGTGACCCCTGAGTACCTGGGGATCCCCAAGTCCCCGACCGACCGGTCCGCGCTGATGCCGCACCGGATAACCGCGACGCTCGTCGATCTCTGCACCGGCGAGACGCTGATCAACAGGCGATTCGTGGACAACCTCCTGCCCCACTGAGAAGACCGACGACCAGTGACCCCGGCTCTCTGCTCCGGATCGTGACCGCAGACCTCGCGGCCTACCAGCAGTGCGAGGGGCCGGGTGGGGTGTCTGTGACAGGGTGCTCGTGCTCGGTGGTGCGGTAGATCGTGAAGCCGCGCGCGGTGTAGTTCCGCAGGGCGTGCGGTCCGTCGAGGCTGCAGGTGTGCACCCAGACCCTGGTGACCGGGGGCAGTTCGGGAGAGCGCTGCCGCAGCGTCCACGCGTTGCGGACGCCCGCGGTGAGCAGTTGCCCGCCGAGCCCGCGACCGATGAACCGGGGGAGCAGGCCGAAGTAGGCGATCTCGACGTCGGTGGTGCCGGTGTCGCCGTCGACCTCGGCCGCGAGTTCGACATAGCCCGCGGGCGTGCCGTCGATCCAGGACGCCCAGGTTTCCGCGCCGGGCCGGGCGAGCCAGTCGGTCCAGTCGGCGGGGGTCCAGGGCAGCCGGTCGGTCCAGTGCCAGTCGCCGCCGACCGCGGTGTAGAGAAACCGGGCGAACTCCGGGGAGGGCTCGTCGACGCGCACGATCGTCGCCGGGTGCCGCGGCGGGCGAGCGGGTTTGAGGTCAGCCGGGTCGCGCTGCTGGAGGTAGGTGGTGGTGACGAGCACGGGCTCCAGTGAACAGGTGCCGGCGGCTACTGCGCCGGGTCCGCCTGGTCCACGTGCACCGCGGCGGTGACGTCGGCGGCGAGCCGGAGCGTGTCGCCGTCGGCCAGGCGCACCTGGGTGCCGGGGGCCACCGGGACGTCGTTGACGTAGGTGCCGTTCGTGGACCGCTCGTCGCGGATCCATGCGCCTGCCGCGTCGACGCCGATCGTGGCGTGCAGCCGCGAGACGTTGTCGCGGTCGGCGACGAGCCCGGCGACCGGTGAGCTCGCCGGGTCGCGCCCCACCGGCACCTCCTGCCCGGGAGGGACGACCGCCTCGCCGGCGGGGAAGCTCACCCGCAGCGTCACCGCGGGCACCAGCGAACCGTGGCATTCCACGCAGACCTGGTTGCGCGGATCGGGCACCTCCGCACCGCAGTGCGGGCACGCGGGTACCTCGTCGGCCGCATCCGGCGCGGGCTCCGGCTCGGGGGCAGGTTCGGGGGCGGGCTCGGGTTCCAGGGCGGGCTCGGGTTCAGGGCCGGGTCCGGCGGCGGGCAGCTTCCGGAAGCATTCCCGGCAGAGCTGCTCGCCCTCCGGGTTCTCCGTCTGACAGAAGACGCAGGTCACGCTCGCCATGCGAGATCTCCCAGCAGCACGCCTGATGCGGCCAGATGTTCGGTGAGCCGGTCCATGTCGCCGGCTCGCGGGATGCCGATGCAGTAGACCCGGCCGCCGCTCACCTCGACCTGCATCCGCTGCTCGGCCTTCGGTTCCCGGTAGCGGCGCTCGCCCAGCGGGGTCAGCGCCACCACCTGCTGGTTGTCCGAGCCGCGCAACGCCACCCCGGTGTTGCGCCGCCCGACGTAGGGCCCGGCGATCACGGCGTCGCAACGCGCCAGCAGGGGGGCGAACTCCGGCGTCGCGCTCAGCCGCGACCACGGGTACCCGGAGTACACCAGCACGTCGACCGCGCCGGGCCGGTCCTGGCGCCACCGCGCGATGCCGTCGAGCAGTTCGCCCACCGCGCCGGGCTGCTGGAACGGCTCTCCGCCGGAGATCGTGACGCCGTCCACCGGGCCGTCGACCGCGTCCAGCCAGTCCAGCACCGCCGCGACGTCGACGCCGTCACCGCCCTGCGCGTCCCAGGTGTCGCGGGCGACGCAGCCCGAGCAGCCGATCGTGCACCCCTGCACCCAGATCCCGGCGCGGACGCCCGGCCCGAGCACGGTGACCGGGTAGTGGGTGCGGTTGAGCCGCAGCGCGCTCACCGCACCTCCAGTTCCAGGCTGGGGCCCGCCGGGTCCACCGCGGTGACCTCGACCGCGCTGCCCGCGGTGTGGTCACCGTCGAACAGCGCCCTGGCCAGCGGGTTGATCAGGTGCGACTCCAGCGAGGTGCCGATACCCCGGCCGCCGCGGGAGCGGTCCTCGGTGCAGCGGCCGAGCAGCGCGGCGTGCACCTCGGGGCGCAGCCGCACGGTGATCCGGTGCTCGTCGAAGACCCGCTGCAGGATGTTGCGCAGCTGCCCCTCGAAGATCTGCGCGGCGGCCTGCGCGCCGATGAAGTCGAAGATCACGAAGTTGTCGCCGAAGCGGTTGAGCAGCTCAGGACGGCCGAGCCGGGTGGCGAAGTGGTCGGTGATGGCCCTGCGCATCGAGCTCTCCAGCTCCTCGTAGGGCATGCCGGGCCGGACGTTGGCGACCCGCCTGCCGTCCTCGTCCTCGACCGTGGCGCCGAGGTTGGAGGTGAAGATCAGGATGCATTCGGAGAAGTGCGTGGTGGTGCCCCGGCCGTCGGTGAGCCTGCCGTCCTCGAGGATCTGCAGGAACTTGTCCAGGATCCGGTGGTGTGCCTTCTCGATCTCGTCGAAGAGCACCACCCGGAACGGCTGCTGGCGCACCGCGTTGGTGAGCTCCCCGCCCGCCTCGTACCCGACGTAGCCGGGCGGCGCGCCGATCAGCCGGTCACCCGCGTGCTCGGCGGCGAACTCGCTCATGTCGAACCGCAGGTAGGCCGCCTCGTCGCCGAACACCAGCTCGGCCACCGCCTTGGCCAGCTCGGTCTTGCCGACCCCGGTCGGCCCCGCGAAGAACAGCACCCCGCGCGGGCGCGACGACGACGTGGTGGCCTGCGCCCCGGACAGGCCGAGCGCGGCCCGCTTGAGGATGTCCAGCGTCTTGGTGACCGCGCGCGGCTGGCCCACCACCCGCGCGGAGACCGTGGCCTGCCCGTCGGCGATGCGCTTGCGCAGGTAGCCGCGGCGCCAGGGGCTGTCGAGCACGCCCAGCTTGTAGGTGCGCACCGCGTCGGGCAGGTCGGCGAGCGACATGCCGCGATCCTGGGCCAGCCGGGTCACCTCGATCATCTCCTGCAGGGTGAGCCCGTCGGCCTGCTCGGCGAAACGCTGGCAGCGCTGCACCGCGTCCGGATCGGCCTCCGGCTGGGGGACGCCCATGAGGCGGGCGAGCAGCCGCGCGGTGTCCTGCCGGTCGCCGAAGTCGGGCCGCGGGACGCTGATCGTGCGGATGCGCTCGTTGCCCGCGGTGAGCCACACCGGCAGGTCCTGGTCGCGATCGGCCAGCCAGATCAGCGGGTTGTACAGCGGGCTCGGCCGCTGCGGCGGTCCCGGCGTGGGTTCCACGTCGCGGGAGAGCTTCTCGCAGAACAGGAAGAAGTCCCGCTCGGGCCGCTCCAGCCGGGTGGGGTCGAGCGCGATCCGGGACGCGTCGTCGATCAGGAGCGCGGCCCGGCGCGGCGAGCGGGCCACGGTGCGCAGGTGGCCGCGCAGTTTCTCCAGCGACGGCGGGGTGTCGCCACCGATCCCGCCGCCGAGGATCGTGTTGGCGACCGCCTGCGTGCTCGGCGGATACGCGCCGAGCCCCGCGACCGGGTCGAACGTCACCAGGCACTCGTAGCCGCTGGCCGCCAGCGTGCGCCACAGCAGCTCGGTGAGCGTCACGAACTGGGCCCGTTCACCCGCCGACGGCGATCCGAGCAGGAAGACGTCGCGCAGGTTGCCGTGCAGCACGTACTGCGCGTGCACCGGCAGCGTGGT
>DASXOL010000128.1:0-19939 GCA_036494295.1 Pseudonocardiaceae bacterium
CGTGGTTGGCCTTGATGTGCTCGGTCAACGCCTCGACGCGGTCCGCGGCCGTCTTGATGTCGACCCGCCACTCCTGTTCGGTCTGCACCTCCCCTTCCCAGCGGAACACGCTGGTGATGGGGCCGACGATCTGCGCGCAGGCGCCCAGCTCGGCCATGACCACACTGCCCGCGAGGCGGTGTGCGGCCTCCGCGCTGGCTGTGGTGGACGACACGACGACGTGATCCGACGACATGCCTGCAGCTTAGGAGCCGACCCGGAACCGTTGGCCCGGCCGCGCGAGCCGTTGCGTCACCCGGGCGGTGGCGGATCGGGGGCGGTGGGTCACCTGTGCCGGGTGAGGTGAGCGGCTCGGATCGCGATGACGATCGGATGCTCAGGTCGGGGTAACTCGCAGGGAGGGATCATGTCCGAGTCAGCTTCCGCTGATCGAATAGCGGACAGAACGAGTGCGCAGCTTGCCAAGGTCGGGGCGTCCCGAGGCTGGCTGGTGGCGTTCGGCCTGGTCACGCTGGTGGCCGGCATTCTGGTACTGCTGTGGCCTACGCAGAGTGTGCTCGTGCTGGCGGTGATCCTCGGGATCTGGCTGCTGGTGGCGGGAGTCTTCCGGCTCGTCGTGGCCATCGCCGTCGACGAGGCGCGGGGCGGCACCCGGTTGCTGATCGCGGCACTCGGAGTGCTGGCGATCCTGGTGGGGGTGCTGTGTCTGGCCCGCCCGTTCCAGACGGCCACCGGGCTGGCGCTGCTGCTGGGTGTGTTCTGGGTGGTCGCCGGCATCATCGAGTTCTTCCACGGGCTCACCGACCACGTGCCCGGCCGGGCCTGGGTGATCGTCAGCGGACTGGTCAGCGTGATCGCGGGAATCGTGGTGCTGGCCTATCCGGCTGCCAGCCTGATCGCGTTGACCTGGCTCTTCGGCATCGTGCTCATCGTGTTCGGTGCGATGGCACTCGGCTCGGGTCTCGCGGGGTTCGGGGGCACGGTCAGCACCACGACGCGCATTCCGCCCGCGGCGGGTCCGGTCACGCCCTGAACCGGGCGGTCACTCCCCGCGCGGGGTCTCCAGGGTGCGCAGGGTCCACGATCCCGGTGCGGCCTGTGACCAGTCCGTGACGGCGGTGCCCAGGACGGCGAGCGCCGAGGTCTTCAGCATCTCCGCGGCGCCGCTCAGCAGCGCCAGGAAGTGCTCGAGCCCGGGGTTGTGGCCGACCAGCACCACGGTGGTGGCCGATGCGGGCAGCTCACAGGTCACCTGCATCAGGTCCCCGGCCGTCGCGCCGTAGAGGCGGTCGTCCTCGCGGTCCGGGGGAACCACGTCCAGCTGGGCGCTGGCCAGCGCCCAGGTCCGGCGCGCCCGCACGGCGGGGGAGCAGACCGCGAGGTCGATCGCGGGCAGGTTCCTGCGCAGCCAGCGGCCGACCGCGGGTGCGTCGCGGCGCCCCCGGGCGGCCAGGTCACGATCGATGTCGGCGGTGTCCGGGGGCCACGCGGACTTCGAGTGCCGGAGCAGGACGAGCCTGCGTCCGTCGCCCTCCAGCGGATCTGCCAGCGGATCTGCCAGCGGATCTGCCATCGGATCGGTGCCTCCTCGGGACCGGCTGGGCGGGTCACCTCTCGCGGGCGATGCGTGTCGCGGCCCGTCGGCCTGACGCTTCGCCGGAGCCACCGTCGGCGCAAGGTACTCCGATGATCCCCGGGTGGCTCGCCGAGAACCGAGGGAGAATCCGATGCGCGAGCACGACACGCTCTACGTCCTTGCCGCCGCCTACGACGACGTCGACGACGCGGTGGCCGACTACGAAGCCGTGAAGGCCATCTACTACCAGGTGAAGACGTCCCACGACTTCGACGCGACGGTGGTGGCCAAGGACCACACCGGCAAGGTGACGATCGTCAAGAAGCACGAGCAGCCGACCCGCCACGGTGCGGCGGTCGGCCTCGGCTGGGGCCTGGCGGCGGGTGTGGTCGCTGGGCTGTTCCCGCCGGTGGGCATCCTCGGTGCGCTCGCGGTCGGCGGCGGCGGTGGCGCCGCGATCGGCGCGATCACCGGGCACGCGACCGGCGGGATCGACCGCAACGACCTCAAACAGCTCGGCGAGGTGCTCGACGCGGGCACCGCGGGGCTGCTCGTGGTCTACGAGGCCAACCTGGACGAGCAGGTCAAGGCGAACGTCGCGGCCGCCCGCAGGCTGGTCGACGCCGAGACCGCGGTGGACACCGAGGCGCTGGCGAGCGACCTCAAGAAGGCCGAGGTGCCTGCCTGACCTCGGCGGTGACCCGCCGCACCAACGGGCCGACGACCGCCACTCCGGCCAGGCAGACCAGGCCGCCGACGGTGAGCAGCGTCCGCGTGCTCACGCCGAGCTCCTGCAGCACACCCACGACCAGGACGCCCACCACGATGCCGGAGTAGGCGATGCTGCGGCAGGTCGCGGACACCCGCCCGAGCAGCTCCCCGGGTGTCACGTCCTGCCGGTAGGTGCGCCAGTAGACGCCATAACAGATCACCGCGACGGAGAACAGCGCGTAGAGCGCCGAGGCCGGTACCGGGCCGGGGGCGAGGCCGACGCCTGCCGCGGTGGCGGCCAGCACCGCTACCGCCACGACCATGGCGGTGCCCGCCGGGACGGCACGGGCGTGGCGCACGGTGATCGTCGAGGCAACCACGCTCGCCGCCCCGGCGAGCGCGACGACGACGGCGGTCACGCTCGCGGAGAGCCCGAAGTCCTGCACCATCCGCGCCAGGAACAGCGGCTGCTCGGCGCCCAACGTGAGGTTGCCGAGCAGGCTGAGGGTGATGCCCAGTCGCAGCCGGGTGTCGGTGGCGACCATCCGCAACCCGTCCCGGATCCGTGGCGGGTGCGTCTGCGGCGCCTCGACGGGGATCGGTCTGCGGGCCCGGCTCAGCAGCGCGGCCAGAGCGAAAGAGGCGGCATTCGCCAGCGTCACGATCAGCAGACTGCCGGTGGTGACCAGCAGCCCGGCGAACGCAGGCCCGGCGATGACCGCGATCGTCCGCGCCGATTCGACCAGCGAATAGCCGTGACGGATCGAGCGCCGATCGGACACCGTGCGCGGAATTCCCGCGTCCACCGCGGCAGCGGTGATCGCCGCGAACAGGCCGAGTACCGCGGCCGCCGCCAGGGCGACGAGAAATCCGTCGACACCGGCCGCCAGTGCGCCCGATGCGGCGATGAGGAATACCGCGGATATGCCATAGGAGCGGCTGAGCAGATAGTACGTGTCGTGTCGGTCGATCAGGTATCCCATGGTGAGCCCGGCAAGAACCGTCGCGCCGGTGAGCGCGCCGCGCAGGAACGTCGCGGTCGCCGCCGCGTATCCGAGCTGCAGCAGGACGAGCGGCAACGCGACGATATAGAGCTCGTCGCCGATGGTGGTGGTGAAGTAGGCGGCGTACATCCGCCAGAATCTGCTGCCCATCGGCGTCCCGTCAGAGGCTGAAGTAGTCCACCTTCAGCCGGGGAATGTAATTGGAGACATCCGAGTAGTACAGGATGATGTTGTCGTTGTACTGGTCGAATGAATGCTTCAGGTCGTGCAGGTTGTTCACCGCGCGGTGCGCCTGTGCGGCGGGCACCGCGTCGCGGCCGGCCAGTGCCTCTTCCAGCAGCCCGGTGTGGTTGGCTTCCACGTCCTCCTCGACGTGGGTGACCAGCGGTTCCAGGCAGCCTTCCGGATAGCCGTACGCCGTGGCGAGGCGGCGCAGCGCTTCGCAGCCCGCCATCGAATCGGCGCCGCGCGCCTCGAACAGCTTGGTGCAGGCGAGGTAGCCCAGGGTGTCGCCGCGCGCGATCTCGCACAGGTTGTTGATCATGGACCAGGTGCCGATGAGCGGGTGCGCGCCCCGGACCTGCTCTTCCGGCAGTCCCATCCGCACCAGGCTCTCCTTGGCCAGCCATGCGTGGTCGTACTCCTCGGCCAGGTACTCCGAGAGCAGGTGCTGCCACGCTGGGTCGGTGCAGTGGGCGATCGCGGTGGAGATGTGCCTGCTGGCGGAGGCGATGTAGTGGTAGGTCTCCAGTATCAGACCGAGGAAGACCTCGCGGCGGAAATCGTTGTTCTCCAGGCCGGACCACAGCCGGTGGTATCCGATCTGCTCGCTCCACATACCCGTCGACTTCTCGAGCTGCTTGAGAAAGACGTCGGTGGGTATGGTGTCGAGTTCGGGGTTTTCGTCCCGGAGCAGGCCCTGCTCGGCGAAACTGTTCACGATGCCCAGGCCGTCCTCGACGCTGATGCCGGTGATCTCGGATATCTGGTCGACCGTGTGCCTGCCGTCGAGATAGCGCTTGAAGTTCAGGAACGTTTCGAGATCCGCTCCGTGCTGTTCCAGCTCGAAATGCTGGTCACCGACGATCATCAGGGTCGGACCGCCGCGGTTCGGCACGAAGAAGGTGCAGTGCCGCAGTTGGGGTTTGCTGGTGGATGCTGCGACTGCCGGTATGACTGATGTCATTCTTCTGCTCCGTGGAGTCAGCGGTCGGAAAGGTCCGACGTGGGGCGTGGCCGGGCGTCCACGCCCCACGTCGTGGCAGGCGTCAGCCACAGAGGACTGCGCCACGAATCTTGCTCACCTCGGGCTTTTCCACCCGCTTGATGGTTACCGACATTGTCTGTTCACCTCCTTTGGTGCTGTCCGTCCGTTAAACAGCACCACCCCCAGGGTGGCACATTCATGGTGTCGATCCACGGCGTCGGGCGGGCTCCGGCTAGTCCGAAGAGTGCGAATGTCCCGGGCTGAACGGACTGATTCCGTCCAGCGACTTTCGGCGTGCGCACGGTGCGCGCATCCGAGTCACGGGACGCGATGGCCTCGCGAACCCCTCTGACCGCAAGGCCGGTGTCCCCGCCGTCACGGATGACAGGTTCAGAGCGCACCTCCCTCGTTCTGCGAGGCAGATGCTACCTGTTACTCCGCGGATACGGAACTAGAAGATCTTTTTGCACGCAAGTGCGGATGCAAGTACAGATCGACGACGCGGCTGCGACGTGGGATCGGCCGCTACGACCGGCTATTCGAGCGCGAGCACGCGCAGCAGCATCCGGGCCGCGTCGCCGCCGGCCTCTTCCGCGGTGTCCAGCGCGGTCGGGACGTCGAGGTCGTCGAGCAGCGCGGTGGTCACCGCCTCGGCAGCGGCGGCGGAGCTGCGCATGGTGCCCGCCGCGGCGTACAGCCGCTCCAGCCGGTTCGCGGCCACCTCGAGGTCCTCGCGCCGGAAGTCCCAGCTCTCCCGCCACGGCCGGTCCAGCAGGAGCAGGCGCACCGCCACCGCGGAATGCCCGGCGAGCACGTCGGAGAGCAGCACCAGGTTGCCCGCGGACTTGGCCATCTTCGCGCCGCCCACGGTGACCGTCCCGACCGGCAGTTCGGTGCGGGCGAACGGCGCGACACCGGTCGCGGCCTCCACCATGGCCGCCTGATAGGCGTGGTGCGGGAACGCCAGGTCGGCGCCACCGGCCAGCACGTCCACCGAGGCGCCGAGCACGCCGATCGCCATCGCGGCACATTCGGCGTGCCAGCCGGGCCTGCCGCGACCCCACGGGCTCGGCCAGCCGGGCTCGTCCTCGGCAGAGGGCCGCCAGACCGGGATGTCGAACGGGTCGTCACGCTGCGGGTCGTCGGGCTGGTCGCCGAACTCCGCGGACAGCTCGGCCGCGCGGTCCATGCTGATGCCGGCCTTGGTCGGGACCTCCGCGCCGTGGAAGTACACCGTGCCGCGGCGCTCGTAGGCCCGACCGGTGGCGAGCAGCGCCGCGGCCAGTTGCACGACCCGCCCGACGTGGTGGCGGGCGCGCGGCTCGTGTTCGGGCCTGCGCACCCGCAGCGCGCTCATGTCCCGGCCGAACAGGTACTCCTGCTCCAGCGCGAACTCGTCGAAGTGCCTGCCCCGCTCCACCGCGGCCCGGGTGAGCACGTCGTCGACGTCGGTCACGTTGCGGCTGGTCACGGTCTCGGCGCCGGCCAGCCGGAGGGCGCTGGTGGCCGCGTCGGCCCAGACGAACGTGCCGGCGTGCCCGAGATGGGTCACGTCGTAGGGGGTGATCCCGCAGATGTAGATCCGGGCCGGGCTCACGACCGGCAACGCGTGGCCGCCCAGCCGGACCCGGTCTGTCTGCTCGCGGCGCCCGTGGTAGTCCATGCCGTTCATCCTGCCCTCGCGGCCGGCCCGCGGTCACCGAGGGGCGAGCTCGAAGTCGGCGAAGTCGAACCCGGGGGAGACCACACAGGACACCAGCACCTCGCGGTCGGCCGCGGGCCGGGCGGACTGCCAGTGCCCGGCGGGCACCACGACCTGCGGCAGCTGGCCGTGCTCGACGTCCGCGCCCAGCGTCACCGTGGTGTGCGCGGCGTCCGGTGCGTCGCCCGGCCCCGCGGTGCTGAGCAGCAGCGGCCCGCCGCGATGCCACAGCCACACCTCGTCGCTGTGGACCCGGTGCCAGTCGGACCGCTCGCCGGGACGGAGCAGGTAGAGGATCGCGGTCGCCGTCGCCCGCGAGCCGGATCGGCCGGGCGGGGTGACGGTGACCGGGGCGCGCCAGGTCTCGCGGAACCACCCACCCTCCGGATGGGGCGCCAAGCCGAGAAGCCGCTGCAGCGTGTCCTGGGGTTCCTGGTAATCGCGGCGGTGGGCACCGTCGCCGGCGCAGTCGGAGTCCATGACAGCCATGATGGCGGGATGAGCATCCGCGACCGGGATCCCGAGGGCCGCGCCCGCAACGCCCGCCCGCGTGACGCGCTGGGCCGACCGCTGCCGCACGGCGCCCAGGGCGTCGACCGCATTCCCGAGGATGCGGTGATCAGCCCCGAGGAGGGCCTGCGGCAGGCGCAGCAACTGCTCGACGACGGCTACCCGTTCCACGCGCACGAGGTGCTTGAGGGGGTGTGGAAGTCCACCGACGGTGAGCGCCGCGAGCTGTGGAAGGGGCTCGCCCAGTTCGCGGTCGGGCTCACCCACCTGCAGCGCGGCAACGCCAAGGGGGCGGCGGCGCTGCTGCGCAGGGCGGCCGACCGGATCGGCACCTACGCCGACGAGTCGCCCCACCAGATCGACATCGAGGGCCTCGCCGGGCAGGCCCGATCGCTGGCCGACCGGATCGACACCGGCGGCCTGGACGGTCTGGATGCCGGCGAGGTGCGGCTGCGGCGCCGCTGACCCGGTAGCCGGGAGATATTCGGCAATCTGATACGCCCTTGCGAATATTCTCAGTCCACGTTGTGGGACACCCCAAGCCGGACAGATCCGTCGGATTCTGCGTATTCGTGGCACGACGATCGAACCCCAGCGCATCGGGATTACTGGGAGTATTACGGCACCAGCGGTGTACGGACGGTCTTCGGGAAAGGGGAAACCGGTGTCGGTGGCTCACAATGCCCTTGCTATCGGGTTGACCGGCGCTTTCGGGTCCGGATGTACGACCGCGGGTCATGCCCTTCAGGCCGATCGACGTTTTCATGTGGTGCGGCTGTCCGGGATCGTCCGGCAGGAACTGGCGAGGGTCGAACCGGGGGTCGCGGAACCGAGCAGGCAAAAGCTGCAGGCGGTCGGTGACCGGATGCGCGCTCGCGAGGGGAACGACGTGTTGGCGACCCGCGCCCTCGATGCCCTCGACCGGTCGGAGGAGTCGCACTCGCTGATTGTCTTCGACGGAATCCGCAATCCCGGGGAGGTGCAGGCGTTGCAGGAACGGTTCGGGTACCGGTTCTCGCTTCTCGGTGTGATCTCCGACGCGGCGACCCGCTGGGAGCGCGTGTACTGGACCTACGAGAACGCGGGGCTGGGCAGGACCGACTTTCTGGAGGACGACGAACGGGACCGGGGTGAGGCCACCGGCTACGGACAACACGTCGGCCGCTGCGTCGACATGGCGGACGCCATCATCGACAACAGCACGGCGACGACACGGCAGTACCGGGAGAAGGTCCTCGCCATGGGTGACCTGCTGACCAGGGTGACGCTCCGCGAGCCGACCGCTGACGAGATCCACATGCAGATCGCCTTCACCGCCTCTCACCAGTCCCGATGCCTGAAGCGGCACGTGGGCGCGGTCGTGATCAACGCCGCGGGCGGCCAGACATCGACGGGCTTCAACGAGAACCCGCCGCCGACCAAGCCTTGTCGCGACGAGCCGAGGTACCGGGGCATGTGCTACCGGGACATCGTCCGCGACGAGCGTTTCGCGTACCTGGCGAGCAGGAGAGTGCCGTGCCCGCAGTGTGCGAGGCCACTGGAGATCGATCAGGGCCCGCCGTGGCAGTGCGCTGCCTGCCTGCGCGACGGGGTCATCACCGACCTGGAATCGACCTTCTTCCCCGACCGCGCGATGTCCTGGTGCACCGCCATCCACGCCGAGGAACGAGCATTGCGGACGGCGGGTGAGCAAGCGAGAGGAGCGACGCTGTATACGACGACGTTCCCGTGCTTCCAGTGCGCCGACCACATCATCATGGCCGGGGTGCGCGAAGTGGTGTACGTCGAGGCGTACCCCGATCCCTTCAGCGCGGGCCGACTCGATCTGGGGGGCGTGACCGTTCGTCAATTCGAAGGTGTGCTGGCCCCGGCGTTCGGTCGGGTTTTTACGGCAGTTCGTCCGTCCTAGCTCCGTGCGGTTCGAAGCCGCCCTGAGCCTCGAAACCCCCGTGAGACTCCCAGGTGAGGGGCGATCGCCCGTCGGGATCGTGCTCCGCGCCCAGCGGCGCGGGGAGCCGTTCGATGAGCGCGGTGCCGGGAGCCGCCCCTGGGAGCTGGTAACCCACCTTGATATACCCGGATGAACCGAGACGGGACAATCGGCGTGCTAACGGTTCAGGCATCGCTGCTCCTCACGTTGCTACGGGCTGACTGACCACGAAGCTACCGGCGACCCCCGACGATTTCGGCAAAATCATGGAACTCTGACGGAGGAACTCCCTGACGATACCGGCCGTGAGAATCGCTCGACACTCCCAAATGGGCGAGTCGCGATATAGCGTGATCACTGTTCGTCACCACGAAGCCAGAGCGAAGCCAGATCCTCCCGCAACTTCTTCGTACCCACGTCGGGATCGTCGAACCGCACCCGCAGGAACCGTGGCGAGCCGGGCACGAGCTCCACGACCGTGCCGGTCCCGAAGTTCCGATGCCGGACGTGGGTTCCGGGCGAGAACGTCGAGGCGAGAGCTCCGTTCGCCACGCCGTTGGCGGGCGGTGCCCCCGTTGCGACGGCAGCCGCCGTGGCCACCGGTCCGGACGTCGACGGCGGGGCGTGGTGGCGCGGCTCGGGGACGGACGGCGTCGCGGTGCCGGCACCGGAGAAGAGCTGCGCTGCGGACGGTGACTCCTCCGGCTGGGCGGCAGCATCGCCGTTGCCGTTGCGGGGGACGATCCGGGGCGGCGTCGGAGTGGGCATACGCGGGGCGGCGGAGACAGGTGGGAGTCCCGGAACGGACGGGGCTGCCGCGGGCAGCAGCGTCCCGTCGGCCATCAGCAGCTCGACAACCTTCTGCGGGCTGAGCACACCCCCGGTACGGCTGAGCCGGAACAACATCACCGCGAGCCAGCCGGCGCTGGCTACCGCGCCAACCACGAACACGGCCTTCCATGCCTCCGCGCTCAGCCCGAAACCGCCGACGAAGTCGGTGGTCAGCAGTCCCATGACGATCGAGATCAGGAGTGCGAGCGGCGCCAGCCAGTCGTTGCTCTGCTGAATGCGCTTCCAGGCGCGGGTCAGCACGACCTCGGCATTCGACGTGGTGATCACCAGGACGTCCTGCCTGGTGTTCTTGACGATCCTGTCGATCTCCACCAGCGGGTCTGCTCCGGTGCTGATGGCGATCTCCGGCAGCGCCCCGTTCTCGTCGGCCACCTCAGCCTCCGTCCTTGGCGGCGTTCCCGAAAATCTCGTCGGCGAGCCCGAGCACGGTCAACGCATGCGAGCTGAGAAAACCGCACTGGTTGCAGACGAGGAGCGCCGCGGGCAGGGCCAATCCCTCGACGCCTGCGACGCTGAGCGCGGGATCGACGGGCATCGCACCGAGCTTCTTGACCACCGAGAACGACGAAGCCCCGCATCGGGGACAAGGCAGTGTCGCGCCGAGCTCCCTGAGCCGGTGCACGATTTGTTCCTGCTGCGCGCTGGTGAGAGTCATGAGGCTCACAGTCCCCTCGTCGTTTCGAGTAGAGCAGGCGTTAGCCAGTTTGGCCGTATACGTCGGATATGGCCCTCGCGCCGGGCAGTTGAGATAATTTCAGCGAATATTCGCCATTGTTTGGCAGGTGTCGGCCAGCCGTCGCCTGCGGTCGACGGGTCCTGGTCGGGTGATTCAGTCGTCGCCCGGCGCTGCCGACATCTGTGGCGGGGGAGTTGGGGCCGACCGGTCGCCGGGAGCTGCGGACGATGCGCGCTCTACCGGCGGCCGGCCGGGACTCGCAACGCCGTTGGCTCAGGCGGTACCTCGGTTGACGGCACCGTCGCGGCGCGCCGCCCCGGACCGCCGTCCGCACCTCCGCGAAGCCGAAGCAGTGCCCGTGTTGTGCACCGAGACGACCCGGTCGCACGCGCAATCCCCGATGGCGACCCCGTCACCTCGAACGGCGACAAACACGCTGCCGACCTGACGGGCGAGTCGCCGCGGAGTTGCGGGGCTGACGTCCGACCACCCGCGGTGCGCGGAAAATGGGGCAGCAATACGCTCCGCAGGTGTTCGGGCAAGTCGCTCTGACTACTTCGACCGGAAGAACCCGTGGGGGCGAGGCGGACAATGGATGACTCGGTGCGCATTTCCTTGGACGACGGCCGTTTCCTGGTGGTCCGTCGCGACGACGCGACCCAGCAGACACACCTCATCGTCGAGGACATGGCGGGCGCGGTGGAGCAGCACCTGATCATGGAGGAGAGCGAGGCCCGCGAGTTCGCGCTCGCGCTGGCCGACGCGTACGCCGAGGCGTCGGACATCACTCCCGAGAAGATCATCAACGGTGGAGAAGGCGACCCGGGTCAGGCCTGAACCCGGCCGTTACGGCGCCGAGATCTCCCCCGGGCCGCCGTCGGCGGACTCCATGTCCAGCCCGGCGTCGTGCCAGCCGCGCATGCCGCCTTCGAGGCTGCTCGCCGCCAGGCCCGCTTCGGACAGTGCGGCGGCCGCCCGCGCGCCGCGCCCGCCGGACCGGCAGGTGGTGATGATCTGCTTGTCCGCGGGCAGCGCCGCCGCGTCGAGCTCGCCGAGTGGCATGTGCACCGCCTCGGGCGCGTGGCCCGCGTCCCATTCGTGCTGCTCACGGACGTCGACCAGGATGGCGTCGCCCGAGCTGAGCAGCTTGCGCGCCTCGTCGAGATCCACCGAGCCTGCGACGCTCGGATGGGGGGTTTCGGGGGAGCTCACGGGAACCTCCGCGGTGTGATCGGTGTCGCGTCGGGACGCTACCGGGTCCCGCTCACGGGTCTGGCCTGGCAGGCTGCCGGTGCGGCGCGGTGCGGCGTCGCGCAGGTGAGGCGAGGAGAGACATCGTGCGCATCGGGATGCCACTGAACTACAGCGGCGGGTTCCTCGAGACCGTCGTGGAGCTGACGGAGTACGAGAAGGCCGGGCTCGACATCGTGTTCGTCCCCGAGGCGTACACCTTCGACGCGGTCAGCCAGCTCGGCTTCATCGCGGCGCGCACCGAGCGGCTGCAGATCGCCTCGGGGATCCTGCAGGTCTACACCCGCACCCCGGCGCTGACCGCGATGACCGCCGCCGGGCTCGACTACGTGTCGAACGGCCGTTTCACCTTGGGCATCGGCGCCTCCGGGCCGCAGGTGATCGAGGGCTTCCACGGCGTGCCGTACCAGGCGCCGCTGGGCCGCACCAGGGAACTGGTGGAGATCTGCCGCAAGGTCTGGCGCCGGGAACGGCTGGAGTACCAGGGCAAGCACTACCGGATCCCGCTGCCCGCCGAGGAGGGCACCGGGCTGGGCAAGCCGCTCAAGCTGATCAACCACCCGGTGCGCGAGCGGATCCCGATCGTCATCGCGGCGATCGGCCCGAAGAACGTGGCGATGACCGCGGAGATCGCCGAGGGCTGGGAGCCGATCTTCTACCTGCCGGAACGGGCGGGCGAGGTCTGGGGCGACTCGCTGGCCGAGGGCAGGGCGAAGCGCGATCCCCAGCTGGGCGACCTCGACGTGGTGGTGGCCGCCCCGCTGGCCGTCACCGAGGACGAGGACACCGCGGACGGGCTGCTCGACATGATCCGCCCGATGCTCGCCCTCTACATCGGCGGGATGGGCGCGAAGGGCCGCAACTTCTACACCAACCTGGCCCACCGCTACGGGTTCGGCGCCGAGGCGGACACCATCCAGGACCTCTACCTGGACGGCAAGAAGGACGAGGCCGCCGCGGCGGTGCCCGACGACCTGGTCCGCCGGACCTCGCTGATCGGTCCCGCGAGCTACGTACGGGAACGGCTGCAGGTGATGCACGAGTCCGGCGCCACCACGCTGAACGTCACCCCGGTGGCCGGTTCCCCGGCCGAGCGGGTCGCGCTCATCGAGCAGATCAGGAGCTTCGCCGACGACCTCTGAGCACCGTCGGATCCGACGAGCGTCGCAGCTGTGGACCGTCAGCCGCCCGGCTCGTCGACCATGAGCCGGAGCTGGGCGAGCAGCTCGGCCCGGCCCGCGGATCCCAGCCGCTGGCGGATCCGGGCGACGTGGTGTTCCACCGTCTTGGCCGAGATGAAAAGTTGCTCGCCGATCAGCTTGTACGTGAGCCCGGCCAGCAGCAGGGTGGCGATCTCGCGTTCCCGCTCGCTCAGCACGCCGCTGCCCGGCCCGCCGCGCGGCACCGCGCCGCCGTTCGCCGCGGGCGGGCCCGCCGCCGGGGTGTCGCTGTGCAGCCCGCGGGCCAACGCGAGCAGCGCCGACATCTCCTTGCGGTCGGTGGTGCGGATGGCGGCCTGACCGGCCAGGCGGGAGCCCTCCCAGCACAGTCCGGCCGCGTGCAGCCCGCGCGCCGCGGACTCCACCGCGGCGGCGTCGACGTGGCCCGCCATCACCTCCAGCCAGCAGCGGCCCGCGCCGGCCAGGGTCGCCGGGAACGGTCCGTGCGAGGCCACGCTGACCAGCGCGTCCGCGTGCTGCCTGGCGTCCGCGGGCTGGGCGCAGGCGATCGCGGCGTGCAGGCACTGCCACATCAGCGGGGTGGCCCACGCCGGAGGGTCGCCGAGCCGGTGGAGCAGTGCGCGGGCCTCGGCCAGGTGCGGCACCACCCAGCCGTGGTCGCGCAGCCGCGCGGCCCCGACCGCCAGTTCGCCGAGCGGGAGCAGCGCCAGGAGGTCGACCGGGTGGCGCACCAGCGCCTGCTTGGCCCGGCCCCACGCGTCGTGCAGCGCCCGCAGGTCACCCTCCCGGCGGGCCAGCCCGGCCCGCAGCGCGGCGGCGAGCAGCTCGTCCCTCGGTTCCAGCGGAGCCGCCTCGGGAGCGCAGCCGTCCAGCACGGCCGCCGCGCGGCGGTGCGCGCCGCGCAGCATCGCCGTCCACGCCTGCAGCAGGCAGTGGCGGGTCTCCGCGACCGGCCCGCCGAGCCGGGCGGCGACCGCCTGGTCCAGCACCGAGTCGGCCACGTCGAACTGCCCCAGGTGCAGCGCCAGCAGCGCGGCCAGCGCCGCGGGGGTGTCCGGCAGCAGCGCCGCGTGGCGGGACGGTTCCAGCAGGCCCGCGGCGCGGGTGAGCGCGGAGAGCGCCGCGGTGGGCGAACCGACCACCGACTCGCTCATGCCGCGGGCCATCAGCATCTCCGCACCGGCGCGCAGCGTCGGGGGGCGATCGCGCCCGTCGAGCTCGTCGAGCACCCGGCGGGCCTGCTCCAGTTCCCCGATGCCGAACAGGGCCACCGCCGCGATCGGGGCGTCGAAACCGAGCTGCGCCGCACCCAGCCACCGGTAGAGCTCCGCGCTGCGCGCGAGCAGCCCCCGGTGCGCGAGCGCGGCGGCGGCCACCAGCACGGCGCGCGCCCGGTCCGGCGCCAGCGGGTCGGCGATCACCTGGTCGGCCAGCCGCAGCGCGTCGTCCAGCCGTCCGGTGGTCGCGGCCGCCTCCGCGCGGCGGGCGGCCAGCTCCGTCGCCGACGCCCCGGCGTGCACCGCGGCGGTGAACAGCTCGGCGGCCAGCGCGGCGCAGTCCCCACCCGCGGCCAGCGCCTCGTCACCGGCGGCGGTGAACACCGCGGCGGCCCCGGCACCCGCGGCGCCGGCGGCCCGCGCGCCACCCGCGCCGCCGTCCAGCAGCGGGCGCACCACGGACAGCACCGGCTCCCCGCGCCGGAAGCGGGCGTCGACCAGCCGCCACTGCGTTGCGGTCCGCAGGTCGGCCGGCGCGTGCGTGGTGACCGCCTCCCTGACCAGCGAAGGAAGGAGCCCAGCTGCCGACAGCAGGCCACTGGCCTGCGCTCCGGTCAGCAGATCCGACACCCGCGGTGGTGCTGCCTCCAGCACCCGGCCCAGCAGGTCCGGGTCCCGGCCCGCGCCCAGCGCCATGGCGAGCAGCAGCCGCAGCACGTCCGGGTCCAGCCGGTCGAGGTCGTAGCGCAGCTGCTCGACCAGGCCGGGTTCCTGGCCGGGCGCGGGATGCTCGACGTCGCCGTTCTCCCGCAACGCCGCCACCATCCGGTCCACCAGCCGGGGCAGGCCGGCGGACCTGGTCCAGAGCCACTCCAGCACCGCGGGCGACGCGGTGGTGCCGAGCAGTCCGCGCACCCGCTCGGTGAGGTGTCGCCGGGTCAACGGCCCGAGCACCAGCGGGGGCCGGGAGCGGACCAGCGCGGAGAGCGCCGACCGCCGCGGCCAGGGCCGGTAGGCGACGGCCAGCCGCGCGCCCGGCTTTCCGGCGAGTACGCGGACCAGTTCGATGTCGACGTCGTCCAGGTCCTGCGCGTCGTCCACGAGCACCACGGCGCGGCCGGGGTCCTCGATCGCGGCGGCGACCGCGTCGAGCCCACCGACCGTCACCCCGGCCTGCGCGCAGACCCGCGCCAGTTCGTCGAGAACGGTCGTCTTGCCGCAGCCACCCGCCCCGACGATCCCGGTGACGAACGGTGTCCGCGGCTCAGCGCCGACGCTGCGCAGCAGCTCCTCGGCCTGCGGGCATCCGGTCACCGCGGTGACCGCCGGTTGGCGGGTGGCTGTCGAGGGCCTGCTCAACCGGACGAGCCCGTCGGCCGCGACTGCGGGTCCGGAGCGGACTGCGCGGCGTCCTGCACCGGGTCCCCGGTCGACGTCGCGTAGGGCGGCGCGTACGTGACCGTCTGGAGTTCCGGGTCGTAGCCGCTGGTCTGCTGGGATTGCGGTGTCGCGATGCCGCCCGACGGTGTCGACGGTGTTGCCGGTGTCGAGGACGTGGTCGGAGGAGCCACGGACGGATCAGGACTCGGTTCCGGATCCGGTGCCGGCGCTGGTGCCGGTTCCGGTGCCGGCGCCGGTTCGGGCTCCGGCTGCGATCCGGCCGGTGGCTGCGGTGCCGGCAGCGGCACCGGCCGGGAAGCCGAGTCCGGCGGCGGAGCGGTCGGCGGCTGCGCGGGCTGGGCTGGCTGGGCCGGCTGCACGGGCTGCGCGGGCTGGGCTGGCTGGGCCGGCTGGACCGGCCGCGGCAGGGGCACCGGCCGGGAGCCGTCCTGCGGCGGCGCGGCGGGCCGGTCGGCCGGCGGTGCGACCGGCCGGGCCGGAGCGGTGACCCGCCCGCCGTGTGCGGGTACGCCCCGGACCGGCGGATGCCACGCGGGCCGCAGCGCGGACCCGGGCGACGCGGGCACCGGGGCACCGGCCGGTGCGGTCCTGGCACTGTCTTCAGGACCGGTCTCCCGCCCACGGGCAGGCCCCAGCGAACCCGCGACGCTCGCCTTGTCGTTCGCCGGCGGGGCTGCGCTCCGCTCCTCGGGAACCGGCTGCGCCCGGCCACCGGCCTGCGGTGGCGCGACGGCCTGCGCCGGCCGCGCGGCGAGCTGATCGGCGGCCGGCGCCGATCCCGGTTCGGCCACCGGGTGGCCGGGTCCGCCGGTGAGCGGGATCCAGCCGTCCTGTGGGCTCAGGGTGAACGCCCCCAGGAGCACGCCGCCGATCAGCGCGGTGGGCGCCACGCCGAACAGCGCGGTGGACAGCAGCTTGCGCCGTCTGCCACGGTTCCCCGCCTCGCTGTACTCGTGCGGCCTGCGCTGGTCCGGGATCTTCGGCGGGACGGTGGCCGGGTCGTCGGTGGCCGGGCCCGGCTCGTCGTCCTGGTCGGTCGCCACCGGAGCGAGCGTCAGCGTGTCCGGCTCGGCGACGCCGCACTCGTCGGGCCCGTCGGCGTCCGCGGCGTCGGGCTGCGCGCCGATCCACAGGGCAGCGCCCAGTGCGACCGTGGTCTTCGGGTCGGCGTCCACCACCACCGGACGGCCCAGTTCCGCGGACACCATCTGGGAGACCAGCGGCACCCGGGAGGACCCGCCGACCAGCAACACCGCCGCCAGGTCGGCGCTGGCCAGGTCCGCGGACCGGATGGCGCGGCCCAGCGAGTCGACGGTGTCCTCCAACGCGGGCCGGATCATCTCCTCGAACTCGGCGCGCCCCAGGCGGACATGCGAACAGATGCCGGGCAGCAGGACGGGAATGGACACCTCGGTGTCCGAGGACAGCGCCTCCTTCGCCTCGGTGCACTCCCGGCGCAGCAGGGCCACCGCGCGGAGCACGCCGGGGTCGTCGATGTCGAGCGCGTCGAAGTCCGCGCCCAGCGCCCCGCGCACATGGGTGAACACGGCCTCGTCGAAGTCCGCGCCACCGAGCTGGTCAAGGCCGTCGGCCGAGCCCAGCAGGACGAAGGTCTCCGCGTCGGTCTTGCGCACCACGGCGGCGTCGAAGGTGCCGCCGCCCAGGTCGTAGACCGCGATGGTCGCGCCGACCTCGACCCGCTCCTGCGCGGCGTAGCTGATCGCCGCCGCCTCCGGCTCGGGCAGAAAGACGATCTCCCCGACGCCTGCCTTGTCCAGCGCGAGCCGCATCAGATCTTTCTTGTAGCTCCCCCAGCCGGCCGGATGAGTGATCGCAATACGATTCGGCGGGCCGCCTTCGCGTTCGGCGGCCCGATCGACGACCCATCTGACCATTGTCGCCGCCAGGTCGTGCGCCGGATATTCCTCCCCGTTGACGAAAATCGGCGTGTCGTCGCCGATTCGGCGTTTGAACTCGCGAACAACGCGATCAGGATCGGTCAGCGAGCGCCGCTCGGCGGCGTCACCGATGACAATTGATCCGTCCCCGCCCATGAAAAGCACGGAACCGACCGCCGCCGAGCGGTTTCCCAGCGGCAGTACTTCAGTCGTGCCGTGCTCCCGTCCGTCGAGTCGCCACACCGCCGCAGCGGTGTAGCTTGTTCCAACATCAACACCAAGCACATAGTTCACCACGTGAAACCTTCCCCCCAAGGTTTCGGCTGCCAAGGCGAACGTAGGTTACTGCGAGATGCGGGTCCATGGCGCATCCATCCCCTCGCTCGAACGAATTAATCCCCCATTTTCCCCTGTCCTGCCCCCGACAACCCCCTAATCCCCGGTTCGAGAACGGGGAGCGATCCCTGATGGCCGGCGGTGCGGCGCGGCTTAACTTCGCAGTGGATGCCGACCGGCGGGGTGCGGCACGAAAAGCGATCCGGTGCACAGCTGAACCGGATCACAGCTGAACCGGATCACATTGGGGGAGAAGATCAATGCAGTCACTTCTGGACCTGTTTCTGAGTCTGCTCGGCGGCGACGAGGAACTGATGAAGGCCTACCAGGCCGATCCGCAGGGGTTCGCCGCGCAGCACTTCGGTGACCTCTGCGACGCCGACTGGCGCGACCTGAACCACGCACTCGGCCACTCGGGCGCCGTGGAGCGTGCGCCGGAGGCCGGCGCCGGCGGCGCCGACGGGCCTGCTCCCGACGGGCCTGCTCCGGAGAGCAGCCACGGCAGCAGCGACAGCCCCACCGCAGGCGCCGGGGGCAGCGACGAGGCCGGCTCCGGTTCCGGCTCGTCCGGTCACCACTGGGAGGACAGCGAGCATGCGATCGCCCAGCTGCACAACATCGTCAACAACTTCACCCAGGTGGAGGACCACCACGTGGAGAACGACATGTCGACCATCCAGAAGATCAACACCGGTGGCGGCGACTTCTGGCAGCGGATCGACAACGACGCGAACATCGTCTCCGGCAACGGCGCGGTGGGCGCGGGCCACGACATCGAGAGCCCGGTGAACACCGGCGAGCTCGACAAGTCGGACCATTCGTCCGACGTTTACGTGATCGGTGACGGGAACCTCGTCGGCGACCACAACAAGGGCAACATCGTCGGCGACGAGAACGAGGTCGGCAACGACGAGTCGAGCCACACGGTGGCGGTCGGCGGCGACCTGGCCGGTGGCGACATCGACAAGTCGACGGAGAACCAGGCCGATGGCTCGTTCAACGGCTGGTTCAACGGCAACGAGGACTCGTTCAACGACCACTCCATCAGCCACTCGTTCAACGACAACTTCAGCGACAACTTCAGTCACAACTTCAGCCACAACACCGAACCGGTCGACAACAACACGGTCGTGGTGCCCGGTGCTCCGACGGCCCCTGCCCTGTCCGAGCCCAGCTTCGCCTCGACGACGCCCGACCTGTCCCTGCCGAGCTTCGGCGCGCTGTCTCCTGCGCCGAGCTTCGGCGCGCTGTCTCCGGCGCCCAGCTTCGGCGCGCTGTCTCCGGCGCTGTCCGCGCCCACCACCGACGCGACCGCGCCCGGTTCGTTCAACGACAACACGGTCACCGACTCGTTCAACAACAACAACGTGACCGACTCGTTCAACGGCCACGACCTGAGCGGTTCGTTCAACGGCAACGACGTGAGCAACTCGTTCAACAACAACGACGTGACCGGTTCGTTCAACCACAGCGCGACCGACGCCACGGCGAGCGACACCGCGGCCGACAGTTCGCTGCACGACAGCACCAGCGACAACTCGTTCAACGACAACACGGTGACCGACTCGTTCAACCACCAGTCGCTCACCGACGCGTCGACGACCAGCAACTCGCCGCTCGACGAGATGCTGAGCCACAACAACGTGCCGGTCGACGTCACCCTGCCGGCCGGGTTCTGAGCCGGCCGGGGCGGGTTCACACCCGCCTGTGACACCACCGAACGAGGTCTGGACGGGGCGGCCCCGCAAACCCATAGCATGGGTTGCGGGGCCGTCTCGCGCGTGGGGACTCGGTGTGCGCACCCGGTGTGCAGCCATCGAAGCCGGTCGGCTCCCGGCTCGGGAGGGGAGCGGGCTTTGCATGCACCGGCCGGACTGGATGTGCTTGATTCGGCGCTTCAACTCGTGAATGCGTGTGGTCGTCCGGATCTCGTGGAGCGCCTCCAACAGACCAGGACGAGGCTGCTCGACCCCTCGGTCCGGGTGCTCGTGGTCGGCGAGTTCAAACAGGGCAAGAGCCAATTGGTGAATGCGTTGCTCATCGCGCCGGTGTGCCCGGTCGACGATGACGTCGCCACCGCCGTGCCCACCGTCATCCGCAACTCCGACACCGTGTCCGCGGTGCTGGTGACCGCGCCCGCGGACGGAGCCGACCGGACTGACACGAACGGCTCGGGCCGCACCGTGGTGCCGATCGAGCAACTGCCCCGGTTCATCGCCGAATCCGGCTCCCGCGCCCACTGCGGCCGGGTGATCAGGGCCGAGATCGGCATTCCCCGCCAACTGCTCGCCGACGGCCTGGTGCTGGTGGACACGCCGGGAGTCGGCGGCCTGGGCTCGATGCACAACGCGAGCACGGTCGCCGAGCTGCCCAGCGCGGACGCCGTGCTGCTGGTCTCCGACGCGTCCCAGGAGTACACGGCCCCCGAGCTGGAGTTCCTCCGACAGGCGATCCGGTTGTGCCCGAACGTCGTCTGCGTCCTGACGA
>DASXOL010000129.1:0-2732 GCA_036494295.1 Pseudonocardiaceae bacterium
CGACCGCGGCCTGGCCGGCGGAGCCGAGGTGTCGGTGAAGCTGTCGGCGGTCGGTCAGGCGCTCGACGAGCCGATGGCCCTGGACAACGCCCGGGCGATCTGCGAGGCGGCCGCGGCGGCGGGCACGACCGTGACGCTCGACATGGAGGACCACACCACCACCGACGCCACGCTGAGCACGGTGCGTGAGCTGCGGGCGGATTTCCCCCGGGTGGGGGCGGTGCTGCAGGCCTACCTGCACCGCACCGAGGGCGACTGCGCGGAGTTGTCCGGGCCGGGTTCGCGGGTGCGGCTGTGCAAGGGCGCTTACCAAGAGCCCGCGTCGGCCGCCTACCAGGACCCCGACGAGGTGGACCGCTCCTATGTGCGCTGCCTGCGGATTCTCATGTCCGGTCAGGGCCACCCGATGGTGGCCACCCACGACCCGCGGCTGATCGGCATCGCCGCCGACCTGGCCGCGCGCGCCGACCGCGGGCCCGGGGAATTCGAATATCAGATGCTGCACGGCGTGCGCCCGGACGAACAGGTCCGGTTGGCGGGCACCGGCGCGACGGTGCGGGTCTATGTGCCGTTCGGCGCGCAGTGGTACGGCTATCTCATGCGTAGGCTCGCGGAGCGACCCGCGAACGTGGCGTTCTTTGCCAGGGCGGTGCTCACCCGGAGCTGAGGTCGCAGCAGTGCAGCAGGAGGATGGCGGATGGTGCAGCGAGTGGCCGTGCTCGGCGGCGGCAAGATGGGCGAGGCGCTGCTCTCGGGGCTGTTGCGGGCCGGTCATCCGGTCGACGCCCTGGTGGTCACCGAACGCCACCCCGAACGCGCGCTGGAACTGCGCGAGCGCTACGGGGTGGCGACCCCGAGCAACCTCGAAGCGGTCAAGCACGCCGAGATGTTGGTGCTCGTGGTCAAGCCGCAGGACATGAGCACGCTGCTCACCGAGATCGGTCCCGACGTGCGACCGGACCAACTGGTGGTGTCGGTGGCCGCGGGCATTCCCACCGCGTTCGTGGAGCGCCACCTCGGCGACGGCGTGCCGGTGGTGCGGGTGATGTCCAACACCGCGGTGTTCGTGGACGCCGCGATGAGCGCGATCTCCGCGGGCTCGCATGCCGGCGCCGAGCACCTGCGCGCCGCCGAGGCCCTGTTCGCCCCGGTCGGTGAGGTGATCCGGGTACCGGAGGCCCAGTTGGACGCGGTCACCGCGCTGTCCGGCTCCGGCCCGGCGTACTTCTTCTACCTGGTCGAGGCGATGACCGAGGCGGGCATTCTGCTCGGGTTGCCCCGCGAGGTGGCCCACCACTTGATCGTGCAGACCGCGGTGGGCTCGGCCAAGATGCTCAAGGAGAGCGGCGAGCATCCGGTGAAGCTGCGCGAGGCGGTGATGTCGCCGGCCGGTACCACGATCGCCGCGATTCGGGAGATGGAGAACCACGGCGTGCGTGCGGCCCTGCTTGCCGCGTTGGAGGCGGCCCGCGATCGGTCCCGCGAGCTGGCCTCCGGCATCGGCTGAGCCCATGACCACCACGGCCCCTCGCCTGCACATGGAGCGCGTTGTCGAGGGCGCCGTCAGCACACCGCTGGAGTTGTTCTTCGACCTGGTGTTCGTCTTCGCGCTGACCCAGGTCACCGGCTACATGGCGCACCACCCCAAGCCCGAGGGTGTGATCCGGGGCCTGTTGGTGCTCGGCCTGCTCTGGTGGAGCTGGGGGTCCTACGCCTGGCTGGGCAACGTGATCAAGGCCGACGAGGGCCTCGGCCGCTTCGCCGTGCTGGTGGCGATGGCCGCGATGTTCGTGATCGCGTTGGCCATCCCGGAGGCCTTCGACGACGCACCCGGCGGTTGGTCCTCCCCGTGCACGCTGGCCGTCGGCTACCTGGTGCTGCGGCTGATGCACCTGGCCGCGTTCTGGGCGTTGTCCGCGGGCGACGCGGGGCTGCGCAACCAGCTGCGGCGCTTCTCGATCGCGATGGTGCCGGCCACCACGCTGCTGTTCGTCGCCGCGGGCGTGGGGGGCGACGCGCGCACCTGGATCTGGGCGGCCGCGCTGCTCTCCGACCTCGGTGGCACCTGGGTCGGCGGTGCCTCCGGGTGGCGGCTGCGCTCGGCCACCCACTTCGCCGAGCGACACGGGCTGATCGTGATCATCGCGCTGGGGGAGTCGGTCGTGGCCATCGGCGTCGGGGTCTCCGACCAGCCGCTGTCCGGGGAGATCGTGGCGGCCAGCCTGCTCGGATTGGCCGTCTCCGCCGCGATGTGGTTCGTCTACTTCGACACCAGCGCCACCTTGGCCGAGCACGCGTTGGAGCAGGCACCGGAGGGGGACCGGGCCCGGTTGGCCCGCGACGCCTACAGCTACTTGCACCTGCCGATGGTGGCCGGCATCGCGCTGGGCGCGCTCGGCCTGAAGAAGGTGCTCGAGCACGCCTCGGGCGGCGAGGGTCACCAGCTCTCCGATCCGCTGGGCACGGTCGGGATCAACAGTTTGGTGCTCGGCGTGATCGCCTACCTGGTCGGCCAGGTCGCGTTCCTGTGCCGGTGCGGCTACCCGGTCAAGAAGCACCGGTTGGCCACCGCGATCGCGCTGCTGCCCATGCTCGCCATCGGCCGGCACGTGTCGTCGCTGACCACCCTGGGCGTGATCGCGGCGGCGCTGAACCTCATGGTCGCCTGGGAAGTGTGGCGGTACGCGGAGCGGCGCCGCGAACTGCGCCATGCCGGGCACGACCACGGCTAG
>DASXOL010000130.1:0-4961 GCA_036494295.1 Pseudonocardiaceae bacterium
CCGGGCGCCGCGGTCCGCGGTACCGACGGGGCGTTGCACCGGCTGGTCGACCCGCTGCGGGCACCGGGCCAGGCCTGGCGCACCGCGCTGGACGGGCTGCTCTCCCCCGCGGCCAAGCTGGGCTTGCTGCGCATGTCCGCGCGCGCCGCGCTGAGCCCGGTGCGGACACTGCGCCAGGGACCGGACCGCAGCACCGCCGACGAGCTGTCCTCGGCCGGGCTGGACGGCCCGGCCACCGAGCAGTTCCTGCGCCCGTTCCTGGCCGGGATCTTCGGGGAACGTGACCTGGTGACCTCCGCCCGGTTCTTCGAGCTGGTCTGGCGCAGCCTGGCGCGGGGGGCCTCGACGCTGCCGTCGCGCGGGATGGCCGCGCTGCCCACCCAGCTCGCGGCCCGGCTCACGCCGGGAACGGTGCGGCTGGGCCAGACCGTGCTCGGGGTCGCGCCGGGCCGGGTGCGCACCGCCGACGCCGAGCTCACCGCCCGCACGGTGGTGGTGGCCACCGATCCGCCCACGGCACGCGGCCTGCTGCCCGGACTGGACGTGCCGCTGATGCGCGGGCTGACCACCTACTACCACGTGTCCGAGGAACCACCCAGCCGGCTGCCGCTGATCCACCTCGACGGCACCGGCAGCGCGCTGGTCAACACCGCGGTGCTCACCCGCGCCGCACCGTCCTACTCCCCGGACCATCGGCAGCTGATCTCGTCGACGGTGCTGAGCACGCCGGGTTCCGGCGCGCCGGACGAGCCGGAGGTGCGCCGCCTCGCCGGGGTGGTCTACCGGACCGATCCGTCGGGCTGGGAGCACCTGGGCACCACCGTGGTGCCGCAGGCGCTGTGCGCGTTCACCCCGCCCACCCCGGAGCGGCTGCGCCGGGGTGTCGCGCTCGGCGAAGGGCTGTTCGTGACCGGCGATCACCGCAGCACGCCGTCCATCCAGGGCGCCCTGGTCAGCGGCAGGAGAGCGGCGCGCGCGGTGCTCGCCGAACTCGGGGTGCGCATCCCGGCGGCGTAACCTCGCACCGGTGACCGAATCCAGCCGCGCCGCCACCACGCCCGTCCAGGTACGCCACCTCGGGAGGATCGACTACCTCCAGGCCTGGGAGCTGCAACGCGAGCTGGCCGCAGCGCGCGCCGACGGCACCGGGCGGGACGTGCTGCTGCTGCTGGAGCACGACTCGGTGTACACCGCGGGCAGACGCACCGAGCCCGCCGAGCGGCCCACCGACGGCACCCCGGTGATCGACGTCGACCGCGGCGGCAAGATCACCTGGCACGGGCCGGGACAGCTGGTCGGCTACCCGCTGATCGGCCTCGCGCACCCGTTCGACGTCGTCGACTACGTGCGGCGCCTCGAACAGGCGCTCCTCACCGTGTGCAACGACCTCGGGCTGGTCACCGGACGGATCGCCGGGCGCTCCGGGGTGTGGCTGGCCGCCGACCCCGCCGCGGGCAAGCCGGAGCGCAAGATCGCGGCGATCGGCGTCCGGGTCGCCCGCGGGGTCACCATGCACGGCTTCGCGCTGAACGTCCGCCCCGATCTCGCCGCCTTCGACCGGATCGTGCCGTGCGGGATCACCGATGCCGGGGTCACCTCGCTCACCGCGGAACTGGGCAGGCCGGTGGCCGTCGACGAGGTGAAGCCCGCGGTCGAGCAGGCCGTTCTCGCGGCGCTGGACGGCCACCTGCCGCTGGACGACCACGACCTGCCCCGGCCGGTACCGACCGCGCAGCACGACTTGTTGCGCCACCTCGACCCGGCCATCGCGGGAAGCTGATCAGACCGCCCGCAGGATCTCCTCGGCGACGAGCTCGACGTGGTCGAGGTCGCCCAGGTCGAGCATCTGCAGGTAGATCCGGCTGATGCCGGTGCGCTCGCGCCACAGCTCGATGCGCTCCACCACCTCGGCGGTGGTGCCCGCCAGGCCGGTGCGGCGCAGTTCGGCCTCGTCGCGGCCGATGGCCTCGGCGCGGCGGGCCACCTCGGCGTCGTCCCGGCCGACGCAGGCCACCAGCGCCACCGAGCGGATCAGCTCACGCGGGTCGCGCCCGGCGCTCGTGCAGGCGGCGGCGACCCGCTCGAACTGCGCGGCGGCGGTGTCCATGTCCGCCGGGAACGGGTGGTTGAACTCGGTCGCGAAGCGCGCGGCCAGCGCCGGGGTTCGCCGCGGCCCGCCACCGCCGACCAGCACCGGGATCCGGGACTGCGCCGGTTTGGGCAGCGCCGGGGAGTCGGCCAGCTGGTAATGGGTGCCCTGGTAGTCGAACGTGCTGCCCACCGGCGTCGACCAGAGCCCGGTGATGATCTCGAGCTGTTCGGTGAGCCGGTCGAAGCGCTCGCCCAGCGGCGGGAACGGGATGCCGTAGGCGAGGTGCTCGGCCTCGTACCAGCCCGCGCCGAGACCGAACTCGACGCGCCCGCCGGACATCTGGTCGACCTGCGCCACCGTGACGGCCAGCGGTCCCGGCGGCCGGAACGTGGCCGCGGTGAGCAGCGTGCCCAGCCGGACCCGGGAGGTCTCCCGCGCCAGCGCGGCCAGCGTGGCCCACGCGTCGGTGGGGCCGGGCAGGCCGTCGCCGGGACCCATCCGCAGGTAGTGATCCGAACGGAAGAACGCGTCGAAACCGGCGTCTTCGGTGCAGCGGGCCATCCGGAGCAGGTCGTCGTAGCCGGCGCCCTGCTGGGGCTCGGTGAAAATCCTCAGGTCCACGACGCTCGACCGTACTGGTGCCGCGCGCGGGCGCGGACCGGCCCGGTGCAGCGAACCGGGTGACGTGAGTCGCCCGCGTAGGGTGACCCCATGAGCTCCGAAACCCACTCCCCCGAACCCGGTGGCCGCAAGCTGCTCCGGCTGGAGGTCCGCAACAGCGAGACCCCCATCGAGCGCAAGCCGCCGTGGATCCGGACCAGGGCGCGGATGGGCCCGGAGTACACCGAGCTGAAGGGACTGGTGCGGCGCGAGGGCCTGCACACGGTCTGCGAGGCGGCCGGCTGCCCCAACATCTACGAGTGCTGGGAGGACCGGGAGGCGACCTTCCTCATCGGCGGCGACCAGTGCACCCGCCGGTGCGACTTCTGCCAGATCGACACCGGCCGACCCGCCGAGCTGGACACCGACGAGCCGCGCCGGGTCGCCGAGTCCGTGCAGGCGATGGGGCTGCGCTACGCCACGGTGACCGGCGTGGCCCGCGACGACCAGCCCGACGGCGGGGCCTGGCTCTACGCCGAGACGGTGCGCCAGATCCACCGGCTCAACCCGGGCACCGGCGTCGAGCTGCTCATCCCGGACTTCAACGCCCGGCCCGACCAGCTCGCCGAGGTGTTCGGCGCGGCACCCGAGGTCCTGGCGCACAATCTGGAGACGGTGCCGCGGATCTTCAAGCGGATCCGGCCCGCGTTCCGCTACGAGCGTTCGCTGGAGGTGCTGAGCAGGGCCAGGGACGCCGGGCTGGTCACCAAGTCCAACCTCATCCTGGGAATGGGCGAGGAGCCCGACGAGGTGACCTCGGCGATGGCCGACCTGCACGCCGCGGGCTGCGAGATCCTCACCGTCACCCAGTACCTGCGCCCGTCGCCCCGCCACCACCCGGTGGACCGCTGGGTGAAGCCCGAGGAGTTCGTCGAGCACGCCGCCGCGGGTGAGCAGATGGGCTTCTCCGGGGTGATGGCCGGACCGCTGGTGCGCTCGTCCTACCGCGCGGGCAGGCTCTACGCGCAGGCCGTCGCGCACCGGGGCGAGCAGGTTCCCGAGCAGCTCGCGCACCTCGTCTCGGCAGGCCCGGCCGCGCAGGAGGCGAGCAGCATCCTGGCCCGCTGACCCGCAGCGCGGCTACCGTCGGTAACCGGCGGATCCTGGTCAGATCGTGGTCCCGGCCGGGTGGACACGTTCGGCCGTATCCTGTGCCCCATGCCCCCCAATGCTGCGAAGAAGCCCGGTTCGGCCGGCGCGAAGGACAAGGAGGCGGCGAAGGCCGCCAAGCAGGAGCGCCGCGCCGCCTCGAAGCAGCGCAGGGCGCAGATCTTCGAGGCGTTCAAGGTGCAGCGCCGCGAGGACAAGAAGCTCCTGCCGTTGATGATCGGCGCTGTCGTGCTGGTCACGGCGGTGGCCTTCGTCATCGGCCTGCTGTTCGGCCAGCAGTGGGTGCTGCTCCCGCTGGGCATCGCGCTGGGTCTGCTCGCCGCCGTGATGATCTTCGGAAGGCGGGTGCAGAGCAACGTCTTCGGCAAGGCCGAGGGACAGCCCGGCGCCGCGGCGTGGGCGCTGGAGAACATGCGCGGCAAGTGGAAGGTGACTCCCGCGGTCGCGGGCACCACGCAGCTGGACGCGGTGCACCGGGTGATCGGGCGTCCGGGGGTGATCCTGGTCGCGGAGGGCGCGCCGCACCGGCTCAAGCCGCTCCTCGCGCAGGAGAAGAAGCGGGTGTCCCGGCTGATCGGCGACACCCCGATCTACGACGTCACGGTGGGCAACAACGACGGGCAGGTCCCGCTGTCCGGGCTGCAGCGCCACCTGGCCAAGCTGCCCCGCAACATCAGCGCGGACCAGGTGGAGACGCTGGAGAACAAGCTGACCGTGCTGGCCGCCAGGGGCGCGGCGATGCCCAAGGGCCCGATGCCCCAGGGCGCCAAGATGCGCAACGTGCAGCGCACCGTGCGCAGGCGCTGATCGCTACCGGTCGGGGGGACGGTTGCGCTTGCCCTCGAGGTGGGCGATCAGCAGATCGGTGAACTCGCCCGCCGCCGCGGGGTCGAACTGCTCGTACCGGTAGCGGGTCACCAGGTTGAGCCGGTCGCCGACGGTGGCGACGCCGATGGCGACACTGCAGGCGGGGTCGCACGGCGGGGAGAACCACAGCTCCGGCGGCCTGCGGGCGGAGTCCTCGCCGAACGTGGGCGGATCGGGAATCCGGCCCAGGTTGGACAACATGGCGGTGTCGATGAACCGGTCGCCGACGTGG
>DASXOL010000131.1:0-6077 GCA_036494295.1 Pseudonocardiaceae bacterium
CGCCTTGCCGGGATCATCGGCGAGGGCCACCTGCGCGAGCTCGCCTTCACCGGCAGGGACGTCGACACGGAGCGGGCGCAGCGGATCGGTCTGGTCAACGACGTGTACCCGGACCAGGCCGCGCTGCTGGACGCCGCGCACGCGCTCGCAGCCGAGATCGCGGGCAACCCGCCGCTGGTGGTCCAAGGCGTGAAGGACGTACTCGGCGTGCGCCGCGAGGCCAGCGTCGCCGAGGGGCTGCGCTACGTGGCCGCGTGGAACGCCGCGTTCCTGCCCAGCAAGGACCTCGGTGAGGCCGTCCAGGCGTTCATGGAGCGCCGCCCGGCCGGGTTCACCGGACACTGAGCGCACGGGCCATGGAACAGCTCAGCGAGGAGGAGCGGGCGATCGTCGCGACGGTTCGCGAGTTCGTCGACCGCGACGTGCGCACGGTGGCGCGGGAGCTCGAGCACGCCGACACCTACCCGGAGAGGCTGATCGAGCAGATGAAACAGCTCGGCGTCTACGGGCTGGCCATCCCGGAGCCGTACGGCCAGATGCAGGTGTCGGTGCCGTGCTTCGCGATGGTCACCGAGGAGCTCGCCAGGGGCTGGATGAGCCTGGCGGGTGCGATGGGCGGGCACACCGTGGTGGCCACCCTGGTGCGCGAGCACGGCACCGAGCAGCAGCGGGCGCGCTGGCTGCCGTTGCTGGCCACCGGCGAGGTACGGGCCACCATGGCGCTCACCGAGCCCGGCGGCGGGTCGGACCTGCAGGCGCTGCGCACCGTCGCCCGCCGCGACGGTGACGGCTACCGGCTCGACGGCACCAAGATGTGGATCACCAATGCGCGCCGCGCGGGCCTCATCGCGGTGCTGTGCAAGACCGATCCGGACGCCGATCCGCCGCATCGCGGGATCAGCGTCCTGCTGGTGGAGCAGGGCACCCCGGGGCTCACCGTGTCCAAGGACCTGCCCAAGCTCGGTTACAAGGGCGTGGAGTCCTGTGAGCTGGTGTTCGACGGTGCCCGGGTTCCTGCCGACGCGCTGCTCGGCGGGCAGGAGGGCCGCGGGTTCGCGCAGATGATGCGGGGGCTGGAGATCGGCCGGATCCAGGTGGCCGCCCGCGCCACCGGTGTCGGGCGCGCCGCGCTGGACGACGCGCTGCGCTATGCCCGGCAGCGGGAGACCTTCGGCAAGCCGATCTGGCAGCACCAGTCGGTCGGTGACCTGCTCGCCGAGATGGCCACCAGGCTCACCGCCGCCCGGCAGCTCCTCTATCACGCGGCCCGCAAGCTGGACTCCGGGCGGCGCTGCGACATGGAGGCCGGGATGGCGAAGCTCTTCGCCTCGGAGACGGCGATGCAGATCGCGCTCGACGCGATCCGGGTCCACGGCGGGTATGGCTACTCCACCGAGTTCGACGTCGAACGCTATTTCCGGGACGCCCCGCTGATGATCGTCGGCGAAGGCACGAACGAGATTCAGCGGGGTGTGATCACCAGGCAGCTCGTCGCGCGCGGCGGGCTCGACCCCGACACCTGAGCGGGAGCCTGACCGAGGGGCGGGAGGTCAGCCGGAAGGCTCCGAGGTGGAGCCTCCGCGCTCGCCCGCCCCTCCGGGCAGGTCCTCGACGTCCTTGTCCTGGTCGTAGACCGGGTCCTGCTGGACATCGGGGCCGTCGCCGGGGTCGTTCTCGGCGCGGGGCTCGCCGGTTGCGAGCGCGTCGGCTTCGAGCCGGTCCACGGTCTCCTGCGGGTGGACCTGGGGGTCCCTGCCCTCGGTCAAGGCCACCTCCTCGTCCTGTCAGACGTTCGGCAGCGGCTCGTCCGTCCACAGTTTGGTCAGTTCGCTCGCGTACTGCGACAGGTCGTAGGACGAGCAGCCGGCCCCACCGTAACCGAGGTAGTTGCCGTTGGAGTCGTAGCGACCGCCGTTCAGCACCGTCTCCAGGCCGTGGTGGGCAATCATGCTGCGCACGCCCGCGGTGATGTTGGCGACCGGGTCGGTGATCGAGCGGCCTTGGAGGCTGGGTGCGACGCACTGCTCGAAGGTGGTCGGGATGGTCTGCATGAGGCCCTGCGAGGGATGCCCGGCCAGCGCGTTGCTGTCGAACTCGTTGATCGCGTCGGGGTTGCCGTTGGACTCGTGCATGATCACTTCTTTGACGCCCGGCGCGAGCGCCTGCGGCAGGCCCAGCACGCCGAGCGCCTTGGCGATCCAGCCGTCGAGGCTGTGGTTGTTGCCCGCCTCGTACGGCACGCCGAGGCGGTTGCGCAGTGCCTCCAGGCGGGCTTCGCGCGCGGCGCGGTCGGCCCGGTCGACGCCCCGGCTCAGCGCCTGGAGCTCGACCTGCTGGTCGGCGGCGGGAGCCAGCCGGACGACCTCGGCGGCCTGCGACTGCACCGGACTTGCCAGGGATGCCGAGGTGACGCCCTGGACCTCCTGGAAGTCGGAGGTGCGGGCCTGCGGCGAGTGCTCGGTGCCCACCGCCGCGTTGGCGGTGAGCGAATGCCCGGCGACAGCCAGGGCACCCGCCGCGACCGCTGCGGTCACGGCCCGGCCTCGGGTGGCCGGATTGGGCGGAGCGAGACGGTGGGCGCCTCGGCGCACGGTCTCGGTGACTTCGGGAAAAGCATGTGTGGGGGCAACCTCAGGGTGCCGCCTACCGCGGGGGGAGCGGTGACGCGCCAACTTTCCGGATCCCTTCGCGACGGGATCTGGTCCTCGGGCCAGGACAGCAGCCGTCCCGGTTCGGGGGCACAAGGGCGGCTCTGGCTCGCAACCAGATCGTGATCTGCGACCGACGGAAGGTAACCGGATCGGTGATCCGAACTCCAGCTGGAGTCGACCGGTTGCGCTCGGTGCGTCGGCTGGCGCGACGAGCGGTCGGTCAGCGACCCGCTGGGCGTCCAGTGGATCACGACGAATGGTCAACGACGTGGCGGTGCTCACCACGGACGCACCCGGCCTCACCTGCGGATCGCCGGTGCGGCCGCGCGATGCCGGGTGTGACGGGGACTACCTGCGCCGACCGCACCCGACGGCGACCGGTGCGGTGCGGTCGGCGCGGCCGCTCAGGACCCGGCGATCCGGAGGATGAGCTTGCCGGTGTTCTCCCCGCGGAAGAGCCGCAGCAGGGTGTCCGGGAAGTCCGTCACCGACCCGTCGACGAGGTCCTCGTGCGAGCGCAGCCGGCCCTCGCCGATCCAGCGGGCCATCTCCGCGCCCGCCGCGCGGAACCGGTCGGCGTAGTCGGTCACCAGGAACCCCTCCATGCGGGCCCGGTTGACCAGCAGGCTGAGGTAGTTCGACGGGCCCTGCACGTGGTCGGCGTTGTACTGGCTGATCGCACCGCAGATCACCACCCGGGCGCCCCTGGCCAGCCTGGCCAGCCCGGCGTCGAGCACGTCGCCGCCGACGTTGTCGAAGAAGACGTCCACCCCGTCGGGAGCGTGTTCGCGCAGCTCGCGGGACAGCGACCCGGCCCGGTAGTCGATCGCGGCGTCGAAGCCGAGCTCCTCGGTGAGCCACCGGCACTTCTGCTCACCGCCCGCGATGCCGATCACCCGGCAGCCCTTGATCTTGGCGATCTGCCCGGCGATGCTGCCCACCGCGCCTGCCGCCGCGGAGACCAGCACGGTGTCGCCTTCGCGCAGTGCGCCGACCTCCAACAGGCCGAAGTACGCGGTCATGCCGGTCATGCCCAGCGCGCTGAGATAGGTGGGCAGCGCCGCTGCGGAGGTGTCGACCCGCGTCACGTTGCCGCCGTCGGAGATCGCGTACTCCTGGACGCCGAAGACACCCGTGACCTGCTCGCCCGGCGCGAACCGCGGGTTGTTCGACGCGATCACCTCGCCCGCGGCACCCGCGCGCATCACGTCCCCGATCCGGACCGGCGGGATGTAGGACGGGGCGTCGTTCAGCCAGCCGCGCATCGCCGGGTCCAGCGACACGTGCGTCACCCGCACCAGGAACTGTCCCTCACCCGGCTCGCCGACCGGTTCCTCGGTGTGGTCCCAGTTCTGCGCGGCCGGCATTCCGGTCGGCCTGCCTGCGAGGCGAACCTGATGGTTGATCGCGTTCATGTGCTCCTCACTGAATGAATGCTGTTCGGCCTGCTCAGAAAGACGCTGCTCGCCCACCCTAAGCGCGGTGCCCGGTTCGCCGATTCGTGCACGACCCGAACCGGAATGCGCGTGCTACGTCCGCTCGGCGCCCTCCGGCCACACCACGGCGACCGGGAGCTGCAGCGCACGCGCGCGTTCGACGACGTCGCCGGTGCTGCCGGGGCGCTCCGGCGGTCTGCCGTCCCAGACCGCCACCACACTGTCCACGATGGACAGCATGTGTTCGTTGGCGGCCAGGTAGGACTCGCGGTTCGAGGACTCGAAGGGCAGCGTGCACACCGCGCTCGCCCGGCTGAGCAGCTCGTCGAAGGTGGCCGCGTTGTCGGCCTTGACCTTGTGCCTTCGGTAGTCCGCGGAGGGGAGCACGACCTCCAGTTCGCCGCCCAGCTCCAGCACCGCCCGGGCGAAGAGCTGGTCGGCGCCGCGCGCCAGGCAGCTGACCCCGACCAGGGTGCGGTCGGCTCGCGCGGCGAGCACCTCATGCAGCGCGCCGGCCACCAGCTGAGTCGTCTCTGCGGTCAGCGTCGAGTGGCCGGTGATGCCTATGCGCGACACGTCGCTCCTCGTCTGCGGCTCAACGGCGGTTCATCCAACACCGGGCGGCCGGTATCGCGTCGCGGGGGCTGGGCGCGGCCGCCGGATTCTGATGCGCGACGCCGCGGGGGGCAAACCGGCCGGTGCCGCCGCCGAGCGGGTTTACCGGGCAGGCGGGGTGGTGCCTGGCGGGACGGCGCCGCTGACCACCGGGGCGTTCAGCGCGCCGAGCGCCATCCTGCGCAGCATCGCGCCGACCTCGCGCGGGTCCGATCCGGTGGCGCTGTGCGGTGTGGAGTTGAGCAGCCCGAACGCGGCGTGCGCGGCGATCCGCGCGGTGTCGGCGGGCAGCCCGGGGGTGAGCCTGCGCAGGGTGTCCACCCAGATCTCCACGTAGGCACGCTGCAGCGCACGGACCTTGTGGCGGGACTCCTCCGGCAGGTTCGCCAGGTCACGGTCCTGCACGATGATCAGCTCGGGATGGCGCATCGCGAAGTCGACGTGGAACTCGATCAGCTCGCGCAACGCCTCGGCCGGGTCGTCGGCGCCGGAGGCGCGGCCGGTGCCGCCGTCGAGCAGGTACTCGCTGATCCCTACCAGCATCTCCGACAGCAGCGCCTCCTTGCCGGGGAAGTGCCGGTACAGGGCGGGCCCGCTCACGCCCACCGCCGCGCCCAGTTCGGCGATGCTCACCCCGTGGAACCCGTGCAGCGCGAACAGCTTTGCCGCCACCCGGAGGATCTGCTCCCGCCTGGTCGGGGTGCCGTTCGGTGCGGCCGAGGATGCGGTCGAGGATGAGGCCGAGGATCCGGACGGCGATGAGGGCTGGACCATACCTGTCGACTCTAGCGCGAGAGGTTAGCGAGCATTAACGTGTTAACGAGCGTTAACCGGAAGGAGGCGGGCATGGACGCCCCCGCTCTGGCCACCGCGGTCGATCCGGCCGACGAGGCCGCCACCCGCAACGGCGAGGCGCACGCCGCACTGGTCGCCGAGTTGCGCGAGCGGCTGGCCACCGCCCGGCTGGGCGGACCGTCGCGGGCCCGCGCCCGCCATGTCGAGCGCGGCAAGCTGCTGCCCCGCGACCGCGTCGACGCCCTGGTCGACCCGTCTTCACCGTTCCTCGAGCTCTCCCCGCTGGCGGCCACCGGCATGTACGGCGACGAGGCGCCCGCCGCGGGGATCATCACCGGCGTCGGGCGGGTGGCGGGGCGCGAATGCGTGATCGTCGCCAACGACGCCACCGTCAAGGGCGGCACCTACTACCCGATGACGGTCAAGAAGCACCTGCGCGCCCAGGAAGTGGCGCTGCAGAACCGGCTGCCGTGCATCTACCTGGTCGACTCCGGCGGCGCATTCCTGCCCCGCCAGGACGAGGTCTTTCCCGACCGCGAGCACTTCGGGCGCATCTTCTTCAACCAGGCGACGATGTCGG
>DASXOL010000132.1:0-6065 GCA_036494295.1 Pseudonocardiaceae bacterium
GTGATCTCCCGCGATCTCGCCTGGAACGGCTGGTTGCGCTACGCCGTGGCGGCGCTCGCCCTCGCCGCGGTGGTCGCGCTCGCGCTCGGCCGCCTGAGCTCGCAGGACGGTGGGCGGGCCGGCGCAGCGCCGCGAGTGGCCGGCGCGCTGGCCGTGGTCGCGCTCCTGCTCGCTCCCGGCGTCTGGTCGGCGGCGACCGCCTTCGCCAGTACCGGGGGCGGTGCGATGGCCCAGGCCGGTCCGCCCGGCGGCATGTTCGGCGGACGGCACGGAATGCAGCAGCAGCTCCAGCGCAGCGGCCTGGCCGACAACCCGGCGATCCGCGGCATCGCGGAGCAGCTGGCCCGTGGCCAGATTCCGCGGCAGTTCCGGGGCATGATGAGCGGCTCGCTCGACGCCGAACAGCGCAGGATCCTCAGCTACGCCCAGGCGCACTCCGGCGGTGCCCGGATCGCGCTGGCCGTGGAGGGCGGTGCGATGGCCGCCGAGTCCTACCTGCTGGGCAGCGACGCGACTGTGATCGGCATGGGTGGCTTCAGCGGGGGAGACCCGGCACCCACGGTTCAGCAGCTCGCGCAGTGGGTCGGGCAGGGGCAGCTGAGGTTCGTGCTCGTCGCCGAGCGCGGCGGCCTGCGGCAGCCCGGCGGCGCGGCGGCGGCCCGGCAGCGCACCGGGGGATTCGGCGGCTTCTTCGGGCGTAGTGCCGCGACGGCGCAACGCGTCCAGTGGGTGCAGCAACACTGCCGGCTCGTGCCACCCGGCGCATACGGCGGCACCCGGCAATCGGCTCAGGAGCAGAGCCCGCTGCCGTTCGGCGGCGGCGCCCAGACCCTCTACCGATGCGGAGCCGGCTGAGAGGTGCGCAGCAGAACCGGTGGTGCGGCAGGCGGTGGGGATCGAATGCCCGCCGCACCACCGAATCCGCTCGAACGCATGCCCGCGTCCACGTAACGCAACGGGACCTCGCGTCCACTGTCGCGACAGCTCAGTGCAATTGACCGGGGACACGAAAGCGCCCGCCGCAGCGATATCTCAGACGAGGTGGGAATTCGCCCGAGTGGATCGGAGGCAGCCGTGGCCGACTGGGACACCCGCGACGCGGCGACCGCCTTCCTGTGCCGGATCTGCGGGAACTCGCTCGGCAACTCACCGTCGGACGACTTCTGCGGCGACGAATGCCAAACCGCGTGGTACGCCGCTCTGGTCAATCCGATGGCCCGGCCGTACGAGGAGGTGATGGCCGACGCGCACCGGCACGAGACGCAGGAAGGGCAGTGGTGGGCAGCGGGCAAACGACCAGCGGCGTGATCGGGACCGGTGCGGTCACGGACGACGGCTTCGGGCAGTCTGTGCCGATGCCATCACCTGAAGCCGCCTACCAGGCAGGGCCCGGAGGCGCGCTGGACGTCGACCGTGAGTTCTATCGCCGCGTTGCCGAGGCGCCCGGGCGCGAACTGGTGCAGGAGTTCGTGGTGCCGCTGCGCTCGGGCCGGGCCTGGGAGGTACCGGCCGGGCACGTGTGCCGCATCGTCGCCATCGAGGGGCCCCAGGTCGGCGACCTCAACCTCTGGAACCGCCACGACCCCCGCGAACGCATGTGGGCCGCCCGCACCCGGCAGTTGCAGGCCGCTCATGTGAGCACCTTCGACCGGCTGTGGTCCACGCTGCCGTTCCTGCGCCCGATGGCGACGATCACCGCGGACAGCCTGGCGGGCTACGGGATCGACGAGGACGGAGGCCGGGTCCACGACCTGCTGGGGACCCGCTGCGATCCCTACGTCAACCGGATGCTCAGCGGGACCGACTTCGACTTCCACTGCCACTCGAACCTGGTCCGGGCCGTGTTGCCGTACGGACTGACCGAGTTCGACGTGCACGACGTGCTCAATGTCTTCCAGTGCACCGGACTCAACGACGAGGACCGCTATTTCATGACGGCCTGCCCCGCCCGGCGCGGGGACTACTTCGAGTTCTTCGCCGAGATCGACATGCTGTGTGCGCTGTCCACCTGCCCCGGCGGTGACCTTTCGGTGCCGCTGTGGGGTCCCGATGCCCGCGACCCGATCGACGTCTGCCGCCCGCTGGGAGTGCAGGTCCACCGACCGGATCCCGCCCTGCTGTGCGACTGGCGGAGCCCGCAGCGGGCCGCGTACCGCAACCTGCACGGCCTGCGTCCACCCCGATGACCGGCCGCGCGGCGCACGGTTGCGGCCGGCCCCGATGCGGCCCTGAATCCCTGTTCATCCCGGCAGGTCCCATCCACCGCGACCATCACCGCCCACCCGATGCGCGGCGGACCACAGTTGCGCAGACTTCCACCGTCGCCGTGCCAGCCGTCGCAGGTAGCCGGTGAATGGCGCGCCGGACCACCATTCGGCGGCAACGCAGAAGAGGGGCCGGTAGGTGGAATCCGACGACCGTTCCAAGGCGCACCGAACGCAGCTGTGGCGCATCGGACTGCAGTGCGCCTTACCGGCATGTCGCCCGTCCCGCTGAACCGTCACGAGGCCGCCCTCCCGTACTCGATTGACCCTGGGCGTCGCCCGTGGCGCCCCGTGTCCCGCCCAGCACACACTGCACGTGCGGGCGGCCGCGGCGATTGAACGAGAATGCGCAGACATAGAACAAATGTGCGGTGCCACGCGTGGGATCACGCGTTCTGGTCGAACGTTTTCTGTGACGGTCCGTACCGACCCGGTGACGCGGAGCCGGCTCGCGAATAGGCCATTCGCCGGAGCGGATGAGGCTGGTCGCCGGAAAGTCTCGGCGCGCGCGGCGTGATAGAAAACACGTGCCGCGTCGAGTCGAGAGGTGGTGGCGTCGTTGGGGCCGGATCTGATCACTCCCGACGAGGTGCCCATCTGGGTGCCCGGACAATTGACCGTACGCAATCCTGACGACGGGTGGCGGGGGTTGAGCGTGCGCGGTTTCCGGTACAGCGGCTCCGATGTGAAGGTGCCGCCGGTGCGGGATTACACGATCGTGGTGTACCACCGCGGCCGCACGGACATGAGCCGTCAGATCGACGGTGACTGGTCGGAGGATGCGCTCGGCCCTGGCGATGTGTCCCTTATGACGCGTGCGGCGGACTCGCGATGGATGTGGTCACAGGACATCGAGGTGTCGTTGATCTTCCTCGGCCAGGAGGAGGTCACCGAGACCTGTCGTCAGATGTACGACCGCGAGGTCGCCGATGTCGACCTGCGGGACGTGTTGAAGGCCGACGACCCGGCGATCTACCGCACGGCGGCGCAGATAGCCGCCGAAGCGGCTCAGGGCGATCTCGGCAGCCAGTTGATGGTCGACTCGTTGTCCTGTCAGATGGCGGTACACCTCCTGCGGCGCCACTCGCAGATCAGATTCCGCGAACCGGGCGTGAACGACTGTCTGACTTTCCGCCAGATCCGACTCGTACGGGACTACATCCGCGACCATATCCACGAGAACATCGGGCTCGAGGACCTCGCGGGATCGATAGCGCTGAGCAGATTCCACTTCGCGCGCCAGTTCCGTAACGCCACCGGCACGACACCGCATGAATTTGTCGTCCAACAGCGCATCGCCCACGCGCGGACACTGTTGCGTCGCACCGGACTCGCACTGCGAGAAATAGCCAGTGCGTGTGGATTCGCCGACCAGAGCCACATGACCAGGATCTTCCGCAGACGACTCGGAGTCACCCCGGGCCGGTACCGGCACGAGCGTTGAGCCGGCGTTGGTGACCGGAAGCGTTCGCCCGCCGGTCACCGGTGGTTGGCGGGCACCGCACTGGTCGGCGTCTTCAGCGGTCCGGCCACGTGCTGGCCTAGTCCGCACGAATACGGGGTCTACCAGCAGTTCGCGGCGTCAGTGCGACGGTGGCGTGGGCGCAGCGGGGGGCGCGGCGACCGCCGGTTCGGCGCGGGCCGGTTCGGCGAGGTGCTCGACCAGGTGAGCGAGGGCGGGCAGGGCCGCGTGCACGGCGGCCCGCTCGCCGGGCGGCAGGTGCTCCAGGGCCGTGCCGATGCGCTCCCGATGGGCGTTGTCCCACGCGACGAGCTGGGCGCGGCCCGCCTCGGTGAGGGTGACCATCGCGGCGCGCCGGTCGGCGGTGCTGGCCTGCCGGGTCACCAGACCGTTGACGACGAGCTGCTGGACGAGGCCGCTGACGGTGTTCGGGGCGAGCCGCAGCCGGATCGCGAGCTCCCCGACGCGGGCCGGCGGCTGCTCGCGCAGCGCCATGAGCAGCTCGACCTGAGCCATCGGCAGGGCTTCCCACGGGTAGTCGCTGCGGATGCTGGTGCGCAGGACCCGGCGGAGCCGGGTGACGACCTCGGTCAAGGCGCGAGCGTCCGCCGAGGACGACGTCTCCGGTGGGCAGCCGGGCATCCGGTGAGCATACCGACATCCGGACGACAATTAGCTCGGACACAGATATAGTCTGCCTGCGAGGTTTCCACTGAACCGGGACGGCGGTGAGCGTGGGCGGACCGCTGGGTGTCCTGGGGCGCGAGCGCGCCCGGCCCGCCCGGCTGCGCGAGTGGCCGCACGGCTGGCTGCTGGCGGTGGGCACGGTGTGCTTCGGCGCGTTCATGGGCCAGCTCGACGCCAGCATCGTGACGCTGACCTACCGTCCGCTGCGGGCGGAGTTCCACACCTCGCTGGCAGCGGTGCAGTGGGTGTCGCTGTCCTACCTGCTGGCGCTGACCGCGCTGCTGGTCCCGGTCGGCCGGCTCGCCGACATCCACGGCCGCAAGCTGATCTACCTCTACGGCTTCCTGGTGTTCACCGCCGCGTCGGCGGTGTGCGGCCTGGCGCCGTCGCTGGGGATGCTGATCGGCTTCCGGGTCGTGCAGGCGCTCGGCGCGGCGATGCTGCAGGCCAACAGCGTCGCACTGGTCGCCACCAGCGCTCCCGCGCAGCGGATGCGGACCGCGCTGGGCCTGCAGGCGGGCGCCCAGGCCCTCGGCCTGGCACTGGGACCCACCGCGGGCGGGCTGCTGGTGTCCACCCTGGGGTGGCGGTGGGTGTTCGGCATCAACATCCCCGTGGGGGTCCTCGGTGTCCTGGCCGGGATCTACCTGTTACCCCGCACGCACCACCGCGCCCGCACCGCAGCGCTGGACTGGTCCGGCCTGCTGTTGCTGGTCATTGCCACCACCAGCCTGCTGCTCGGGATCTCGGCCGCATCGGGTCCTGCCCTGTCCGGCTGGATCGCGGTACTGCTGCTGGTCGTCTCGGCGGCTGCCACCGCCGGGTTCGTCGCGCGCCAACGCCGCGCCGCGGCCCCGCTGGTCGACCTGACGCTGCTGCGCAGCCGCACCGTCGCGACCGGGCTGGTCGGGGCGCTCTGCGGCTACCTCGTGCTGTTCGGCCCCCTCGTGCTGGTCCCGATCGTGCTGACCAGCGCCGGCTCCTCCGAACTCCGCGCCGGACTGGTACTCACCGCCCTTCCGGCCGGCTTCGCCCTCGCCGCGATCGGAGCCGACCGGCTGCTGCCGCGCTCCTGGACCGACCGCACCCGCGCCACGCTCGGCGCCGCGGTGAGCAGCACCGCCCTCCTCGGGCTGCTGGCCACTCCACCCACCACCCCGTGGCTGGTCCCGCTGCTCACCCTGCTCGGTGTCGCACTGGGCACCTTCACGCCGGCCAACAACACCCTCATCATGAGCACCGTCCCCACCCGGGCCGCCGCCACCGCGGGTGGGCTGGTCAGCATGTCCCGCAGCCTCGGGACCGCGCTGGGGGTCGCCCTCGTCACGCTGGCACTCAGCCTGGGCATCGGCCGCGTTCTGGACGGGCCGCAGGCCGCCGTCCTCGTCCTCGCCACCGCCGCCGCGGTGGCGGCGTTCGCCACCCGGCTCACCCCAGCGGCCGGTACGACTCAGTGAAGCGAGATCGCGATCTGCTCGAGGAGCTCCATCTGCTCCTGCATGCCGAGTTCCATGCCGGAGTTGATGATCACGTCGCGGAGTTCCTTGGTCGTGGTCTCCACCAGGAGCGTCAGGGTGGTCCGCCCGTCCACCTCGGTGAACGTGACCGTGTTCAGCGGCACCTCCGCTTCGGGCAGTGCCTCGGCATCGGGC
>DASXOL010000133.1:0-5337 GCA_036494295.1 Pseudonocardiaceae bacterium
ACGAACCGCGAGTACGCGCTCCAGTTCATGCCGAACTGGAACTCCTGCACGATCCCGGTCACCACACCGACTGCGAGTTTGATCAGAAAAATCGCCCCGAAGAACCTGGTCAGGGACAGGTAGACCGGCTTCTTCGTGACGAACCAGGCGGTCTGGAAGCCCGCGACGACGAAGGCCATCCCGATCGTGACTGGCACGAAGAGGAAGTGATAGACGGTGGTGATCCCGAATTGCCACCGTGCGAGCTCGAGTGCGTCCACGAGGTTGCCCACCACCTGACATGTGCTCTCAGCGCGCGCGACTGTGACGGTAGGTACTACCGCCGGGCAGCACCCCGACCTGCCAGCACGAGGTGTCGACGATCGATCTGCCCCCGGAGCGCGACGCCGAAGCCGTCAGCGGTTCGCCGGTCCTGCCCAATCGATCACGGCGAGAGGGAATGCTGTGTGCGTGACAGCGCCGTGGCCGACGTGCTACTCCTCAGCGCAGCGGTCGCCAGCCTGATCGCGGTCGCGCTCGTGCTGGTACGCGCCGGTCACACCCAGGGCAGCGCGGAGCTTCTCCGGATCGGGCCGGCCACCACTATCAATCTTGTCGCGTCGCTGAGCAGTAGGTAGGACCCACATCAGGCGAGGGCGGACCTTGTCTGCAAGGTTCGTGCCCTCAGGTGAAGCCTCCGCCTCCGATTTGGGCCTCCGGTGACCAGGCTCGGGTGCCCACCTTCTTGCCAAAATGCGGTTAGGGCGCAAGACCTTCGATTCCGCTGCGCGAAGGAGTCGACCGCGCGAACTTGCCGGCGCCACCGTCACCGGTCCGCGCGGTGCTGCGAAGACGGCGTCGGCCTCTAGGCGGGCGGCACGCGCTGAGCACCCGTCCCCGCCCGTGCCGGGTGACCGGTGGGGGTCCGCGACCTGGTGTGAGGAGTACTTCATGGCCAAGGCTGCTGGTATCGATCTGGGTACGACGAACTCGGTTATCGCTGCGTGGGAGGGGGGTCAGGCTGACGTGATCCCGAATGCGGAGGGGTCGCGGACGACGCCTTCGGTGGTGGCGTTCACTGAGAGCGGTGAGCGGCTCGTCGGTCAGCTGGCCAAACGTCAGGCGATCATGAACCCGAAGGGCACGATCTATTCGGCGAAGCGGTTCATCGGTAGGCGTTTCGAGGAGGTCGAGGAGGAGGCCAGGGCGGTCACCTTCGATGTGGTGGCTGGCCCGAACGGGGAGGCCCGGTTCGACGTGCGGGGCAAGCTGTACGCGCCGGAGGAGATCAGCGCGATGGTGCTGCGCAAGCTCGCCGACGACGCGGGCAAGGTGCTCGGTGAGCGGGTGACCGAGGCGGTGATCACCGTGCCCGCCTACTTCAACGACGCGCAGCGTCAGGCCACCAAGGACGCGGGGAAGATCGCGGGCCTGGAGGTGCTGCGGATTATCAATGAGCCGACCGCGGCCGCGTTGGCTTACGGGTTGGACAAGCGCGAGCACGAGACGGTGATGGTCTACGACTTCGGTGGTGGCACGTTCGACGTGAGCATCCTCGATGTCGGTGACGGTGTGGTGGAGGTGCGTTCCACGGCGGGTGACAGCCACCTCGGTGGTGACGATTTCGACCGCAGGTTGGTGGACTATCTGGCCGACCGGTTCCAGAAGGACAATGGGATCGATGTGCGCACCGACCCGCAGGCGTTGCAGCGGTTGTTCGAGGCTGCGGAGAAGGCCAAGGTCGAGTTGAGCTCGGTGACGCAGACGCAGGTGAGCCTGCCGTTCATCACCGCGGATGCGTCGGGTCCGAAGCATCTGCAGGCGACCGTCACCCGCGCCAATTTCGAGCAGGTCAGCGCGGATCTGGTGGAGCGGACCCTGGATCCGGTCAAGCAGGCGATGAGTGACGGGAAGGTCAGCGCTGAGGATATCGACGAGGTGATCCTGGTCGGCGGGTCGACCCGGATCCCCGCGGTGCAGAGCCTGGTCCGCAGGTTGACCGGCGGCAAGGACCCGAACATGACGGTCAACCCCGACGAGGTCGTCGCGGTCGGTGCCGCGATCCAGGCCGGGGTGCTCAAGGGCGAGGTGTCCGATGTCCTGCTGCTCGATGTCACCCCGTTGTCGCTGGGTGTGGAGACCCGTGGTGGAGTGATGACCCGGATCATCGATCGCAACACCACGATCCCGGCCCGGCGCTCGGAGGTGTTCTCCACTGCGGAGGACGACCAGTCCGCCGTGGACGTGGTGGTGCTGCAGGGCGAGCGCGAGTCCGCCGCGGACAATCGGGTGCTCGGCCGGTTCCGGCTGGAGAACATCCGGCCCGCTCCTCGGGGTGAACCGCAGGTCGAGGTCACCTACGACATCGACGCGAACGGGATCCTCAATGTCACCGCCCGGGACCGGGACACCGGGGCCGAACAGCGCATCACGATCAGCGAGAGCTCCAACCTCGACAGCGGCGAGGTCGAGCGGATGGTGTCCGACGCGGACCGCAACAGGGCCGAGGACCAGCGGCTGCGCGAAGGCGTCGACGCCCGCAACGAGCTGGACACGGCTGCCTACCAGGTGCAGCGCCAACTCGACGAGCTCGGCGACCAGGCACCCAGCCACGAGCGGTCCAGGGCCGAGATGCTGATCAACGAAGCCCGCGAGGCCATCGACGAGCAGGTGGCTCCGCCGCGGGCCCGCGAACTGACCAGCGAGCTGCAGCAGATGTACCAGAGCCTCGGCTCGCGTGCCGGGGCGCAGGCAGCAGGTGCCGGAGCCGGGGCCCAGGAGGGTTCGTCCAGTGCATCAGGGGCGGACGACGAGGACGTCATCGACGCCGAGTTCGACCGCAGCTAAGGGCAGCGAAGATGGATCCAGGGTCGCAGGAGGATGCCCGCAGGCCTGCTGGTTCCAGGTCCGGCGAGGCCGCAGCCAACGCGTCGGTCACGGTATCGGATGCGGATCCGGCAGGCACAGCGCCGGCACCGGAGCGCGTCGATCCCGGTGCTGCCGAGCCGGAGACCGGGGCACCGGAAGACCAGCAGGCGACCGCAGTGGCCGCACTGGAGGACCGGTTGCGCCGGGCGCTGGCCGACCTCGACAACCTGCGCAAGCGGCATGCTCGTGAGTTGGGCCGCGAACGGGCCGCGGAGGCGGAGCGGGTCGCGGCCGCGTGGTTGCCGGTGCTCGATCATCTGGACCTCGCGCTGGACTACGCCGAGGCCGAGCCCGAGAGGATCATCCAAGGCGTCCGCGCGGTGCGGGATCAGGCGTTGTCGGTACTGGAGCGCCTGGGCTTTCCCCGTCGCGACGAGGTGGGGGTGGCGTTCGACCCCGCCCGGCACGAGGTCGTCAACGTCGAGCAGCAGACCGACGCGGAGCCGGGCACGGTGCTGCGGGTGCTGCGCCCCGGATACGGCGAGCCGGAGCGCCAGTTGCGGCCCAGCGCGGTCACTGTCGCCGGTGGCCAAGGCTAGCCGCAGATGGCGCGCGACTACTACGACGCACTCGGTGTCTCGCGTAATGCCGACACCGGGGAGATCCAGCGCCAGTACCGGAAGCTGGCTCGCCAGTACCACCCTGACGTGAACAAGGACCCGGGCGCCGAGGAGCGCTTCAAGGAGGTCAGCGAGGCGTACAGCGTGCTGGCCGACCCGGATACCCGCAGGCGCTACGACCGGTTCGGACCCGACTTCCGTCAGATTCCGGAGGACTACGAGGCATACGCGGACACCGCAGGCGTCGGGGGACGCCGATCCCGTGCCGGAGGACGCGGTGCGCGCCGCGGTGCGCGCGCAGGCTCGGCGGCGGGCGGGGGCTCGCCGTTCGGCGGCAGCGGGGTGTGGGTGGACTCCGGCGGCGGTCCCGCGGATGTCGGCATCGACTTCGAGGACCTGTTTGGCAGCATGTTCGGGTCAAGGGGTCGCGGTGGGCCGCTTCAGGGGGCCGATCAGGAGGCCGAGCTCGAGCTGACCGTCGAGGAGGCATACCGGGGCGGCCGTCGCCATGTCACGCTGTCCGGCCCTGGGCAGCAGGTCGATCTCGAGGTCACCATTCCGCCCGGGGTCACCGAAGGGCAGCGCATCCGCCTGGCGGGCGAGGGCGGTCAGGGCACCCAGGGCAGCGAGCGCGGCGACCTGTACTTGGTGGTGCGGATCGCGCGGCATCCCCGTTACCGGGTCGAGGGGCGGGACATCTCCGTGGACCTGCCGCTGGCGCCGTGGGAGGCGGCGTTGGGGGCGACGGTGTCGGTGACCACGCCCGGTGGTGAGGCGAAGGTGCGGGTGCCGCCCGGCTCGTCCACCGGACGGCGGTTGCGACTGCGGGGCGAGGGCATGCCCAACCCACGCGGCACTGCGGGCGACCTGTACGCCGAGGTCAAGATCATGGTCCCGCGCAAGCTGACGGAGCGGGAGCGCGAGCTGTTCGAGCAGCTGGGCAGGGAATCGACCTTCGACCCCAGGAAGTGACATGGCCCGCTACACACTGGCCCGTCCGACCAGGCTCAGCCTGGAGAGCTTCGCCACCAGGGCGGGGCTGCACCCCGACACTGTCCGCAGGTTCGTCGCGCTGGGTCTGCTGGAGCCGACTCGCGACGCACGCGGCCGGCTCTGGTTCGCACCGGCGCAACTGCGTACTGCGGCGCGGATCCAGCGGTTGCGCGCCGGTCTCTCGGTGAATTACGCCGCGATCGGGCTGGTGATGGACCTGCTCGACCGGATCGAGGTGCTCGAAGCCGCGATGCGCCGCGCCGGTACCCGCCCGCCCCGCAACGCAGTCCGCGCACCGTCCACCACGGCTCGGCTCGAGGAGTGACCTGGTATGGACATGAACCGCCTGACGCAGAAGTCGCAGGAGGCGCTGCAGGAGGCGCAGAATCTCGGGACGCGCTACGGCCACACCGAGGTCGACGGGGAACACCTGCTGCTGGCGCTGCTCGACCAGCAGGACGGGCTGGTGCCGCGGTTGTCGTCACAGTTCGACGTCGACGGCCTGCGGGCGGCTGTCCAGACCGATCTGCAGCGCAGACCCAGGGTGACGGGCCCGGGTGCGTCGCCGGGGCAGGTGGCGGTGACCCAACGGCTGGCACGGGTGCTGGAGGCGGCGCAGCGGGAGGCGAAGCGGCTCAAGGACGAGTACGTCTCGGTGGAGCATCTGGTGCTGGCGCTGGTCGAGGAGGGCAGCGCCACTGCCGCGGGGCGGCGTCTGAAGGAGTTCGGGGTCACGCGGGAGGCGTTCCTGGAGGCGCTCACCCGGGTGCGGGGCAGCCAGCGGGTGACCTCGGCGACCCCGGAAGGCGCGTACGAGGCGCTGGCCAAATACGGGATGGATCTGGTGGAAGCGGCTCGCTCCGGCACTCTCGATCCA
>DASXOL010000134.1:0-7469 GCA_036494295.1 Pseudonocardiaceae bacterium
CCAGCACGGACAGGCCCCACATCAGCAGCGACTCCGTCTCCGGGCGGGGCACGAAGACGCCTGGCCCGACGGCGACCTCCACCCCGCCCATCGCGGCTGTCCCGGTGAGGTGCTGCAGGGGTACCCGGGCGGCACGCTGGACGACCAGCTTGCGCAGCGCCTCGACCACGGGTGGGTCGACCAGCGGCACCATCGGCAGCCTGCCCCGAGGCACGCCGAGCACATGGGAGGCGAGCAGTTCGGCGTCCACCCGCGGCGACGCGACGCCCGCGTCGGAGAGGATCCGCTCCGCCTCGAGCACGGCGAGGCGCAGCGGGAGTCGGTTCACCACAGGCACGCTAGCTGGCCGTCATGAGCTGCGAAGGCGCAGCTCCCGGTCGGCGGAGGTGAGCGCGTCGAGCACGTTGTCGAGATCCCCGTCGAGCACCGCGTCCAGGTTGTGCGCCTTGTAGTTCACCCGGTGATCCGAGATGCGGTTCTCCGGGAAGTTGTAGGTGCGCACCCGCTCCGAGCGGTCCACGGTGCGGACCTGGGAACGGCGCCGCTCGGAGGCCTCCTGCTCCGCCTTCTCCTCGGCCAGCGCCTGCAGCCGGGCACGGAGCACGATGATCGCGCGGGCCCGGTTCTGGATCTGCGACTTCTCGTTCTGGCAGGACACCACGATGCCGGTCGGCAGGTGGGTGATCCGGACCGCCGAGTCGGTGGTGTTCACGCTCTGCCCACCCGGCCCCGACGAGCGGTACACGTCGATGCGCAGGTCCTTCTCGTCGAGGTCGACCTCGACCTCGTCCGGTTCCGGGTAGACCAGCACGCCGGCCGCCGAGGTGTGGATCCGTCCCTGCGACTCGGTCACCGGGACGCGCTGCACCCGGTGCACACCGCCCTCGAACTTGAGCCGCTCCCAGACGCCGACCTCCGGTGTGGCCGGGCTGCCCTTCACCGAGACCGTGACGTCCTTGAATCCGCCCAGGTCGGCTTCGGTGGCGTCGAGCACCTCGGCTCGCCAGCCGTGCCGCTCGGCGTAGCGCAGGTACATCCGCAGCAGGTCGCCCGCGAACAGCGCGGACTCCGCGCCACCCTCGCCGGACTTGATCTCCATGATCACGTCGGAGCTGTCGTAGGGGTCACGGGGCAGCAGCAGCTCGGCGAGCTCGCTCTCCAGCTGCGGGACCCGCTCGGTCAGCGTCTCGACCTCCGCGGCGAAGGCGGAGTCCTCGGCGGACAGTTCGCGGGCGGTGTCCAGGTCGCCGCGGGCCTGGTCGAGATCGCGGGCCACCCGCACGATCCGGGTCAGCTCTCCGTAGCGCCGCCCCACCTTGCGGGCGGCATCCTGGTCGGCGTGCAGCGCCGGATCGGCCAACTGCCGCTCCAGCTCGGCGTGCTGGGTCACCAGCTCCCGCACCGCCGCAGCGTCCACGCTGTCCAGGGGTTTCACCGCTCCCCACTCGCACCGGGCGCGCCCGCCCTACCGTGGGCGGACGCGCCGCACCGGAACCTGAAAGTGCTGAAGGTCCAGCGCTGCCTACTTCTGGCGCCTGCCATAGCGCTTCTCGAAACGCGCCACCCGGCCGCCGGTGTCCAGAATCTTCTGCTTGCCCGTGTAGAACGGGTGGCAGTTGGAGCAGACCTCGACGTGGATCTGGCCGTTCGACTTCGTGCTGCGGGTGACGAAGGTGTTGCCGCAGCCGCAGGTGACCTGCGTCTCGACGTACTCGGGGTGAACGCCCTGCTTCATGGAATGTCCTCTCTTCATGGCCGCCGGGTCCCCTGTTCGCGCTTGCGGGGTGAACCGGAGCCGGACTGCGTACCGGTCGCTGCGCAGTCAGCCGGATCAGTCTGCCAGACGCTCCGACACGTCGTGAAACCGCGACGACCCCGGCGTTGTTCCCGTGCTCGCGGCGGAGCAGGTCGTCGTGCCTCAGCGGAAAAGGGCCGCCACCCGGCGGGGTGCGGCCCTTTTCGCGTCGAGACAGCGGCGGCTCAGTCGTCGCCGTTGTTGCCGTGCGCCGACTTCGAGACCTGCATGAGGAACTCGATGTTGGTCCTGGTCTTGCGCAGGCGGTCCAGCAGCAGGTCGATGCCCTGCTGGGACTCCAGCGCGGCCAGCACGCGGCGCAGCTTGTGGTGGATGGCCAGCTCGTCCGGGCTGAGCAGCAGCTCTTCCTTACGGGTGCTCGACGGGTTGACGTCGATGGCCGGGAAGATCCGCTTGTCGGCGATCTTGCGGTCGAGCTTGAGCTCCGCGTTGCCGGTGCCCTTGAACTCCTCCAAGATCACCGTGTCCATCGTCGAACCGGTCTCCACCAGCGCGGTGGCGAAGATGGTCAGCGAACCGCCGTCCTCGATGTTGCGGGCCGCGCCCAGGAACCGCTTCGGCGGGTACAGCGCGGTGGAATCCACACCACCGGACAGGATCCGGCCGGAGGCGGGGGCCGCCAGGTTGTAGGCCCGGCCCAGCCGGGTGATCGAGTCGAGCAGCACGACCACGTCGTGGCCCATCTCCACCAGTCGCTTGGCCCGCTCGATGGCGAGCTCGGAGATCGACGTGTGGTCCGACGGCGGCCGGTCGAAGGTCGAGGCGATGACCTCGCCCTTCACCGACCGCTGCATGTCGGTGACCTCCTCGGGGCGCTCGTCGACGAGCACGACCATGAGGTGGCATTCCGGGTTGTTCGTGGTGATCGCGTTGGCGATGGCCTGCAGGATCATCGTCTTGCCCGCCTTGGGCGGGGAGACGATCAGCGCGCGCTGGCCCTTGCCGATCGGCATCACCAGGTCGATGACGCGGGTGGTCATCTGGTTCTGCTCGGTCTCCAGGCGGAGCCGCTCGTTGGGGTAGAGCGGAGTCAGCTTGGTGAACTCCGGGCGGTTCCTGGCCTCCTCGGCGGCCAGGCCGTTGATCGTGTCGACCCGCACCAGCGGGTTGAACTTCTGCCGCTGCTGCTCGCCCTCACGGGGCTGGCGCACCGCACCGGTGATCGCGTCGCCCCTTCGCAAGCCGTGCTTGCGCACGAGCGAGAGCGACACGTAGACGTCGTTGGGACCGGAAAGGTAGCCCGAAGTCCGGACGAACGCGTAGTTGTCCAGCACGTCCAGGATCCCGGCGACGGGCAGCAGCACGTCGTCCTCGCGGATCTCCAGCTCGCCACCGTCGCGGCGGTCGGTGCGCTCGCCGCGGTTGCGGCGGTTGCGGTCCCGGAAGCGACGGCCCCGGCGGCGGCCGCCGTCGTCGTCGTCATCCCCCTGGTCGCGCTGGTTCTGACCATCGCGCTGGCCGCCGCGCTGACCTTGGTTCTGACCGCCCTGGTTCTGGCCGCCACCCTGGCCGCCCTGGTTCTGGCCACCGCGCTGGTCACCTTGGCTCTGGCCCTGGTTCTGGCCGCCGCGCTGGTCACCCTGCTGGTTCTGGCCCTGGTTCTGGTCGCCTTCGGAACGGCCGGAGTCACCACCCCGCCCCGAACGCCGCCGCCGGTTCCGGGACCGGTCACCGCCGTCCTGGTCACGGTTCTGGTCGTCACGGTTCTGGTCGTCACGACTCTGGTCGTCACGACTCTGGTCGTCACGGTCCTGCTGGCCGTCGGTCCGCGGTTCGGTGCGCGCGGGCTCGGTGACCGGGGCCGAAGCGACGACTGCCCCCGGAGCCGGCTCGACATGAGCGGCTTGCGCCTCGACGGGCGCGACGGAACTCGCCGGGACAGAGGTGCTCTCGAGCGGGAGTTGCTCGCTCGCGGTACGCCGCGGGGCGGAAGGGGGAGTCCCCTGCCGCTCCTTGATGGCGGAGATCAGATCGCCCTTGCGCAGCCCGGCGGTGTCGGTGAGACCGAGCTGACCGGCGAGTTCACGGAGCTCAGCCATCACCATGCCGGACAGACCACCACGACGGCGCGCGGTCGCGCCGTTGTCCGAAGATTTCTCAGACTTCTCCGAAGTCGCGTCAGCCGTGTCGGCCAGACGCCTGTCCGCGGATTCCGCAGCGGGTGCGTCGCTGCCCAAGAGATCAGTGTCGTTCACACAGGTCCTTCCTGACCGACTCGAGCACAGCTCAAGCCAGTGTGCTCACCGTCCGACGGGATGCGGACGGCGCCTGTTCCCGATATGGGAGGGCTCTCGAACCACCTCAGCGGTGTCGAGCCGACCGATACGGGAGTTCCACCGCAGCAACGGTCTGGGTGCCAACCTTCCCGCTACGGCAAGAAACCGGGGGGCGGGAGATGATGACTCGAGTGAGAGGCCCCGAGCTAGGCACCGGCGCCCTTGCACACGGTGTCTGAACATCTTTAAGACTAGTCGTCATATGCCCCGTCGGCAACAACCGGGGTGCGTGTCGGTCGATCACCGGTATTCGACGATGGTTCCTTCCCGGGCAATCCCGAGTTTGTGCGGAGTGTAGCCGCAAGTGTCGACAGCCGTTGGAAGATCGCCTGCCGCGGGCAGTGCGAGCACAGTCGGCCCAGCTCCGGACACCGCAGCGGGTACCCCCGCGGCGCGCAATATATGCATCAACCGGGCCGTCTCCGGATACGCCGGACAACGGTACGGCTGGTGCAGCCGGTCCTCGGTCGCCGCCATCAGCAGGCGCGGAGCCGCCGTCAGCGCGTGCACAGCAAGCGCGGCACGCCCTGCGGTGAACGCCGCATCGGCATGCGGTACCGCCGCGGGCAACAACCCTCGGGTGGCCTCGGTGGAGGACTTCTCCTCGGGTACCAGGAGCACCGGGACGATGTCGCGGTGGGGCTCCAGACGAGCGGCCTGGTACCGGCCCTGTTCCTGCCACGCGATCACCAGTCCGCCCAGCAGGCTGGCGGCCGCGTTGTCGGCATGGCCGTCGAATCCTGCCGCGAGGTCCAACACCGCCGCGTCCGGTTCCATTCCGGCGAGGGCGTATCCGGCCACCACGCCGGCCACCGCGGCCGCCGCGGACGAGCCGAGGCCGCGGGAGTGCGGGATGGCGTTGCGGCAGCGCAGCACCAGGCCGCCGGGCCGGTAGTCCAGCCGCTCGCAGGCAGCGCGCAGCGCGCGCACCACCAGATGATCCTCGCCGGTGGGCACCTGGCCTGCGCCTTCGCCCGCCACCTCGACCTGGAGGCCGGAGGGCGCCAGCGCCACGTCGATCTCGTCGTACAGCGCGAGCGCCATGCCGAGCGCGTCGAAGCCCGGCCCGAGGTTGGCGGTGGAGGCGGGCACCCGCACCCGTACCGCGACGCGCGCGCCGGCCGGTGCGAGCGCGGACGCGCTCACGACAGTTCCAGCGCCGCCGCGACCGCAGCGGGATCGACCGGCGTCGGCTCGGGCTCGGGCACGCCGTGCATCGCGGTGTCCGGGTCCTTAAGGCCGTGTCCGGTCACGGTGCACACCACCAGGGCGCCCTTGGTCAGCTTGCCCTCGTCGATCACCTGGAGAAGTCCGGCCACCGATGTCGCCGACGACGGCTCGACGAACACGCCCTCCTGAGCGGCCAGCATCCGGTAGGCGGCGAGGATCTGGGTGTCGGTGACCGCCGCGAACAGTCCGCCCGACTCGTCCCTGGCGCGGACCGCGCCGCTCCACGAGGCCGGGCTGCCGATGCGGATGGCGGTGGCGATGGTGTCCGGCTGCGGCACCGGGGCGCCGTGCACCAGCGGCGCGGCCCCGGCGGCCTGGAAACCGAACATCCGCGGCCGGGACGCCACCAGCCCGTCGCGGTGGTACTCGGTGTAGCCCAGCCAGTAGGCGGTGATGTTGCCCGCGTTGCCGACCGGCAGGCAGTGCACGTCGGGGGCCCGCCCCAGCACGTCGCAGACCTCGAAGGCGGCGCTCTTCTGCCCCTCCAGGCGAACCGGGTTCACCGAGTTCACCAGCGCGGTCACCGGATAGTCGGCGGCCGTCTTGCGGGCCAGCTCCAGGCAGTCGTCGAAGTTCCCGTCCACCTGCAGGATGCGCGCGCCGTAGGCGGTGGCCTGCGCGAGCTTGCCGAGCGCGATCTTGCCGCGGGGCACCAGCACCGCGCTGGACATCCCGGCCCGCGCCGCGTAGGCGGCGGCGGACGCGGAGGTGTTGCCGGTAGAGGCGCACAGCACCGCCTCGGCGCCCCTGCCCAGCGCGTGGGTGACCGCGACGGTCATCCCCCGGTCCTTGAACGATCCGGTGGGATTGGCGCCCTCGATCTTCAGCAGCACCTCACAGCCGGTGCGCTCGGAGATCACCGGCGCCGGGAGCAGCGGGGTGCCGCCCTCCTGCAGGGTCACCACCCGCCAGCCGCTGTCGACCTGGATCCGGTCCGCGTAGGCCTCGATCACCCCTGGCCACTGCCGATACGCCGTGACGTGCGGGGCCGCCGTCGCCTCGGGGGTCACTGGACCTCACCCTCCACCCGCATCACGCTGATCACTTCGCGGACCGCGTCGAGTCCGGCCACCTTCTCCACCGTCGACCGCAGCGCGGCGTCGGGCGCCATGTGGGTGACGATCACCAGGTTCGCCTCCGCGGCGTTCTCGTCGACCTCGTCCTTGTTGAGATCGATGCCTTCCTCGGGGGTGTAACCGGTCTGGCGGACCACCGAGATGGAGACCTCGTGTTCGGCGAACACCTGCGCCACCTGCGCCAGCACCCCCGGCCGGTCGGCCACCCCGAGGCTGATGTGGTAGCTGGTGGGAGTCTCCCCCATCGGCCGCACCGGCAGGTCGGCGTGTGCCGACTCGCGCGGCCCGTACCCGCCCGCGACCTGGTTGCGCGCGACCGCGACCAGGTCGCCGAGCACCGCGCTGGCCGTCGGTGCCCCGCCCGCGCCCTGCCCGTAGAACATCAGCGCGCCTGCGGCGTCCGCCTCGACGAACACCGCGTTGTAGGCGCCGTCGACCGCGGCGAGCGGATGCGAACGCGGGATCATCGCCGGGTACACCCGCGCCGAGACCGACTCCCGGCCGTCCGGGTCGATCACCCGCTCGCAGATCGCCAGCAGCTTGACGGTCCGGCCGAGCTCCCTGGCCGCGGCGACGTCCGATGCCGAGACGCCCGCGATGCCCTCCCGGTAGACGTCGTTGCTGGTGACCCTGGTGTGGAAGGCGAGGGAGGCGAGGATGGCCGCTTTGGACGCGGCGTCGTAGCCGTCGACGTCGGCGGACGGGTCGGCCTCCGCGTAGCCCAGTGCGCTGGCCTCGTCCAGCGTCTCGGCGTAGCCGGCGCCGGAGGAGTCCATCGCGGAGAGGATGTAGTTCGTGGTGCCGTTGACGATGCCGGTGACCCGGGTGATCCGGTCCCCGGCGAGCGACTCGCGCAGCGGGCGCAGCAGCGGGATCGCGCCGGCCACCGCGGCCTCGAAGTAGATGTCGGATCCCGCCGCGTCCGCCGCGGCGTAGAGCTCGGCGCCGGACTCGGCCAGCAGCGCCTTGTTCGCGGTGACCACGCCGCGACCCGCCCGCAGCGCCGCGAGCAGCAGCGACCGGGCCGGCTCGATGCCCCCGATCACCTCGACCACCACGTCCACGTCGTCG
>DASXOL010000135.1:0-4117 GCA_036494295.1 Pseudonocardiaceae bacterium
TCACCGGAGCCAGACAGTTCTGCGCCATACGCAGCTATCTGTCTACAGCCGCCAAACATGGCGAGCGTCTCTACGACACCCTCGTCATGCTCGCCGAGGGCCGTCCTTGGCTGCCCGCAATTCAATGAGCTGACCAGTTACCATGGCGGCAGTCTGCCTCGCCCGAACAATCTAACGAGTACCACCCGGCCGTTAGCCCTTTCGCGACATTTGTCCCCACGCGTCGCCGGGCAGACCTTTCGGCGTCTTCGGCGCCCGGTGGACGTGCGTGCTCTGGTCACGGAACGTAACCCAGGGTCGGTTGGAGCAGCGCGCCCAGCCCACCGGCGCGAGCAGTGCCTGCAGCGCGCTCACGAGGGCACACCTGGCTGCCGCGCGCCGCCACCGGACCGGCCCCGGCAGGCCACCCGCGGTGACCGGGGACGAAGGACCCGCACCTGCGGCCCTTCGGCTCCTGGTGAGCAGGCCGCCACCGGACCAGCGTCGCTACCGGACGGGTATGCGGGCGTGCGCCGAAGGGCAGGTGCGGGATGCGGACGACGGTCCCGTTGGGCAGGATCGCCGGTGTCCCGGTCGGGGCGCACTGGTCGGCCCTGGTCGGGGTGGTGTTGCTTGGGTACCTGCTCGCGCTGGGTGTGCTGCCCATGCAGGTCCCGGGACTGGCCCCGTGGACCTACTGGCTCGCGGGCGGTCTCGCCGCGCTGGGCCTGGTGGTGTCCCTGCTGGCGCACGAGCTCGGGCACGCGATCGTGGCGCGCCGGTCCGGTGTCACCGTTCAGCGGATCACGTTGTGGCTGCTCGGCGGGGTGTCCGAGTTCGGGGAGCAACCACAGCAGCCGGCCGCGGAAGTGCGGATCGCGGTGGTCGGCCCGGTGGTGAGCCTGGTCCTGGGTGGCCTGTTCGTCACGGCGACCTGGGTGGCGACCGGGCTCGGCGCCCCGGCGCTGGCGCTGGTCACCCTGGTGTGGCTCGGTGCGATGAACCTGCTGCTCGGCCTGTTCAACCTGCTGCCGGGTACGCCGCTGGACGGCGGCCGCGTGCTGCACGGACTGCTCTGGCAGCACAGCGGCAACCGGGACCGCGCCACCAGGACGGTCACCAGCGCGGGCCAGTTCCTCGGCACGGCGTTGGCGACGCTCGGTGTCCTCCTGATGCTCACCGGGCGGTGGGACGGGTTGTGGCTGGTGCTCGTCGGCTGGTTCCTCATCGGGGCGGCCGCCGCGGAACGGTCTCAGGCGGCGCTGACCACCGGGTTGAGCGGCCTGCGCGCCGGTGACGTGATGATCCGGGAGCCGGACACCGCCCCCGCATGGTGGACCGTGGACACGTTCGCGTCCCGGTTGCTGAGCGAGGGCCGGGCCCGGCACCGGTACTACCCGGTGGTGGATGTCGACGGCCTACCCAGCGGCGTCGTCCGGCTCGCCGACCTGTCCGCGCTCCCGGCGGCGGCCCGGCGCGAGACCCTGATCAAGGACGTGGCGCGTACGCTGCCCGCGGACCTCGTGGTCACCGCGGACACCCCGCTCGATCGCCTGGTCCGCCGCCTCGGTGCCGGACGCGGCGTCGCGGTGGTCACCGCGGATCGCCGCATCGCAGGCATCATCACCACGACCGACCTGAGCAGGACGGTTCAACTCGGCGGGCGTCGCGGCTCCCCGGCCGCGGTCGACGCGGGCGATACGCCGTGACCGCGACCCCACCCTGACCGGGTCTGGTCAACCGCAGCCCAGCACCGCGCGCGCGGCACCGGCCAGCAGCTGGCGCAGGCGCTGTTCCGGCAACCCCGCGCTGTGGAACAGCGTGGACTGGATCGCGCCGATCGCGGCGTGCACCAGCACACGGGCGTCGGTGTCGGAGAGATCGTCCCGCAGCTCGTCCAGCAGGTGGACCCATTCCTCCAGGTAGAGCCGTTGTTTGCGGCGCAGTCGCCGGCGGTCCTCGGCGGGGACGTTGTGGATCTCGTTGTGATAGACCTGCGCGAGCTCGCGGTCGGCGACGACGAACTCCACCTGCCCGTCGATGAGCCGCAGCAGCGCCGCACGCACGTCGGTGACGTCGTGCACGATCTGCTGCTCCTCGCGCAGCAGGCCGTCGATGACCCGGTCGAACAACGCCACGAGCACCGCTGGCTTGCCCTCGAAGTGCCGGTAGATGCCCGAGCCGGTGATCCCCGCCGCGGCGCCGATGTCGGCCATCGTCACCGCGTGGTAACCCTTGCCGGCCACGAGATCGGCGGCGGCGGCGAGGATCCGTTCCTTGCGCGCGGGATCGCGGATGCGTGCCGGCGCGCCCGGCTCAGCCATCTCCGCTCGCCAACCTCATCCTGCCTCGCTGCGGTAATGCCCGGCGAAGCGCTCCCGGACGACGTTCTTCTGAATCTTGCCAGTCGACGTGCGGGGCAGTTCGTCGGCCACGATCACCGACTTGGGCGCTTTGTACGGATCGACCAGCTGCTTCACCGCGGCGATCAGCTCGCGCTCGTCGATCCGCGTACCGGGGGCGGGCACCACCACCGCGGTGATCGCCTCGCTCCACCGCTCGTGCGGGAGCCCGACCACGACCGCCTCGGCGACGTTCGGGTCCGCGGCGTAGAGCGCCTTCTCCACCTCGATCGAGGCGACGTTCTCCCCGCCGGACTTGATCACGTCCTTGTACCGGTCGCTGAACCACAGGATGCCGTCGGCGTCGAAGCAGCCGACGTCGCCGGAGTGGAACCAGCCGTGCGCGAACGCGGTGCCGGTGGCCTCCTGGTCGTGCAGGTAGCCGCTCATCGTGTGCGGACCGCGGTAGACGATCTCGCCCTGCTCGCCCTGCGCCAGCAGGTTCCCGTCGCCGTCCATGATCGCGGCCTGGATGTTCACCACCGGGGTGCCGACCGCGCCCGCGTGCGAGAGCTGGTGCTCGGGCCGGAACATGGTGGCGGTGGGGCTCATCTCGGTCTGGCCGAACAGCAGGTAGAAGTCGCAGCCGAACGCCTCGATGCAGCGGCGCAGCTGCGCGTCCGGCATCGGTGCCATGGCGTAGCACGCACGGCGCAGGCTGGACAGGTCGCGGGCGGCGAGATCGGGGTGCTCCAGCATCTCCCGGTACATCATCGGCAGGCCGAAGATCTGGGTGATCCGCTCGGCCTCGATGAGCGCCAGCAGGTCGGCCGCGGCGAAACCGCGCCGGATGTGGATGGCCGCGCCGACCATGACCGCCGCGGTGCAGTGGCAGTTGAGCTGCGCGGTGTGGAACATCGGCAGCATGGCCACGAACCGGTCGTCCGCGGCGAACCGCGCCTCCAGCGCCATCGTCATCGATTCCAGGTAGATGGCGGTGTGGTTGCCCACCACGCCCTTGGGCGCCGACGTGGTGCCGCTGGTGTACAGGTAGGTGATCGGGTCGCGGTCCTCGACCAGCTGCTCCGGCTCCTGCTCGGTGCCGCCGGCGGCCAGCTCGTCGAAGCTCAGCCGGATCCGGCCGGGCAGGTCGACCGGTTCGCCGGCACCGGTGCCGGGCGCCACGACGACGTCGGCCACCGCCGGTACCTCAGCCAGTGCTCCCCCGAGTGGACCGAGCAGCTGGGTCTCGATCACGATGCCGCGCGCGCCGCAGTGGCCCAGCACGTAGGCGACCTCCTCGGCCCGCCAGCCGAGGTTGACCGGCACGCAGACCACGCCGAGCTTCGCGCAGGCGTAGTAGGTGACCAGGAACTCGGCGCTGTTCCCGGAGGCGAGGGCGAGCGCGTCACCGCGCCGGTACCCGCGCTGGTGCAGCCCGTTCGCCACTCCGTTGACCAGGGCGTTGAGCTCCGCGTAGGTGAACCGCCGGGCGCCGTCGGCCACCGCGAGGTTCCCGGGGTGCCTGGCGGCGGTCCTGGTGAGGCTGTCGCCCACGTTGACCCGGTGGATGAGGTTGGCTTCACGGTCTGCGGCGGGCATCGTGGGTCGCCTCCTGGTGATCAGTACGAACGGGGCAGGCCGAGGGAGTGCTGCGCCACGTAGTTGAGGATCATTTCCCGGTTCACCGGCGCGATCCGGAGCAGCCGCGCGATGCCCCACAGCGGGATGAGCCCGTACTCGGTGGCGAGCCCGTTGCCCCCGTGGCACTGGATCGTGGCGTCCACCGCGGCCAG
>DASXOL010000136.1:0-6836 GCA_036494295.1 Pseudonocardiaceae bacterium
CGTCTGCCACCCCAAGGATGCCAGGGTCACTGACTCCTTGAGCTGACGTGACAACAGCGTGCACACGAGGCCGGGCCAGGGCTGGCGTGCATCGACTCGTCCACGACAACCTCCGGCCCCCCGCGAACTGGTGGACCAACGGTAATCGCCCGAATGCGTGCCGTGACCGCTTTACACCACGTACTCCACGCCGCGGCGGCTCAGGCCGTGACGATCGGCTGCGGACGCGAAGGGGTCACCGGGGGCGGCGCCGCGGCGCGCACACCACGGCTGAACTTCGGCACCCGCATGCTGACCTTGGTGCCGGCACCCACCCCGGTCTCCACCACGAGACCGCACTCGTCGCCGAACGCGGCGCGCAGCCGGTCGTGCACGTTGCCCAGCCCGACGTGGGCGCCGGAGACGTGCGAGTCCTTCATCTCGTCGCGCAGCCTGGCCGGGTCCATGCCGACGCCGTCGTCCTCCACGCTGATCACGCACTCGGCGCCGGCGTCCTCGGCGATCACCGATACGGTGCCGCCCTCGGGCTTGCCCGCCAGGCCGTGCCGCACCGCGTTCTCCACCAGCGGCTGCAATGCCAGGAACGGCAGCACCACCGGTAGCACCTCGGGCGCGATCTGCAGTTTCACCTGCAACCGCTCGCCGAATCTGGCCTTTTCCAGCACCAGGTAGCGGTCGATGTTGTTGAGCTCCTCGGCCAGCGTGGTGAATTCCCCCGCGGTGCGGAACGAGTAGCGGGTGAACTCGGCGAACTCCATCAGCAGCTCGCGGGCCTCCTCGGGATCCGTGCGCACGAAGGAGGAAATCGTGGTGAGCGCGTTGTAGACGAAATGCGGCGAGATCTGCGCACGCAGCGCGCGCACCTCGGCGGTGGCCAACCGGGACCGGGACTCGTCGAGCTCGGCGAGTTCGAGCTGACTGGACACGTACCTGGCGACCTCCGCGGTGGCCCGCATGACGCCCGCCTGCGCGGCCCGCTGGCTCACCACCGCGAACGTGCCGACCACGCTGCCGTCCACCTCGAGCGGGGAGACGATCACCGCGCGCACCGGGCAGTCCATCCGGCCGCAGTCCATCTCGCGCTGGCTGCGCACCTGCTGGCGGCCGGTGTTGGTCACCTCGAACGCCGCCTCGGCGACCCATTCGGCGTGGTGCTGCGCCTCGCCGTCCCAGGCGAGCATCACCGCCTCGTCGGTGGTCAGCGCGACCGCGGAGCAGTCGAGCAGCGAGCGCAGATGCGGTGCCGCCGCCGTGGCGGACGCGGCCGAGAGCCCGTCCCGCAGCGGAGGCGAAGCCAGCGACATGGTGTGCATCGCGGCGTAGGTGGCGCGTTCGATATCGGTGGCGAAGGCGCGCCGGGTGCGCACCCAGAACATGAACCCAGCAGCGATCCCCACGGCGACCGCGACCGCCAGAGCCGCAAGTACCGCAGGTTGCGCGAGCAGGGTGGTCACGAGGCTATCGTCCAAGTCGCGGTGTGCAGTTGGCAACGCGGGGTACGCACAATGCTGACGACATGGCCCGCCGTAGTCGGGTACAGCTGCGTCGTGGCGGGGATACCGGACGATACGGCGGCGACACGGCTCAGCCGCGCCACCATCCGGACGGTGCCATCCTGTCGAGCTCGGTGCACATCGAACTCCGCGCCACCCGGGGCGAGAAGACCCCCGCGGCCACCCAGTCCGCCGCCGCATCCGCCGAGAAGCGCGCCTCGAGCCAGCGCGCGGCGAGCGGCATCGGATGGGTGCGTCCGGCATCGGGAATGTCGGAGAACTCGTCGTCCGCGCCGGGGTCGCTGCCCTCCAGGATCTCGGCGAGCCGCAACGCCAGGCGCATCACCTCCTCGTCGCGGGTGGCGTAGCCGACGAGCCTGCGGCTGCGGGTGCGCGGCTCCGGCTCCAGCGGCTCGGCATCGGGGAACAGTTGCAGTTCCCGCTCGCCGAGCAGGTCCTCCGTGTCGCGCTCGGGTGCGGGCAGCTCGGTGGGCACCCCGGAACAGATCCAGTCCAGCACCGGCCCGATCGGCGCGGCGTCCGGCTGCCCACCCACCGCGCGGAGTTCCAGCGTCCACGTGGTCCCCACCGAGCAGCACCACGACACGGCGAGCACCGAGCGTCGGCCGGTACCCGGATCGGCGGAGGCGGGTGTCGTATACGAGGGCAGCGCGACGGGACGAACCACGACATCAGCCAACCCGCGCCACCCGCTCGATACGACCGCCAGTGGTGGGTTTATCGATTCGCCCTCACCTGAATGCAGGTGTCGTGGCCCCGTTGGTCGGAGCAGCCGGAGCGACCGGCCACCGGCCCGCCACTCAGCGCAGCAGCCGGGACAGCCGCCGATCGGCCAATGGTCTGCCGCCGGTCTGGCAGGTCGGGCAGTACTGGAACGACTTGTCCGCAAAGGACACTTCGCGGACCGTGTCGCCGCAGACCGGGCAGGGCAGTCCGGTGCGGGCGTGCACCGCGAGCCCGGCACGCTTCTCCCCCTTGAGCCGGGCCGCGTCCTGCCCCACCGAGCGGCGCACCGCGTCGGTCAGTACCCGCTGCAGCGCCTCGTGCAGCCGATCCAGCGCCTCGTCGGACAGCTTGCCCGCGGTGGCGTACGGCGAGAGCCGGGCGGCGTGCAGCACCTCGTCGGAGTACGCGTTGCCGACCCCGGCGATCAGGGACTGCTCGGTGAGCGCGTTCTTGAGCCGCTCGGTGCGCCCGCGCAGCAGCTCGGCGAGCTCGTCACGAGACAGCGCCAGCGCGTCCGGGCCCAGCCGGGCGATGCCAGGCACCTCGCCGACATCGCCGACCACGTACACCGCGAGACGCTTCTGCGTGCCCGCCTCGGTGAGGTCGAAACCGGGCCGGGCGCCGTCGGTGCCGCTGAGATGGACCCGCAGCGCGATCGGTCCCTTGCCGGGCCGCGGCGGGGCCGGTGCCAGCGAGTCCGACCAGCGCAGCCAGCCCGCCCTGGAGAGGTGGGTGACCAGCGCGGGCCCGCTCGTGTGCAGCGCCAGGAACTTGCCGTGCCTGGTGGCGTCCACGACCGTCGTGCCGTGCAGCTCGGTCACCGGCGGCTGGAAGGTCTTGAGCACCTGCAACGACGCCACGTCGACGCGGGTCACGGTGCGGCCGACGGCGTGCTCGCGCAGGTGATGCGCCAACGCCTCGACCTCGGGCAGCTCCGGCATGCGTCCCAGTGTGCCCGTACGCGGGTCAGTACACCGGCTGTAACCGGCCCCTGCCGTCGTCCGGAACGGCGTTCAGCTCCAGCTGCCTGGCCACCCGCGAGGTCTCCTGACGCGACGCCATGATCCCGCGGACCGTGCCCACCCAGTGCTCGCCCGCGGTCTCCACCGGCTCCGGGGTGTCCGCGACGATGGTCCACGGCCGGTTCAGCGCCCAGTACACGGGCAGCAGGACCAGCACGCCGAGGAAGGTCAGCACCAGCCAGGTCGGGATGACCACGGTCGGCGGGGTCCAGAACACGATCGTGAGCACCAGCACCACGATGATCACCAGCATCACGATGCCGCCCACCTGGCCGGCGGCCACATCGTGCTCGAACTCCTGGGCGGTGGCAGGCTGCGACCAGTTGATCTCGCTGCGGACCGTCCAGCTGCGCCCGTCGGCGGCGCGCACCACCCGCGTCATCCGCGACCTCCTCGCCCAGCGGCTTGCCCGATTCAGCCTAGCCGCGAGGACGATCTTTGCGCAGAGCCGGGCGGCCACCGGTGTCCGGTACGGCCCGGCACACTGGTGCGATGAGCGCCGAGGGTCCCGCCTTCACCCGTCGCCGGGAGGACTTCACCTGCCTGCGCTGCGGTAGGGCGGTGCGCGGCACCGGATACACCAACCACTGCCCGACGTGCCTGTGGTCGCGCCATGTCGATGTCAACCCGGGCGACCGGGCCGCCGGGTGCGGCGGGGCGATGGAACCGGTCGGGGCGTTGTCCGAGCGCGGCGGGATCGTCCTGGTCCAGCGCTGCGTGGACTGCGGGCACACCCGGCGCAACCGGAGCGCGGCCGACGACGACCGGGACGCGGTGTTCGCGCTTTTCGGCCGTCCGGTGCCGGATCCGCCGCGCTGACGGTCTTCGCGGCTACCGTGGCGTCGTTGGTACTGCCCTGATTCTGGCGTCGAGAGGGGCCGAGGCGAGATGTGCCGGAGCATCAAGACCTTGCGCGAGCCGTTCACCAGCGGCGTCACCGACGCCGACATGCGGGCCGCCGCGCTGCAGTACGTCCGGAAGATCTCCGGTTTCCGCACTCCCGCGGCACACAACGCGGAGGCCTTCCAGCGGGCGGTCGACGCGGTCACGGCGGCCACCAGGGAACTGCTCGACGACCTGGTGGTCCGCTCCCCGGCATCGTGACCGGCTCCGCAACGCGATCGAGTGAACACGCGGTGCCGTCGCGGGATTTCAGCCGGACCTCAGCGGGCGGACCGGGCGGTCTGGAATGATCGAGGTAAATCGGACGAATCGGTAGCGACCGGTCACTGACGACCGCACGCGACGACTGACCGTCCTTGTGCCGTCGAGGCCGCTCCGTGGTGGCAACCGGCGCGACATCGCGCCGGTTCTTCGGCGGCTGCCCGCAGCACCGCCGACCTGGAGGCCGTCTCATGCGACCCCCGCCCGCTCTTCCTGCCTCGCGCTCGTTCACCACCCGGCGCTCGGGCACGGTGCTGCGCCACGACCTGCCCGCCTCACTGGTGGTGTTCCTGGTCGCGGTGCCGCTCTCGCTCGGTATCGCGGTGGCCTCCGGCGCACCGGTGATGGCAGGCCTCGTCGCGGCCGTGGTGGGCGGCGTGGTCGCCGGACTGCTCGGCGGGTCGCCGCTTCAGGTCAGCGGGCCGGCCGCGGGGCTGACGGTGGTGGTCGCCGATCTGGTCGCCCGGTTCGGCTGGGAGGTGACCTGCGCGATCACGGTGGCGGCGGGCGTGCTGCAGATACTGTTCGGCCTGAGCCGGGTGGCCAGGGCGGCGCTCGCGATCTCGCCCGCGGTGGTGCACGCGATGCTGGCCGGGATCGGCATCACGATCGCGCTGGGCCAGTTGCACGTGCTGCTCGGCGGCGCGGCGGGCACCGATGCGCTCACCAACATCGTCGACCTGCCCGGCCAGGTCGCCGACGTGCACGACCCGGCGGCGATCGTGGGGCTGTCGGTGATCGCCGTGCTGCTGATCTGGCCGCGGCTGCCCGCACCGCTGCCGAAGATCCCGGCTCCGCTGGTGGCGGTGGTCGGGGTCACCGCGCTGGCCACCGTCTTCGCCGTCGACGTGCAGCGGGTGGGGCTGCCCGGCTCGCTGCTGAGTTCGCTGAGCCTGCCCGAGGTGCCGGGAGGCATGTGGGGCGGCGTGCTCACCGGGGTGCTCACCGTGGCGTTGATCGCCAGCGTGGAGAGCCTGCTCTCCGCGGTCGCGGTGGACAAGATCGCGGGCAGCAGGACCAACTTCGACCGGGAGCTGATCGGCCAGGGCGCCGCCAACTCGCTGTCCGGGCTGCTCGGCGGCCTGGCGGTGACCGGCGTGATCGTGCGCAGCTCGACCAACGTCGCCGCGGGCGCCCGTACCCGTGCCTCCGCGGTGCTGCACGGGGGCTGGGTGCTGCTGTTCTCGGTGCTGCTCGTCGGCCTGATCGAGCTCATCCCGATGGCCGCGCTCGCCGGGCTGCTGGTGGTGATCGGGCTGCGGCTGGTGAAGCTGGCCCACCTGCGCGCCGCGCGCCGCCAGGGCGAACTGGTGATCTACCTGGCCACCGCGGGCGGTGTGGTGTTCCTGAACCTGCTGGAAGGGGTGCTCATCGGGCTCGGCTTGTCGGTGCTGCTGGTGCTGCGCCGGGTGATGTGGTCCGGGGTGCACGCCGAGCGGGTCCGGCCGGGCTCGCCGGACCAGCCGCCCTACTGGCGGGTGGTGGTGGAGGGCACCCTGAGCTTCCTGTCCATTCCGCGCCTGTCCCGGGTGCTGGGCGAGGTGCCCGCGGGAAGCCACGTCGCGGTGGAGATGGTGGTCGACTTCCTGGACCACGCCGCGTACGAACACCTGGCCACCTGGCAGCGTCAGCACGAGGCCACCGGCGGCACGGTGGTGGTGGACGAGGTGGGACCGGCCAAGCTCACCGGGGACCACGGCACCGGGCCTGCCCGCCGGACCGGCATGCCCGCGCTGCCGCGCGCCTTCTCGCCGTGGTGGGTGTGGCAGACCCAGCACGCCGAGCACGGGTCCGCGGCGCTGCAGCCGCTGCTGGCGGGCGTGCGCGAGTACCACCGCCGGTCGGCGCCCGAGATGTTGCCGCACCTGGAGCAGCTCGCCGACGCGCAACGCCCCCGCGCGTTGTTCCTCACCTGCGCGGACTCCCGGGTGGTGCCCAACGTGATCACCAGCAGCGGACCCGGCGACCTGTTCACCGTGCGCAACATCGGCAACCTGGTGCCGCCGCCGGAGCTGGAGCAGGACTCGTCGGTCGCCGCCTCGCTGGAGTACGCGGTCGAGCACCTGGGCGTGCCGTCGATCCTGGTGTGCGGGCATTCCGGCTGCACCGCGATGCACGGCCTGCTCGGCGGCGCTGCCCACGAGGGGTCCCTGGGGCGGTGGCTGCGCTGGGGCCAGCCGAGCCTGACCGCGCTGCGCGACGGCCACCCGGTCGGTGTCGCCGCCGCGGCGGAGGGCCGCAGCGAGGTGGACCAGCTCTCCATGGTCAACGTCGCGCGGCAGGTCGAACAGCTGCGGACCCATCCCGCGGTCCGCACCGCGGTCGCGGCCGGGCGGGTGCAGCTGACCGGCCTGTTCCTGGACATTCCCACCGCCCGGCTGCTGCTGCTCGACCCCGCCGCCGGGCGCTT
>DASXOL010000137.1:0-5492 GCA_036494295.1 Pseudonocardiaceae bacterium
TTCTGCGCCTGGCCTCGTCACCGAGCGGCCAGGATGTCCCCTACGTACCGGGCCACAGCGCGTACCGCCGCGATCGTGCCCGGATAGTCCATTCTGGTCGGTCCGACCACACCCATGCCGCCGAGCACCGTGCCGTGCGACGCGTAGCCGATCGAGATCACCGAGGTACTGCGCATCTCCGCAGCCTCGTTCTCTTCCCCGATCCGCACCGTAATGGTCCCCGGATCACTGGCCGCGGCGAGCAGCTTGAGCACGACCACCTGCTCCTCGAGCGCCTCGAGGATCTGGCGCAGCGAACCGGGGAAGTCGGTGGCGTTGCGCGTGAGGTTCGCGGTGCCGCCGAGCACCAGCCGCTCCTCGGGGTGCTCCACCAACGTCTCGATCAGCACCGTGGCGGCGCGCGTCATCGCCTCCCGCAGCTCGACCGGGGTGTGCTCGGGCAGCTCGGCCACCCTTGCCGACGCCTCCGAGAGCCGCCGCCCGGCCAGCGCCTGGTTCAGCATGGTGCGCAGCTGCGCCACCTGCTCCTCGGAGATCACGTCGCCGAGGTCGAGCAGCCGCTGGTCCACCCGCCCCGCGTCGGTGATCAGCACCAGCATCAGCCGGGCCGGGGTCACCGCGAGCACCTCCAGGTGGCGCACGGTCGACCGGCTCAGCGTCGGGTACTGGACCACGGCGACCTGGCGGGTGAGCTGGGCGAGCAGCCGCACGCTGCGGCGCAGCACGTCGTCGAGGTCGACCGCGCCGTCCAGAAAGGTCTGCACCGCGCGCCGCTCGGCGGCCGAGAGCGGCTTGACCTCGGAGAGCCGGTCGACGAAGAGCCGGTAGCCCTTGTCGGTGGGCACCCGGCCCGCACTGGTGTGCGGCTGGGTGATGTAGCCCTCCTCCTCCAACGCCACCATGTCGTTACGGATCGTCGCGCTGGAGACCCCGAGGTTGTGCCGCTCCACGAGAGTGCGTGAGGCGACCGGCTCGTGAGTGGCCACGTAGTCGGCGACGATGGCCCGCAGTACGTCGAACCTGCGGTCGTCCGCGTTCACGTCACCTCCCGGTGGCTGGTCGGCCCTGTTCTCCGAGTCTAATGCGGCGCGTCGTCATCCGTCGGATCGCCGCGACCGGACGGTTACCCTGAGCACACAGTCGCAACGGACGGAGGTGGGCACGGGCCGTGATCTTCAAGGACGTTCGCCACGGGCGCCCCTACCCCGATCACGGGCTCTCCGCGAAGGACTGGGCGCAGATCCCACCCCAGCAGGTGCGGCTGGAGGATCTGGTCACCACCACCACCGTGCTGGAGCTCGACCGGCTGCTCTCCGAGGACTCCACGTTCTTCGGCGACTTGTTCCCGCACGCGGTGCAGTGGTCCGGCGAGCTGTATCTGGAGGACGGCCTGCACCGCGCGCTGCGGGCCGCGTTGCAGCAGCGCACCGTACTGCATGTCCGGGTCCTGGACCTCGACCTGCTCCGCAGCGGCTGACTCCGCGCGGACCACGTCAGCCGACCAGCAGGTCGCGCACCACGGCGTCGGCGAGCAGCCGGCCCCTTCTGGTGAGGACGAGGCGCCCGCCCGGCACCGAGGCGAGCAGGCCGTCGCTCACCGCGCGGTCGGCCGCGGACCGGCCCGCGCCGTCCAGCACCGCCATGGGGAGCCCCTCGGCCAGCCGGACACCGAGCATGATCCGTTCGGTGTGGCGCTCGCCGGCGCCGAGCACCTCCCGGCCCGCGGCGGGTGAGCGGCCCTCGGCGAGCAGCGCGGTGTAGCGCGCCGGGTGCTTGACGTTCCACCAGCGCACACCGCCGACGTGGGAGTGCGCGCCAGGCCCGGCGCCCCACCAGTCACCGCCCGCCCAGTAGCCCAGGTTGTGCCTGCAGCGCGCCCGCGGCGAGGCCGCCCAGTTCGACACCTCGTACCAGTGCAGCCCGGCCGCCGACAGCGCGGTGTCGAGCTGTTCGTACCGCTGGGCCAGCACGTCGTCGTCCGGCGCGGGCAGTTCGCCCCGGCGCACCCGCCGGGCGAGCGCCGTGCCCGGCTCGACGACCAGGGCATATGCCGACACGTGGTCGACCCCCGCGCTGAGCACCGCGTCCAGCGAGGCGGCGAGGTCGGTGCCGGTCTCGCCCGGCGTTCCGTAGATCAGGTCCAGGTTGACGTGCCGGATCCCCGCCGCACGGGCCTCCTGCGCGGCGGCGACCGGCCGTCCCGCGGTGTGCCTGCGGTCCAGCACGGCCAGCACGTGCGGGGCGGCGCTCTGCATGCCCAGCGAGACCCGGGTGTAGCCGGCCTCGGCGATGCCGGAGAAGAACTCGGGGGAGGTGGACTCGGGATTGGACTCGGTGGTGACCTCCGCGCCCGCCGCCAGCCCGAACGCGGAGCGCACCGCGTCCAGCACCGCGGCCAGCCCGTCCGCCCCGAGCAGCGAGGGGGTGCCGCCGCCGACGAACACCGTGTCGGCGGGCACCGGGCGGCCCAGCACCTCGGCGGCCAGGTCCAGTTCGCGGCGAAGCGCGTCCAGGTACGCCATCGGCGACGCTCCGCTCCCGCCCTGGTCGGCGCCCAGTTCGCCCGGCGTGTAGGTGTTGAAATCGCAGTAGCCGCACCGGGTCGCGCAGAACGGCACGTGGACGTACACGCCGAACGGGCGCTCGCCGAGGCCGCGCAGTGCGGCGGCGGGCAACGCGCCGTCGGAGGGGGCGGGATCGCCGGTGGGCAGCGCAGGCACGTGAGCATTGTCCCAACATCCGAACGATGGTGGTCCGGACCGCGAGAAGGTGGCAGCCTGGTTGACATGACCGCGCCCGGACTCCTGCTGCTCGTGGCACGCAGGCATGTCGACTACGTCCGGGTCTCCAGCGCGCTCTGCCGCCCCGCGATCTGACGCCCCGCCCCGACTGCTGTCCGCCAGCCGGCGCCGGGTGCGCCGGGTACCGGGCCGCGGTATGGCCCGCGACGGCCACTCCGAGAACGCCGGTGCACTCTTTTCGGAGGCACCCCGATGTCCGCACCTACCCGCACGACACCACCCGCGAAGAAGCGCCGGGGCGAGGGCCAGTGGGCTCTGGGCCACCTGGAGCCGCTCAACCCGAACGAACGGACCAAGCGCGACGACGACGGGCTCAACGTCCGGCGCCGTATCGAGACGATCTACGCCCAGCGTGGTTTCGACTCGATCGACCCTGCTGACCTGCGCGGCCGGTTCCGGTGGTGGGGGCTGTACACCCAGCGCCGCCCCGGGATCGACGGCGGGCGCACCGGCACGCTGGAGCCCGAGGAGCTCGACGACTCGTACTTCATGATGCGGGTGCGCATCGACGGCGGCGCGCTCACCACGCGGCAGTTGCAGGTGCTGGGCGAGATCTCCCGGCTCTACGCCCGGGACACCGCCGACGTCACCGACCGGCAGAACATCCAGTACCACTGGATCCGCATCGAGGACGTGCCCGCGATCTGGGAGCAGCTCGAAGCCGTCGGGCTGTCCACCACGGAGGCCTGCGGTGACACCCCGCGCGTGGTGCTCGGCTCCCCGGTGGCGGGCATCGCCGCCGACGAGGTGATCGACGGCACCCCGGCGATCGAGGAGATCACCCGCCGCTATGTCGGCAGCCCGGAGTTCTCGAACCTGCCGCGCAAGTACAAGACGGCGATCTCCGGCCTGCAGGACGTGGCGCACGAGGTGAACGACATCTCGTTCATCGGGGTCGAGCACCCCGAGCACGGCCCCGGCTTCGACCTCTGGGTCGGCGGCGGCCTGTCCACCAACCCGAAGATCGCGCAGCGCCTCGGCGCCTGGGTGCCCCGTGCCGAGGTCCCCGAGGTCTGGGCCGGCGTGACCGCGCTGTTCCGCGACTACGGCTACCGCCGGATGCGCCACCGCGCCCGGATCAAGTTCCTCATCGCGGACTGGGGCGCGGAGCGCTTCCGCGAGGTACTACAGACCGAGTACCTGCACCGCACGCTGATCGACGGGCCTGCGCCCGAGCCGCCGCCCGCCCCGGTCGACCACATCGGCGTGCACCGGCAGAAGGACGGCAAGTTCTACATCGGCGTGGCACCCAAGGCGGGGCGGGTCTCCGGCAGCGCGCTCATCGACGTGGCCAAGGCGGTGGAGGGGGCGGGCTCGTCCCGGGTCCGGCTCACCCCGTACCAGAAGCTCGTGGTGCTCGACGTCGAAGAGTCCGAACTGAAGGGCCTGATCGCCGAGCTGGGCAGGCTGGGGCTGCGCGCCGAGCCCTCGCCCTGGCGGCGGTCGGTGATGGCCTGCACCGGGATCGAGTTCTGCAAGCTGGCCATCGTGGAGACCAAGAACCGGGCGATCGACCTGGTCGGCGAGCTGGAGGAACGCCTGGCCGACATCCAGTCCACGCTGAAGACCCCGGTGTCGGTGCACCTCAACGGCTGCCCGAACTCCTGCGCCCGGATCCAGGTCGCCGACATCGGGCTGAAGGGCCAGCTGGTCACCGACGCCGACGGCAACCAGGTGGAGGGCTTCCAGGTGCACCTCGGCGGCGGGCTCGGACTCGACAGCGGGTTCGGCCGCAAACTGCGCGGCCACAAGGTGACCTCCGCCGAGCTCGGTGCCTACGTGGAGCGCATCGTCCGCAACTACGCCGCGCAGCACCAGCCTGACGAGCGGTTCGCCCAGTGGGTGACCCGTGCGGACGAGGACGCGCTGCGCTGATGTCCGACTCCGGTCCGACCTATGGCACTGGTGGGGTGGCCCGAGCGGTCCCCTTCTACTGCCCGTACTGCGGAGAAGAGGACCTCAGACCGGTGGAAGAACCTCACGCGGCGTGGCGTTGCGCGGACTGCCTGCGCGTATTCGTCGTCCGCATGGTGGGATTGGCCGCTCGAAACCAGGAGGTGGCGAGGTGAGGACCGCACCCACCCGGCACGCGCTGGAGGAGCTGGCGCACATCGCAGGCCGCGACCTGGAGACCGCGTCCGCCGCCGAGATCGTCCGCTGGGCGGTGCGGCAGTTCGGCAGCAGGTTCGCGGTGGCGTCCTCGATGCAGGACGCCGTGCTGGTGCACCTGGTCTCGCAGGTCGCCCCCGGCACCGACGTGCTGTTCCTGGACACCGGTTACCACTTCGCGGAGACGCTGGGCACACGGGACGCCATCGCGGCGACCTACGACGTGAACCTGATCACCCTGACGCCGGTGCGGACGGTCGCCGAGCAGGACGCCGAGCACGGCCCGAAGCTGCACGACCGGAACCCGGACCTGTGCTGCGGGCTGCGCAAGGTGGCGCCGCTGGATCGCGCGCTGGAGGGCTACGACGCCTGGGCCACCGGGCTGCGCAGGGTCGAGGCGCCGACCAGGGTGGGCACTGCGGTGGTGGACTTCGACCCGAAACGCGGCAAGGTGAAGATCTCGCCGCTGGCCACCTGGAGCGACGACGACGTCGAGTCCTACGTCGCCGAGCACGGCATTCTGGTCAACCCGCTGGTGAGCGCGGGTTACCCGTCGATCGGCTGTGCGCCGTGCACCCGTGC
>DASXOL010000138.1:0-11354 GCA_036494295.1 Pseudonocardiaceae bacterium
CGTGGCTGTTCGACTACGTGTCCCGGTCGTGGGCGATGTTCACCCACGCAACACCGGATATCACCGACGACACGTTCTCGGTACGGCAGTACGGGCCGCGTCGTCTGTTCGATGAGGTCGAAGCCGCGTACGCGTGGTGGCTCGATCAGGGCAGCCCCGACGCCGACCGGTGGAGGTTCACCGTCACACCGGATGGCCAACGGATCGAGCTATTGCCGGTGGACTAGAAAGAACATACCGGGAAGGCCCGCCACCGGCTCAGGTGGCGGTCCTTCCCGGTGTGTGCGGCGCTGGCCGGGTCTCTGCGACCAGGAAACGGAATCCGCTCTCCGGCCATGCGTCCCCGGACCGGCCCGCTAGAACCGCCAGGGTGGGTTTAACACCGCTTTCATCCCTACCAGTTAGGCGCCACCAAGCCCGTGCCATTAATCAACGTGATTGATGCCGGATAGCGCGCGGGCTGAAAGCTCATATAGGCAAACAACCTCAGGAAAATCGACAAGTTCTGAGCGAACGTCTGCTCGAATGCCTGCGCCCTGATCCCCGATTCCCACAAATACAGGTCATCGAATTTCGCGATGATAATGGTGTCCTGATGCGTTCCCGCCCCGACGTTCGTGGGAATTGACGCGTCGGTAAAAGCGGGTAATCCGAACATGCGGCCGACATGATTCGACGCCGGAGACGCATTATCCATGACGCCGGCCGCATTGAATGCACCCTGATCGGTGGGCACGACAGCCGGGCGATTAGCCGTGTCGGACTGCACGCAAATCCATCCCCAACGGCGAGGATGCATCAGAATTGCGGTCGGACTGTCAAACCGGCTCGTCTGAATCAGCTCGATGGCGTTCGCCATTTTCGAATACAGCTTCCCGGTGCCGAGCAGTGCCGGACTCGCGTCGGTGTAGCTGACTGCATTAGTCCCGGCGACGACGGTAATTCCGGTCGGCTGGCCGACGCCGGTACCGCTGAGGACGAACTGATCGACGGCGATAGCGTAACGCCGAGTCAAATCCGAGAAGACGATTTTATCAACGTTGAGCGGGGACTGGTCGATCAACTGACGGGAGACCGTCTGCCCGCCTGCCACGGTGAACACACCCGAACTAATCGACGTTGTGGTGAGGTCAACCTCAGTGAGGTGGTCTACGCGTTCGGTCGGCCAGCGCGCCGCGAGGCTGCGACAGATGGACACCGAGGACGTCCGCGAGGCGGTTTCCTCGCCGTAGCGGGGCGCCCACTCGGTGACCCACTCGGCGAAGGTGGGGACGTTGCGGCGCTGCCGGGTGACCGGCTCACCGACCTCGGCGTGTGCCCCGTCCCAGTTCGCCTCGGTCTCTTTGATCCAGGCCCGCGCGGCGATCTCGTCGGCGTAGTCGTAGCCGAACGTTCGGCGGCGACGCTTCCCGGTGAGCGGGTCGCGGGCGACACCGCAGATGCGTCCAGATTTGAGGGTTTCGGTCCAGCCCATGGGATAGCCCTTCGCGTAGGTGGCGCACGCGTTGGCTCCTGCGGACCGTAGTGCGGGGTGGGGGCGGGTCCAGCCGTGGGCGATCATGTGGGGTGAGTTCGTCCCCACGCGTTCCGTTCGGTTCCCGTGGGGACCGGCGCGGACCCCTTGTGACCTGCGGAAACGCTGCGCTTTCGGGTGGTACCGTCCCCATACCGCGTTATGCATCCAGAACGCGCATTTCGGGCGGGGGCGCTCGTGTGGAGCTATCCGGATGGGGAGTCCGCTCGGGAGCGGGAAGACAGGTCTGCTGAGTCGTGTTGTGCGGGACATGAGCAACGTCCCCACCACACCCTTGAACAACGGAGTCCGGATCCCCCAGCTCGGTTTCGGCGTCTTCCAGGTTCCGCCGGAGGACGTGGAGCGCGCGGTCACCGCCGCGCTGGAGACCGGGTACCGGAGCATCGACACCGCCGCGGCCTATCGCAACGAGGAGGGCGTCGGCCGGGCCGTCGCCGCGTCCGGCCTCCCCCGCGACGAGGTGTTCGTGACCACCAAGCTGTGGAACAGCGACCACGGGTACGACGAGGCGCTGCGGGCGTTCGACGCCGGCGTGGGCCGGCTCGGCCTGGACACCGTGGATCTCTACCTCATCCACTGGCCGGTGCCGTCCAGGGACAGGTACGTCGAGACGTGGAAGGCGCTGGAGAAGCTCGCCGCGGACGGCCGGGTGCGGGCCATCGGGGTCTCCAACTTCACCATCGAGAACCTGCAGCGGATCTTCGCCGAGACCGGCACGGTGCCCGCGGTGAACCAGATCGAGTTGCACCCGCACTTCCAGCAGCGCGACCTGCGCGCGGTGCACGCCGAGCACGGCATCGCCACGGAGGCGTGGAGCCCGCTCGCGCAGGGCGGTGTGCTCTCCGAGCCCACCGTGACCCGCATCGCCGAGGCGCACGGCGTGACACCCGCCCAGGCGGTGCTGCGCTGGCATCTGCAGCTCGGCAACATCGTCATCCCGAAGTCGGTCACCCCGGAGCGGATCCGGGAGAACTTCGACGTGTTCGGCTTCGAGCTGAGTGCTGACGAGATGGCCGCGATCGGCGAGCTGGACTCCCCGACCGGCCGGATCGGCCCGGACCCGGCCGAGTTCGCCGTCACCTGACCAGCTGTTCGAGCGCTCGCCGCCGGCGTGGGTGCAGGACACCGGCCGGGCCGGCTAATGCAGGACGGCGGCGAGCGCTCCGAGCAGGGTGCTCACCGAGCGGTCTTGCGCGTTGTGGCCCATCAGGCCGACCCGCCACCCGGCACCGGCCAGCGGCCCCAGGCCGCTGCCGACCTCGATGCCGAACTCCGCGAGCAGCGTCCTGCGGCCCTCCGCGTCGTTCACGCCCTCGGGCAGCCGGGCGGCGGTGAGCTGGGGCAGCCGGTGACCCTGCTCGGCGAGGATCTCGAAGCCCAGTTCGGGCAGCGCGCTCTGGAGCCGCTCCCCGATCCGGGCGTGGCGTTCCCACACCGCGGGCAGGCCCTCTTCCAGCAGCCTGCCCAGCCCGGCGTGCACCGACGAGATCAGCGTGGAGCTGGCGGTGTGGTGGTAGCGGGGCGGATTGCCCTGGTAGTAGGCGTCCAGCAGGCCCAGGTCGAGGTAGAACGAGCGCACCGGCGTCTCCCGGTCCCGGATGCGCTCCACCGCCCGGTCCGACAGCGTCACCGGTGCGATGCCGGGCGGGGCGCCGAGGCACTTCTGGGTGGCCGAGTAGCTGGCGTCGACGCCCCAGGCGTCCACCTCGACCGGGATGCCGCCCAGCGAGGTGACCGTGTCGACGACCAGCAGCGTGTCGGTGCGCTGCAACTCGCTGAGCGGGGCGATCTGGTTGCGCACCCCGGTGGAGGTCTCCGCGTGCACCACCGCGACCAGCCGGGCGTGCGGCGCGCCGCGCTGTGCGTCGAGCAGCTGCTCCGGATCCAGCGCCCGCCCCCACTGGGCGTGCACGGGCTGCACCTCGGCGCCCACCCGGCGGGCCACCTCGCAGAGTCGTTCGCCGAAGTAGCCGTTGACCCCGATGATCGCCAGCTCGCCCGGTTCGAGCAGGCTGGCCAGACAGGCCTCCATGCCTGCCGAACCGGTGCCGCTCACCGGCAGGGTGAGGCGGTTGCGGGTGCCGAATACGGTGCGCAGGCGGGTGGCGGTGTCGGCAACCAGGGCGAGGTACTCCGGGTCCAGGTGCCCGAGGACGGGCCGCGCGAGGGCCTCGACCGCCTCCGGGTAGGGGTTGGACGGTCCAGGCCCGAGAAGCAGGCGATCGGAGTGCACGGGGGACCTCCCTGCGGTGTCGGGGACGCGGGCGCGCGGATCCTTTCACGTCCATAGTCGTACCGTCGCTGGCCATGGACAGCCTGCGAAGCGTGAAAGAGTGGCCGGCCACCACCGTCGCGGTGGCCGTTGTGGACGGTTCAGGTGCGGTGCTCGGCCGCCACGGGCCACCGGATCACCCGTTCCAGCTCGCTTCGGTGACCAAGCTGCTCTCCGCGTACGCGGTGCTGCTCGCCGTGGAGGAGGGGGCGCTCGAATGGGACCGGCCCGCAGGTCCGGAGGGCGCCACGGTCCGCCATCTGATCGCACACACCTCCGGGCTGGCCTTCGACTCGGATCGGGTCTCGGCGGCGCCGGGAACCAAGCGGATCTACTCCAACACGGGCTTCGGCGTACTGGCCGACACGGTGCGCGACGCCACCGGGATCGAGTTCGCGGACTACCTGGCAGAGGGGGTTTTTCAGCCGTTGGGGATGACCGCCTCGCGGCTGGAAGGCTCGGCGGGTGCCGGCGGCGTGTCGACGTGTGCCGACCTGACCCGGTTCGCCGCCGAGCTGCAGGCTCCCACGCTGCTGGCCCCCCAGACGCTGGCCGAGGCGACCCAGGTCGCCTACCCCGGTCTGGACGGGGTGGTGCCCGGTTTCGGCATGCAACGGCCCAACGACTGGGGGCTCGGCTTCGAGATCCGCGACGGGAAGAGCCCGCACTGGACGGGAGCGAACAGCTCGCCGCGGACTTTCGGCCACTTCGGGCAGTCCGGCACCTTTCTGTGGGTGGATCCGGCGGCAGGCGCCGCGTGCGTCGCGCTGACCGACCGCGAGTTCGAGCAGTGGGCCAAGGACGCCTGGCCCGCCTTCACCGACCGCGTGCTCGCCGAACTGGCCAACGGGTGAGTCAGGGCTTGCGGATGCCCCGCGCGGCGACCACGGAGGACACCATGGTCAGCACCCCGGTGGCGATCAAGGCGCCGACCGTGGCACCGAGCGCCGGGTCGGCCAGTGCCCAGCCGCGAGCCGCGTTGATCGCGTAGGTCAGCGGGTTGACCGTGGCGATCACCTGCAGCCAGGTGGGCAGCCCGCTGGTGGGGACGAAGGCGCTGGACGCGAACATCAGCGGGAAGATCAGCATGAAGCCGAGCATCTGCATCAGCTCGACGTTGCGCACCCAGCTCGACAGCGCCAGGAACACCCAGGACAGGCCGGTGCCGACGGCCAGCCCGATCAGCAGGGCGGCGGCGGTGCCCGGGATCCCGCCCGCGGGCGAGTACCCGTAGAGCACCGCGGCGGCGACGGCGAGCACGGTGAGCTGCACCGCGCTGCGCACCAGGTCGAACAGGCTGCGCGCGACCAGCACCGAGGTCATCGAGATGGGCAGGGTGCGGAACCGGGCCAGCGCGCCGTTCTTCAGATCGGTGGCCAGGCCCGCGCCGGACCACATCGCCGCCTGGCTCGCCGTGGTCACCAGGATCGCGGGCATCAGGTAGTCGATGTAGTCCACCCCGACCGGGAAGCCGGGCGTCTTCGCGATCCCTTTGAACACCTGGCTGAACAGCGTCAGCATGATCAACGGCTGGAGCAGGCTCATCACCAGCATTCGCGGGTCCCGCAGGCGGCGCAGGGCCCGTCCGGTGAGCACGCCGACCTGGGTGAGGACCGCGCTGCCCGCCGGGCGGGTCGTGGCGGGCGCGATGCTGGGCGGATCGGCGAGCGTGGTCACGAGTGGGCTCCCGTCAGGGTGAGGTAGACGTCGTCGAGGGTCGGTTCGTGCAGGCCGAGCTCGTCGGCCTCGATGCCCGCGTCGTCCAGTGCGCGCACCACCACGGCGAGCGAACGGGACGAGTCGACAGGCGCGGTGAGCGTGCGGCCGGACTGCAGCGGCTCCAGTCCGGCGCGGCGCAGGGTGTCCAGCGCGGGGCCGACGTCGGCGGCGGTGGCCAGCGTCGCGCTGACCGTGCGCCTGCCGACCCGGCTCTTCAGATCGGCCGCGGTGCCCGCCGCGACCACCCGGCCGTTCGCGAGCACCGTGATGGCGTCCGCCAGGCGGTCCGCCTCCTCCAGGTACTGCGTGGTCAGCAGCACGGTGGTGCCGCGACCGACCAGCGTGCGCACGACGTCCCACATGCCCAGCCGGCTCTCCGGGTCCAGCCCGGTGGTGGGCTCGTCGAGGAACACCACGTCCGGCCGTCCGACCAGGCTGCTCGCCAGGTCGAGTCGCCTGCGCATCCCGCCCGAGTAGCCCTGGGCGGGCCGGTCGGCGGCGTCGGCCAGCCCGAACAGCTCCAGCAGCTCCTCGGCGCGCCGGGTCGCCTCGCGCCGCGACGCACCCAGCAGCCTGCCCAGCAGCACCAGGTTCTGGGTGCCGGTGAGGTCCTCGTCGACGGAGGCGAACTGGCCGGTGACGCCGATCCGGCGGCGGACTTCGGCGCCGTCGCGCACCACGTCGAAGCCCGCGACCGTGGCGCTCCCGCTGGTCGGCGGGAACAGCGTGGTGAGGACGTTGACCAGCGTGGTCTTGCCCGCACCGTTGTGTCCGAGCAGGCCGTGCACCGTGCCCGGTGGTACTTCGACGCTCACCCCGTCCAACGCGGTGACCTCGCCGAACGTCTTGTGGACGTCGACCGCGTCGATCATCAACTCGCTCACCCGTGCTCCCCTCGTAGCGCACCGTGCAGGAAGACCTCGATCAGTTCTTCGACATCCGTGGCGGCCGGAGCGCCCAGCCCGGCCATCCGCATCCGCAGCATCCGGTCGCTGGTCACCGTGAGCAGGAACAGCTGCGCGGTGCGCTGCGGACTGAGCCGCAGGTCGGCGGCGTCCGGGGCGAGCAGATCGGCGACCGCCGCGTTCAGCGCCTGCATCTTCTCGCCGGTCTCGGACCGGGCATGCCGCTCGGTTGCCGGTGGCACCGGGCAGGTGCTGCGCACCGCGTGCCCGATCTGCATGGCGCGGTCCCAGTGCTCCGCGACCGCCGTGCTGGCCTGCAGCAGCCGCTGCGCCACCGGTAGTTCGCGGGGGATGCGGGCCAGTGCGGCGATGGGCTCGGCCGGGTCGAACGCGGCCTGCAGGCACGCCCACATCAGCTCGTTCTTGTCGGCGAACGCGCGGAACACGGTGCCCTCCGCGACGCCGGACGCGGCCGCGATCTGACCGGTGGTCACGGTCGCGCCCTGTTCGGCGAGCAGCGGCAGCGTCGCCGCGACGATCGCGCTGCGGCGTTCCTGCGGAGTCATCGCAGGCGCACGCCGTCTTCGCGTCTCGTTCATGGTCCAGACCATACTGAGTGAGCGCTCACTTCGTCAATGAGTGAGCGCTCACTTCAGTGCGGTCACTCCGGCTGCAGCAGCGCGAACCGGGAGCCCTGGTCGTCGGTGCAGTTGGCGAGCAGGCCGTAGGGCTGCGGCTGCGGCTCGTCCGCCCGGCCGCCGTGCTCGCGGACGGCGTGCAGCGCGGCCGGCAGGTCGTCCACCTGGTAGACCGGTTCCAGCCCTGGCCGCGCCGCTCCGCCGTGCAGTCCCGCGGGCGGGGAGGTGCCCTCGATCTGCCAGCCGTCCTCGACCGGCCCGGGCCTGAACTGCCAGCCGAGCACCGCGCCGTAGAACGCGCGGGCACGGGCCGAGTCGGCGACGGCGTGGGTGAGATAGGCGAGGTCGCCGTGCCGGGACGCCGGTGTCGCTGCCGGGGGCGGCGCCGGCGCGGCCGCGATCATCCACCGGTGCCCGGACGGGTCGACGACCACCGCGTTGCGCCCGTAGTCGTGGTCGGCGGCGGGCCGTGCCAGCACGGCACCGGCGTCGACCGCGCTGCGGACCGTGGCGTCCACCGCGTCGGGCGCGGGAACCCGCAGGTAGAGCGACTGGCTCGGGCCACCTCTGGTGAGCGGCGAGAGCAGCTCGATCTCGGGGTACTCGTCGGCGAGCATCAACACCGAATCACCGATCAGCAGCTCGGCGTGCCCGATACGGCCGTCGTCCATGACGTACGGATCGCCGCGTCGCCGGGCCCCGAACGCCTGCTCGTAGAACTCCAGCGCCCGGCGCGCGTCGACGACGGCGAGGTAGGAACCGAGGGTGTGCTGCGCTGATGCCGCAGTGTCGACGGTGGCGGTCACGGGTTCTCCTTCGGATGCGAGCAGGGCGCGCTCCAGCCGGGAGCGCAGTTCGGCGGCGAACGCCGGGTCGGGGTCGACGGGCGTGATCGGTGCACGGAGGCGGTTCAGCGGATCGGTCATCGCACTGCCTCCGGATCGTCGTAGGCCGCGCGGAACGCGGCACGGGCCCGGACCAGCAGCGCCTCGGTCGCGTGCACGCTGCGCCCGAGATGGTCGGCGACCTGCGGCACCGCCAGCCCGTCGAGGTAGCGCAGGGTCAGCGCGGCGCGGTGGTGCGGGCCCAGCGCGTCGAGCACCTGATGCGCCACCACCGTGTCGATCTCGGTCTCCCACGGGTCGGTGCTCTCCTGCGCCTGCTCGTGCACCAGCCGCAGGCCGCGCTGCTCGCGCTCGGCCCGGCGCCAGTGGTCGGCGAGCTTGTGCCGCGCCACCCCGACCAGCCAGGCCGTGGTGATCGGTGGCGTCGGCTGCCTGCTGGCCGCGGCCACCGCGGCGAGGAACGTCTCGGCGGTGAGGTCCTGGGCCAGCACCCGGTCCCGGCAGCGGGCCAGCAGATACCCGTAGACCTGCGGCAACGCCGTATCGTAGATCTCCAGCAGCGCGAGCGCCGGGTCCGGCCGTACCCGCGGTTGCTCGGTCACATCCTCATCGTCGTCCCGCGGGCCGGTACTCCGACGGGTACCGGACCCGATTTCCCGGTGAACCGGCCCGGCTCGTGGCACGGAGACGGAGTGGCGCCCGTGCCGAAGGAGTGCCGAAGGAGGAACAGACGATGAAGAGCGGCCTGTGGATAGCGGTCGGTGTGGTGCTGGTGCTCGTCGGCGCGATCTGGACGTCGCAGGGTCTCGGCTATCTCGCGGGCAGCTCGATGACCGGGGTGAAGATGTGGGCGGTGATCGGCCCGGTCGTGGCGATCGCCGGTCTGGCCGCGCTGGGCTGGGGAGTCCGGGGCGCCCGCGCCCGCTGATTCACCAAGCCTGAGTCGGTTGGGTCGTCACGGCGCCTGCTCGGCGGCCGTCACGGTCTGTTCGAGCAGCAGCGCGATCGTGACCGGCCCGACCCCGCCGGGCACCGGCGTCACCAGCCCCGCCGTCCTGGCGGCCCCGTCGAACGCGACGTCGCCGACATTGCCGTCGTGGTAGCCCGCGTCGATCACCACCGCGCCCGTCTTGACCCACGCGCCCCGAACGAACGTCGGCCTGCCGACCGCCGCGACGACGATGTCCGCGCCACGCGCGATCGCGGCAGGTCGCGCGCTGCCTTGGATCGGTCAGCCCAACTTCCGCGCCAGTGACATGGCGTCGGTGGGGGCGTGCACCTTGACGTCGTTGTCGAAGTAGGCGAAGACCTCGCGGGGCTGCACGGGGGCGGGCGGCGCGATGGTGTGCTCGCTGCGGGGGCTCTCGCCTGCCCGCCAGGCCCGGATCCGCTCGGCCCAGCGGTCCAGCGCGTCGTCGGTGTAGCCGCTCACGTAGAGCTCCTTGTCGCCGTGCAACCGGGCGTAGACGAAGTCGGCGGTGACGTCCTCCAGGTACGGCCAGGTGCCCGCGGTGTCGGCCACGACCAGGGCGATGTCGTGTTCGCGCAGCAGGTCGATCAGCGCGGGGTCGCGGAAGCTGGGGTGGCGCACCTCCAGCGCGTGGCGCAGCGGGCGGTCGGCGTCGGTGCTGGTGAAGTCCCGGTCGTCGAGCCGTTCGTCGTGCCGCTCGGCGAGCGCGGCGGCCTCGGCGCTGCTGCGCGGCAGCAGCTCGAAGAAGCCGGTCAGCCGGTCGGTGTCGAACGGCAGGTTCGGCGGCAACTGCCACAGCAGCGGTCCCAGCTTCGGGCCGAGCGCGAGCAGCCCGGAGGCGAGGAAGTTGGCCAGCGGCGTCTCGACGTCGCGCAGCTTCTTCATGTGCGTGATGAACCGGCTGCCCTTCACCGCGAAGACGAAGTCGTCCGGCGTCTGCTCCGCCCAGGCCTGATAGCTGGACGGCCGCTGCAGCGAGTAGAACGAGCCGTTGATCTCCACGCTGCCGACCTGGCGGGACAGGTACTCCAGTTCACGGCGGTGCGGCAGGCCGGCGGGGTAGAACGTGCCGCGCCACGGCGGATAAACCCAGCCCGACGTGCCCACATGGGCGGCGTTGCGTGCCATGACCCCGATTCGACCCGGGTCGTCCATGTCCTCCAGCATGTCGTACGGAGACAAGCCAGCGCCCTGCGCCGCCATAGTGGCGCAGGGCGCTGGTTGAGCGATTCAGGGAACGATTCAGGCCTTGGCGTGGAAGATCCCCCACGCCAGGCTGCCCGCCTTGCCGCCGTCCACCCAGTGCTTCAGACCTGCCTTCATGCGGGTGGTGTAGTCCGCGCTGACCTTGCCTTCGAGCTCGGGCTCCCGTGCCACCAGTTCGTCGTAGACCCGCTGGTAGTGCCGGGGCAGCTGGTCGGAGTGGTCATGGAAGTCCACTGTGCCCATGCCCAGCCGGTACAACTCGCGGCGGTAGAAGGCCGGAGTGGCCAGCGTGTCGAGCTGGATGCGCTGCAGAATCGGCTTGAGGTCTTCTTTCTTGGCGTTCTCGTTGGCCATCGGGTCGGTGAAGATCATCTGGCCACTCGAGCGAAGCACCCGGACCGCTTCTTCGAGTACCCGGGCGCGGTCCCCGCTGTGCAGCAGCGCGTCCTGCGACCAGATCAGGTCGAACGAGTTGTCCTGGAAGTTGAGGTCCTCGAAGGAGCCGTCGACCACGTCGATCAACCCGTCGAGCCCCTGCTTGGCGTTCATCCGGCGATTGCGCTGGTTCTCCACCTCGGAGAGATTCAGGCAGGTGACCCTGCACCCGTAGGTGCGGGCGAGGTGGCGGGCCGCACCGCCGAATCCGGCGCCGAGGTCGAGCACCGCCGTCTCCTTGTCGAGTTTGCCCAGCGCAGCCATGCTCTCGACGGTGCGGCGGCTCGCCGTGGCGATCTCCTCGGCATCGTCGGTGTACATCCCGACGTGGATGTCCTCGCCGCCCCAGACGTGGGCGTAGAAGTTGTCCGCGTCCGAGGAGTTGTAGTAGTCGCGAGCCGTGTTGACCGTGTTCGAGTACAAGTCGATCACCTTGTCAGCGTCGGTGCCGTCGTCGATTCGGTAGGCCTTCTCCGCGATGTGGACGAAGAAGTCCGGATTGCCGTCGGAGTAGGTGGCCTGGAAGTCCCCATAGGTCTCGATGCGCTGGAAACCGACCTCGCGCAGCAGCCGCCGCACGTAGTTCTTGCGCAGCGGGAACATGTTGAGGTGATAGATCGAATCGTCCGGGAAGGTGTACCTGAAGCGCGCGAGCCCGTCGTCGACGTACTCGGGCTCGGCCACCACGTCCTCGCCGCAGTAGTAGTACGAGTGCTTGGACGAGAAACCGTCGTCGAGGATGCTGTCGTAGTTGCGCTGATCGATGATCAGCACGCCGTCGTGCTTGAGCATCGCATAGAACTCGGCCAGCGCCTTGCGCCGGTCGCGCT
>DASXOL010000139.1:0-4959 GCA_036494295.1 Pseudonocardiaceae bacterium
CAACCAGCCCTCCAACACGGTCGCCAGCCCGAGCACGGCCGCCGCGACCAGCGCACCGAGCCCCAGCAGCGCCACCACCGCGCCCGCGGCACCGAGACCCGCCCCGATCCCGGCCTGAGTGCCCTTGCGTTTCATCTCCGCGACAGCCAGCGCGATCTCGTCCCGCACCAACGCCGAGACCTGGGTGGACAACTGCTCCACCAACTGGCCCACGGAACTATCAGCGGCACTCGCCTGCTCCGCGTTCGGAGTCGTCATCAGTTCTCCTTCGTCTCGGAACCCAAAGGAGAACTACCCGGGTCGGCGATCACCTAACCGGTGATCGCGGGGGCTAGATGGTCAGCAACCGGTGAAAGAACTCGCGATAGCGCTGCAGTGCGACGCGGAGATTCTCGGTGGACTCGGAGTCGTCGGCCCAGCGCTGTTCCAGGTCAGCGCGCTGTTCGCGGAAGACGCGGGAGATCTCGTCGAGCACGTCTCCGACGAGCCCGTCCGCCTGTTCCACCGCCCTGCGCGGATCGTCGACGAAGGTGGTCTGCACCGCGTCCCAGCGGGAGCCGAAGTCCTCCGACCGGTCCTCGCTCAGCATCCGCGCCTGCTCGCCGTGCAGCGCGGCGCCGGTGACGTCCTCGGGGCGCCCGTGCCTGCCGCCCTCCGCCGCCTGGTGCGCCTGCTCATGAGCCGGCGGCTGCCCCGGCCCGGGCCCGCCGGGACCCAAACCGTCAGGGCCGGGCCCCGGGACACCAGGACCAGGTCCAGGACCGGGGCCAGGTCCGGCAGGACCGCGCGGGTCGCCGCCAGCAGGCTGCGGATACCCGCCGGGCTGCGGGGGCAGCGGCGGCTGGGGGTGGCCGCCACCCGGAGGCACCGGGGGCCGCTGGGGATAGCCGGCGCCGGGGGGCATGGCGGGCTGCTGGGAATGCTGACCTGGGTTCGTCATGTTCCTCTCGCGGTCGTTCATGTCCGGTCGCCGTCCTGGTCGGGCTCACGGACCCGCCCATCGGGCGAGTGGTGCTCCTGGCCGGTGTCGGGTGGACGGTCGCCGGGGCGGTCCGTGCCGCCGTCGTCGAGCAGCGCGTCGACCAGGCTGCGGTAGCTCGTGACGGCATTGCGCAGGTCCTCGGTGCTGGCGCGCCCGGCCTGGTGGGAGTCCGCGATCAGGCGTGCCTGGCGGTAGTGCTCCACGACCTGCGGGTGTGCCACCGAGATGTCGGCGGCGCGCTGCTCGAAGTCGTCGACGGGGTAGCCCCGCTCCCGCATGATCACCACCACCAGCCGGTCGGCGTTGCGAACCGCCTGGCCGGGATCGTCGACGAAATCGCGCTGCACCTGCTGCCAGGACGAGCGGTAGTAGTGCCGTTCGTCGGGCCGCAGCGGGCGAATGTCGTGCTGCTCGTGGCGCTCCCAGCGCTGCTCCAGCGCTCGCTCGGCCTCGCGGCGGCTCCCGCTCTCGGCGAGCACGCGCTCGTACTCGGGTCCGAACTGCGCGCGCAGATGCTGGCTGCGGCGGATCCGGCTCATCAGGACGGCCGCACCGGCCAGGACGAGCACCACCCCGACGACAACAAGCACAGTGATCAAAAAAGTGGTACTCACCGGCGGCTTTCACTCCCCAATGTGATTTCAGGTAGTTGAGATGCTGTCGCCCGGATGATTGAGGTTCAATCAGCTACTCGGCCTAATCTGGGCATCCATTTCTGCAAAAAGGTTGTGCATGACACGTTTAAATCCGCCCGGAACGGTTCTGCCCGGTCTCTCCGCCGAGGCGTTGCGGGTCGAGGCGGCCGCGGCGCTGGGTTGGCAGGCGCCGCAGCAGGCGTGGATCGCGGTGGCCGACGGGTGGGCGGGGGTGACCGCGATGGAGGTCCGGCGCGATCAGCGCGGCCGCGGGCTCGGCACCGCGATCCTCACCGCGCTGGCCGAGGCCGCTCGGCACCAGGGCGCCGACCGGATGTACCTGCAGGTCGAGATCGACAACACCTGCGCCCCGGATTAGCCGAGCACGCCCGCGAGCGCCGCGACGGCGGCGGGACCGACCCGGCAGCAGCCGCCGATGATGCGGGCACCCGCGGCGTACCACTGCTTCGCCTGCTCGGCGCGGAACCGGGCCGGGCCCGCCCACCGGCGCCGGCGCGGATCCCAGCGCTCGCCGCTGTTCGGGTAGGCGATCACCGGTTTGCCGGTCACCTCCCGGGCGGTCTCGACGGCGAACAGCACGTCGCCGGGGGCGCAGCAGTTGACGCCGACGGCCACGACGTCCTCGGCACCCGCGGTGTCCATGGCCATGGCAAACGCCTCAGCCAGTGGCTGACCGGCGCGGGTCCGGCGCCCGGCGATCGTGAACGACAGCCAGGCAGGCACCCCGAGCCCGGCGAGCGCCGCCACGAGCGCGGCACCCTCGTCGGCGTCCGGCACGGTCTCCAGCGCGAGCACATCCGGTGCCGCCGCCGCCAGCGCCGCCAGTCGGGGCCGGTGGAAGGCGGTCAGCTCGCGGACGGTGAGTCCGTACCGGCCCCGGTACTCCGAGCCGTCGGCGAGCGTGGCGCCGTAGGGCCCCGCCGAGGCCGCCACCCATCGTTGCGCACCCTGGCCGGCCACCTGGTCGCGAGCCGCGCTGGCCAGCTCCACGCTGCGCCGCAGCAGCCGCACCGCCTCGTCGGGACCGATGCCCCTGGCGCGGAATCCGGCGAAGCTCGCCTGGTAGCTCGCCGTCGTGACGATCCGCGCGCCGGCCCGGAAGAACGCGGCGTGCGCCGCGACGATCTCCTGCGGCGCGTCCACCAGCAGCCGGGCCGACCAGAGCTCGTCGGACAGGTCGTGGCCGCGCGCCTCCAGCTCGGTGGCCAGCCCGCCGTCGAGCAGCACCGCAGGCCCGCTGAGCTCGGCGAATCCCACGGCGCCCAGGCTACGACTCGGGCGAGGCCTGGGTGTCGGCCACCACCGCGCCGCGCTGGCCCATCGGCATCGGGTCGCCCGTGGTGGTGTCGCGGGTGGTCTGGCGCTCCGCTTCGGCGTTGAGCTCGGCGCCCAGCAGCACGGCGTAGCTGGTCAGGTACAGCCAGAGCATCAGCACGATGACCCCGGTCAGCGCCCCGTATGTCTTGCTGTAGTTGCTGAACAGGGTGACGTAGAGGCTGAACGCGGTGCTGCCGAGCAGCCACAGCGCCGTGGCGATCATCGCTCCCGGCGTCACCCAGCGGAACTGGGCGGTGCCGCGGTCGGGTGCCACCCGGTAGAGCACGGAGAGCCCGACGGTGAACATCACCACGAGCAGGACCCAGCGGACGAGCTGGGTCACCAGCCATCCCGGCGTCTCCAGCCGCAGCAGGTCCATGACCGCGGGCACCACGGCGATCAGCGTCAGCGCGACCGGCACGAAGACGATCGCGGCGAGGGTGAGCGCGACCGCGGTGGCCTCGAACCGGACCAGGCTGGGGGTCTCCTGCTCGTCGTAGGCGATGTTGATCGCGGTGACCAGGCCGCTGGTGCCGCTGGACGCGCTGACCAGTGCCACGATCAGCGACACGATCAGCCCGATGGTCAGCGCGCCCCCGCTGTTGCGGGTCAGTTCGGTGAGCTGCTCGCGGACCAGTTGCCGGGTGTCCGGTGGCAGCGCGCCCGCCAGGCTGTTGACCTGGTCGGTGATGTGCGCCGGATCCGCGAAGAGCCCGTACAGGGTGAGCGCCGCGATCAGCGTCGGGAACACCGCGAGGAAGGCGAAGAACGCCACTCCGCCCGCGAGTATCGAGACGTTGTCGGTCTGGCTTCGCCAGAATGCCCGTCGGAGCACCTGCCACCAGCCGCGCAACGGGATCTGGGTCGGCGCCTCGGCCTGCCCGCCCGGCAGTTCCTCGGCGTCGGAGCGCCGGGTGGTCACGGGGACGATCGACGACGGCTTCTCGCGACCCTCCGCTCTTTCGCCGCCGATATCGAACTGGACGCGATCCTCATCGACACCTGAACCTCCACCCCGACGCGACAATGTTCAGGGGCGCAGAACTATACGGCCGACAATGCCCTCGGCGCTGTGTGGCAGCCGGCCGGATTCCACCGTCGCGTGGGCGTCCGCGGCATCGGCAAAGCCTGCCACCAGGCCCACCTCGACCGACAGCGGACGCCGGGAATGGCTCTCGTTGATCCACCGGGCCGCGGCGGCGAGTTCGGGCACCGTCATCGCGCTCATCACGAACCCCAGGATCTGGATCTCGCGGGTGTAGAGCCGCCACATGTCGAGCCGCAGGTGGCCCCGCCCGGCCACGAGCACGACCCGCCCGCGGGGGTTGAGCCTCTTCTCGACTCCGGTCAGGTCCGCCCGGCCGCTGGCGTCGACCACGACATCGGCGCCGTCCAGCGTCGCCGGGACCTCGACGCCCACGGCGACCACGACCCGGTGCGCGCCCAGACTGCGAAGCCGGTCCCCGCCGCGCCCTTCGCGGACCACGGCCACCACCTCGGCTCCGCACGCCGCGGCGACCTGCACCAGGCACATTCCGACCGAGCCGTTCGCGCCGACCACCGCCACGGTCTCGCCCGCACGCAGGCGGGCGCGTCCCACCAGGACGCCGTGCGCCGTCGCCCCCGGATGCACCGCGGCGACGAACGCCACCGGATCCGCCCCGGCAGGCAGCGGGTAGAGCCGGTCCCGGTCCACCACGACCCGCTCGGCGGTGGCACCGGGCCTGCCGGCGTAACCGGCGGAGTTGGTCCACATCCGCTGACCGGGCTGGACGCCGGTCACCCCGGCACCGACCGCGGTGACCGTGCCGACCAGGTCACGACCGAGGACCAGGGGGAACGACACCGGGGACCGCCACCGTCCGGACCGCAGGAAGGTGTCGACGTGGTTGACCGCGACGGCGTCCACCCGGACCAGCACCTGTCCGGTACCCGCGACCGGGTCGGGGAGATCCCCGTAGCGGACGGCCGAGGCATCCCCCAGCGCGTCGATATAAGCGGCGC
>DASXOL010000140.1:0-28797 GCA_036494295.1 Pseudonocardiaceae bacterium
CCGCGGGGACGCTGCTGTCCGGGTTCCTGCTCTCGCTGTCGGACGGGGGTCTGCGCGCCGCGCTGATCCAGCGCGAGACCGATCTGGACGATGCCGCGGACACGGTGTTCTGGGCGAGCCTGATCACCGGCACACTGATGAGTCTGGGGATGCTCGCGGCGGCTCCGCTCATCGCCATGCTGTTCGACAGCAGGGTCGCCGGGCTGATCGCCGCCGTCACGTCCGGCACTGTGCTGCTGCACTCCATGACCAACGTGCCGGACTCGCTGATGCAGCGCCGGTTCAACTTCAAACGCCGTCTCATCGTCGATCCCAGCGTGGCGCTGAGCTACGCGGCGGTGTCGGTGACGCTCGCGGTGGCCGGCTTCGGGGTGTGGAGCATGGTGGCCGGCTCCTACGCCTCCATGCTGGTGTGGGTGGCCACCACGTGGCTGCTCGCCGGCTGGCGGCCCGGACGCGGCCGGGCGTCGGTGCGGCTGTGGCGCGACCTGGCCCGCTTCGCGTTCCCGCTGGTCGTCGAGACCGGCGGGGAGCGGGTCCGGGAGATGCTGGAATCCGCGGTGGTCGGGCGCGGGCTGTCGACCACGTCGCTGGGCTACTACCGCTACGGCAGGCGGATCGCCATGATCCCCGGCCTCGCGGTGGTCCAGATCTGCTCGTACGTGCTGTTCCCCGCGTTTTCCCGCATCTCGAACGACCCGCCGCGGTTCCGGCGGGCCTTCCTGCGCGCACTGGGCTGGATCTGGCTCGCCGCGACGCCGGTGGCCGCGTTGATCATCGCGGTGGGTGAGCCGCTGGCGGTGCTGCTGCTGGGCGAACGGTGGCGGGCGGCGGGCCTGGTCCTGATGGCGCTGGCCGGGTACGGCCTCGGCGAGGCGATGAACGCCGTCTGCGGTGAGTCGCTCAAGGGCGCCGGACGTCCCCAGCTGCTCAACTGGCTCACGCTGATCGGCCTGGTGAGCTCCATCGGGTTGATCATCGTGCTGCTACCGCTCGGCCTTGTCGGCGTCGGCCTGGCGATCTCCGTCGCGGCGCTCATCGTGGGCGTGGTCAACCTCGCCATCGCGCACCGCGTCGTCGGGGTGTCCGTCCCCGATATCCTGGCGCGGATGGTGCCGCCGATCGTCGCCGCGCTGGTCGCGCTCCTCGCGATCGGCCCGCTGGAGCACCTGGTGGTCCACTCCGACCGGCACGGAGTCCTCGCCGGGCTCGGCCTGATCGCCGCCGAGTCGGTCGCGTTCGGTCTGCTCTACCTGGCGTGTCTGCGGGTGCTGGCGCCCGCCACGGTCGCCGAGCTCACCGGCGGTCTCCGGTCACGGCTCGTCCGACGGCGCGTCGCCGGGTGAGCCCCGTAGGGTCCAGCGGTAGGCGCCCGCGTCCGGGTTGTCGTGGTGCCAGGTCAGCTGTGTCTGCCCGGTGGGCAACTGTTCGGTGCTGATCACGCCGAAGTTGTCCTGCTCGGTGAGCCGCACACCGGTCCACGACGCCGGGAAGACGACCTTGACGGTGAGCTCGCCGATCCGCGGCCGATGCCGCTGGTCCAACGTCGCGGTGGCCCATCGCAGGGTGTCCTCGCCGGTCCCGCGCAGCGGCGCCCACAACCGCGGCGACCGGTAGCGCAGCACCCATTCGGCTTCGCTGTCCAGCCCGGGCTGGAACAGGACCAGCACCAGCATCCGGCCGGTCACGTCCACCACCGGATGCAGCTCCACCTGAATGTCCGGATGCTCCACCTCACAGGCCGGTGCCAGCTCCTCCGGTCTCGATGGCCGGTCCGGCCCGTCGGCGAGGATCGGCCCCTGGATCCGGTAGACGAGGTAGGGGCGCGGCGTGGTCCACCTCCGCTCGATCACCGCGTCCTGGCCGTCCTGTTCACCGACCACGAGGGTGATCTCGACGCGTTCCTCGAACAGCGGGAACTGCCGGTCGACCAGGCCCCGCACCGCGCTTGCGAAGGAGTTCAGCCGCCAGTCCCCCGGGTCCTCGCCCGCTCCGACGGACGGCGTCGCGGCCGGGGTGCCCTCGCGGTAGAGCGCGGCCAGCTGGGCTCGGCTGTTCACCTCGGTCTTCTGGAACAGGGCACGCAGGTGCGCCTCCACGGTCCGACGCGAGATGGCCAGCCGGGCTGCGATCTCCTCGTTGCTCAGGCCGCTGACCACCAGCTGCAGCACTTCGTCCTCGCGCTGCGTCAGCTGGACTCTCGCCACCGGGGTCGCTCCTCCGCTGTCGCCCGCCGCAATGCGTCGACTGTACGTACGTATCAGCACGTAGTAAAGCGCGGCAAGATCCGGTATTCTCTCTAATATGTAAGCAATATTACCTACGTAACGTACGAGGCGACGCGAGGAGGTGCTCGTATGGTCCGGTCCACCCAACCCCCGTGGATCATCACCGGACTGGGGATGCTTCCGCCGACAGTGCTGATCGTCCTGCATCATGCGTGGCTCGGGGCGGCCACCCTCTGCGCAGTGTTGTTCTGCGCAGTGCTGCAGATCCGGCTCGAAGTCCGCGCCGCCCAACAACGACACCAAGCAACCCTGACTTACGCACAGGACGCCACGAACATGGGCGGCGACCCCACAACCGTCATCGCCGCCCTGCACGGGGGTCAGCCACAACACGGCGCTCCACCGGAACTGCCTGCCCGTCAGTACGACCTGCGGGGCTACCAGCAGGTCCGCTCCATGGCCGATAATTGGCCATATCGCCCTCCCCGCGTGTGACCCACGCACGACCCGGATTACCAGCAGGCAGGAGATACCAGCCGAACTCCCAGGCAAGCAGAAAACGGGCGGGCCCCGCATGATGCAGGGTCCGCCCGTTTCGGTCTGTTCTGGACGAGAACGGAGTCGAGCTGCGGATCAGTCGCCCTGGCCTGATCGTCGTGCGGGTGCTGCTAGTCGAACTCTCCGCGACGCGCTCCCAGAAGAAACGCCGTCCACTCCGCACGGGTGAAATGCAGAACGGGTCCACGCGGATCTTTGGAGTCGCGGACCCAGACGCCGTCCTGACCCCGGGCAACTTCGACACACGCCTGGTCGGCACTGGCAGAACTCTTCCGCCAGGGCACAGTGTTGGGCGGCAGCGGCACCTTGGCCATGCCGTGCTCCTTACTCTGCAGGACGGCACGACTCTCGCGGTCGGTGGACAACACCGTCGGACCGAACCGCGATCGCCCGAAAGCGAAGAGCGAGCGGCAGACCCAACGGGAGAGGTGCGCGTCAGCCGGCTGGACCCGCGGATCGATCAGACCACGGAAACCAGATCTGTGAAAACACAGTGTAACCGGCTTGAGCCAAATCAGCCGCTACTTCGCCGCGCGCTGCTCCGCACAGCGGACGTGATGCCCACCTGGCGCGGCCGATGCCGCCGCCCGAACTCAGCAGGCTCGACGGGCGATCCGGTGTCGGTTCTGACCGCCAGTCTGCGGCAGATCAGTCTGCACCACCCCATCCGACATGCTTCTGTCAGGGCACAGGCAGAGTGCCAAGTGGCATCTCGGCACCACCGCTGTGCGGGGTCGCAGGTGCATACCAGCAGTTCGATGAGTCTTCATTCCGAAGCAACGGGCGTTCTGCGACGTACTTAATGACTTGCCGCAAGTAGTCTGGTAGCTTCCTGCTACATAGCAGGTTGAAATGCCGCGAACAGGAACCCGGCGAGCTGGAACCCGGCGAGTTGGGATCCGGCGAACAGAGAGCCAGCGAACAGAGAGGAAGCGAACAGACCGTGGCACCACACAGGCTCACGCTGAGGAAGAAGGCGGCATGACAGCAGTTCAGGATCCGACGTTGCAACGTCGGCGACTTCGCGTGGAGCTCAGGCGGGCCCGCGACGCTGCCGGGTTGAAGCAGGCCGAGGTCGCACGCGCAATGGATTGGTCGCCATCCAAACTTATTCGAATAGAGCGTGGGGATGTAGGTGTTTCGACCAATGACCTGAAGGCACTGCTGAGCCATTACGGGATCAAGGACAAGACCCGAGTCAACGGATTGCTCGATCTGGCGAAGTCGACTCGGGGCGGGTCCTTCTACGATCAGTACGGCGACGTGCTGAAGCCCGGCTTCAAGGAGTACCTGGCCCACGAGGCGTCGGCATCGGTCATCCGACAGTACGACACTCTCCTCATCTCCGGCTTGCTCCAAACCGAGGAGTACGCGCGCGCCATCCTCGAGTACATGGCAGGGCTACGCCCGGACCAGGTCGACAAGGCATGGGCGGTTCGCCAGCACCGCCAGGACGTGCACGATCGGGATGATCCGCCGGACATGCTCTTCGTGATGGATGAAGCAGTCATCCGACGGAAGATCGGCCACGGCCAGGTGATGCGCACCCAGCTTGAGCGACTCAAGGAACAGGCCGCCGCGGAGCACGTCAGCCTTCGAATACTGCCCTTCATCAGCGGCGCCCACCCCGGCATGCTGGGGAACTTCATCATGCTGGAGTTCGCCGACCCCAACCTCGACGACCTGGTCCACCTCGAGGACCACGATTCGATCACCATTCGCGACGACCCCGAGCTGATCGGACGGTATCTCGACCGGTTCGACCAGCTGGAGGAGGTCGCACTGTCGCCGGAGGACAGCATCGCCATGCTCGACGACGCGATCAACCAGATGGCGTCGTCCCCGGACACCACGAGGCCGGAGAAGGAGGTCGAGTGAACACGAGGAAGTAGCACGTCACCACGGACCGGAAACGACGGCACCGACCGTCGCAGCGCAGTCAGCGCAGTAAGAGCTGGGGCCGATGCGGACACATCGACCCCAGCGATACCGAATCCCCTCCCAGGCAAGGAGTAGGTCGGATGACTCATGCTAGCAACGGCACACCTACGCGTCCCACCCCCAACCCCCTATTTGGCTCATCCCCTTCACGACATGAGCTAAGAGGTGGCGACGGGAGCAACGGCGGTTAGCTGCCCCCAGAATAACATGAGGTAGGGACGCGCTTAATCGAGCAAGTATGCCGGGTCCGGTCGATCTTGACCGGACCCGGCGGACCGCGTTTCGGAGATCATTCGGCGCGACGAACCAGCCGTTAGAGAGGCCCCCGACTACATCCCCGCGGGGCCTTCGACCGGGATCCAGCGGCCTCCGGAGGCCTCGATCTGCGGCAGAGCGCGGCGCACCTCGGCCAGCAGATCGGGCACGAAGAGGAGCACCGCGTCGGGCCGGGCGGCCACCAGCTCCGCCGGGCTGATCACCGGGATGCCACTGCCCGGCAGCCGTCGTCCCTGCTTGGCGGGTGCGGCGTCGGCGATGGCGGGCAACAGGTCGGGGGTGAGCCCGGCGCGGGACAGCAGCGCGATCGACCGCGACGCGGCGCTGTAGCCGAGGACCAGCGCTCCCCCGGCGCGTTGCTCGGCCACCCAGGTGGCCAGTGCCGCCGCGGCACGGACCGCGGCGTGCTGCAGTTCACCGACCACTTCGGGGCGCAGGACGCCCAGCGCCAGCTCATCGGCGGCCAGCGTCCGCACCGTCTCGTCCGGCAGCCCGTCCCTGGTGGCGACCAGCAGGACGGTGCCGCCGTACAACGCGAACCGGCGCACCGCGCGCACGCTCAGCCCCACGGTGTCGAACATGTCCACCAGTACCGGCGTCGAGTAATAGGCGAAATGCGCATGGCGCAACGCGTTCCACTGCGCGCCCTGCACGATCGCCGCCAGCGAATGGAACTGCAGCAACAGCACACCGCCGGGGCGCAGCCGGGCGGCCCGCCGCGCGAGTGCGGCCGCCTGGTCGGGCTCGTGCATGAGCCCGAAACAGTCCACCACCACGTCGGCCTGCTCGTCGGCGGCGGCCTCGCGCAGTCCGCGCCGGGTCAGCAGGCCGAGCCAGGAACCGCCGTGCGGGCTGCCGTACTCGGCCACCGTGCCGCGCTCCGGCAGAAACCCGGCCGCCGCCACCTGGGCGACCGCGTCCGCGGCCTGGTCGACCAGCGCCGCGGGCTCCTGCCCGCGCGGTTCCTCGGCCGCGGTCGGGTCCTCGGCGAGCTGGGCCAGCCCGCACCCCGCGCAGAGCCACATCCGCAGCGGATAGGTGGCATCGGGGCCGGGGTCGTCGGCGGCGGGGAAGTGGTCGCTCGCCGGCTGCTCCCCCAGATCGAGCACGATCTCGCCCCGCGTGGACCGGCAGAACCGGCAGCTCACGGTGCTCATGAGGACCAGCGAGCCGACCGGCCTCAACGCCCGGCCGTGGCCGCGACCGGATGGAACGTCTCGCTGAGCTGACCCGCCGCCTGGCGGTCGGACAGCCGGGCCAGCCGGGTGAAGCGGCGTTCGAACGCCTCCCGGGTCAGCCCGTGGTCGACGTAGGCCCGGTACAGCTCACGGGCCCCGTCCGCGATGCTCCAGTGCGCCCGGAAGCCGGGCAGCGCGGCGCGGACCGCGGAGAAGTCGACCCGGTAGGAACGCGGGTCGGCGCCCGTCTCCCCGGTGATGGCCAGCACCGAACCGGGCACCGTCTCGGCGACCGACTCCGCGATCTGCCGCACCGTCACGTTGTTCTCCTCGGTGCCGACGTTGAACGCCCTGGCGTGCACCGCCTCGCCTGGCGCGACCAGCGCCGCGGAGAACGCCGACGCGATGTCCGCCGCGTGCACGAGCGGGCGCCACGGGGTGCCGTCGGAGAGGACCCGCACCTGCCCGGTGAGCACCGCGTGGCCGACCAGGTTGTTCAGCACGATGTCGGCGCGCAGCCGGGGCGAGAAGCCGAACGCCGTCGCGTTGCGCAGCGACACCGGGGTGAAGTCGGCGTCGGCGAGCGCCAGCAGCGCGTCCTCGACCCGGACCTTGGACTCCGCGTACGGCGTGACGGGCCGCAGCGGGGCGTCCTCGGTGACCAGCTCGTCACCGCCGGCCGCGCCGTACACCGAGCAGGTCGACGCGTAGAGGAAGCGTCGCACCCCGGCGTTGCGGGCCAGTGAGGCCAGCCGCACCGAGGCGTGCAGGTTGATGTCGTAGGTGACCTGCGGGGCGAGCGAGCCCAGCGGGTCGTTGGACAGCGCGGCCAGGTGGATCACCGCGTCGAAGCCCTCGAGGTCCTCCGGCCGCACGTCGCGCAGGTCCACCGCGAGACCCGGCGGATCCTGCGGCGCCGGGCCGAGCACGCAGTCGGCGAACAGGCCGGTGTCCAGGCCCACCACCTCGTGACCTGCCTCGGCCAGCATCGGGGCCATCACGGTGCCCAGGTACCCCTGGTGACCGGTGAGCAGAACACGCATGACCTCTCCTTATCCCCTCGAGATCCCTCGAGCCTGCGATACCTGGGTTGTCGATTACCGGCGTGCCGGGCGGGCGCTCACGGGAGGCCCAGCACCAGCTTCGAGACGTGGAACGCCTCGGCGTAGCGGGCGTGGCACTGCACGCCCCGCACCCGGGCCAGCGAGGTGAACGTCTCGGTGTCGAACCAGCTGCGACCCCGCTGCGACGGGTAGTGGGTGTGCAGCAGCTCCGCCTTCTCCCCGATCGCCTCGACGGACACCGGGAGGTAGGTGGACGGCTGGGCCAGATCGCCGTCCCATTTCAGGATCTCGTAGCCGAGCACCAGATGGTCGCGGAACGACGTGGCCACCAGCTTGGCCAGCGCGCGGTGGTCCTGGTGGGCGTCGTGCGCGGGCGGGGCCAGCACCAGATCGGGGTCACACTCCCCGCGCAGCTCCTCCAGCGCCAGCTTGACCCGCTCCCAGTGCGCGGGCACCCGGCCGTCGGGCAGGTCCAGCAGCCGCACCGAGAGCTCCGCCTTCGGGCAGAACGCCGCCAGCGCCATCCGTTCCTCGGTCTCCCGGTCGGTGCCGCCACCGGTGAGCACCAGCGCGGTCACCCGCAGGCCGGGCCGGGCTCGGCACCAGGTGAGCAGGGTGGCGCCCGCACCGATGGCCAGGTCGTCGCAGTGTGCCCCGAGCAGCAGCAGGTGATCCAGCCGCTCGGGTCGCAGTGCCTGCATCACCGGCCCGCGGAAACCGTCTGGCGCGAGTGCTCCCACAGCATCCACGGGCGGTCACCGGAGTCGTAGGCGGCGTCCAGCGCCGCGCGCTCCTTCACCGTGTCGGCAGGCTGCCAGAACCCGCGGTAGGGATACGCCAGCAGCCGGCCTCTCTTGGCCAGCTCGGTGCAGGCGTCGCCGACCAGGTCACCGTTCTCCGGCAGGTGGTCGAACACCTCCTGGCGCAGCACGAAGTACCCGCCGTTCTCCCACAGCGGCATGGTGTTGACCGAGATGATGTCGTCCACCCGGGCGTCCTCGCCGAGCTGGACACAGTGGAACGCGGACTGCGGAGGCACGGCGAGCAGCGAGGCGGCCGCGTCCGACGCGGCGAACCGGCCGATCACGTCGTCCAGCGGCGCGTCGGTGAGCACGTCGGCGTAGTTGGCCAGGAACATCTCCTCGCCGTCGAGGTACCCGCGCACCCGGCGCAGCCGCTCGCCGATCGGCGAGTTGGTTCCGGTGTGGACGAAGGTGACCGTCCAGTCGCTCATGTCGGTGGAGAGCATCTCGACCTCGCCGTGGCGGAGCACGAAGTCGTTGGACGCGGTCTCGCTGTAGTTCAGGAAGAAGTCCTTGATGTGGTGCGCGCCGTAGCCGAGGCACAGCACGAAGTCGGTGTGGCCGAAATGGGCGTAGTAGCGCATCACGTGCCACAGCAGCGGGCGCGGGCCGACCTTGGCCATCGGCTTGGGCAGGTCGGAGATGCCGTCCCGCATCCGCATCCCGTAGCCACCGCAGAACAGCACGACCTTCATGGCGAAACGACCTCCAGGGCAGGAATGGGGAACACCAGCCGGCCGCCCCAGTCCGCGACGTAGGACAGCTGCGCGGTGAGCTCGTCGCGCAGGTTCCACGGCAGCACCAGCACGTAGTCCGGGCGATCGGCGGCGATCTGCCCGGGTTCCAGGATCGGGATGCGGGTGCCGGGGGTGTACCGGCCGTGCTTGTACGGATTGCGGTCCACTGTGTACCGCAGTAGGTCGGGGCGGATGCCGCAGTAGTTCAGCAAGGTGTTGCCCTTGCCCGGTGCGCCGTAGCCGACCACGGTCTTGCCCGCCGCGGCGGCGTCCAGCAGGAAGCGGAGCAGATCGGCGCGCACCCGCCGCACCGCCGACGCGAAGCCGGCGTGCCCGTCCACCGTGGACAGTCCGGCGGCGTGCTCCTGTGCCAGCACGTCGGCGACGGCCTGCGACGGCACGCCGCCCGCTTCGACCCGGCGGGCCCACAACCGGATCGAGCCGCCGTGGGTGGGCAGCAGCTCCACGTCGAGCAGCCGCAGCCCGCCCGCCTCCAGCGCCCGCGCCGCGGTGCCGACCGTGTAGTACTGGAAATGCTCGTGGTAGATCGTGTCGAACTGGGTGTGCCGCACCAGCGTGAGCAGGTGCTGCACCTCGATGCTGACCCAGCCGTCCTCGGCGACGAGCTGGTAGAGCCCACGGGTGAAGCCGATCAGATCGGGGATGTGGGCGTAGACGTTGTTGGCCACCACCAGGTCGGCGGGGCCGTGCTCGGCGCGCACGTCGGATCCGGTCACCGGGGTCAGGAACGCGGTGCGGGTGGACACTCCCCGCTCCCGCGCCGCCTCGCCCACGTTCACCGAGGGCTCCATCCCGAGGCAGCGGATGCCGTGCGCGACGACGTGCTGCAGGAGATAGCCGTCGTTACTGGCCACCTCGACCACGAACGAGTCCGGGCCCAGCCCCAGCCGCCGCTGCGCCGCGGTCACGAACCGGTGCGCGTGCGAGACCCAGGAGTCGGAGAACGACGAGTAGTAGGCGTAGTCGGTGAAGGTGTCCTCGGGGGTGATCAGCGCGGGCAGCTGCACCAGCAGGCAGTCCCGGCACACCCGGACGTGCAGCGGGTAGGTCAGCTCGGGCTCGTCGAGTTCCTCGGCGGTGAGGAAGCGCTCGCACGGCGGCGTCGCACCCAGGTCGAGGAAACTGTCCAACCGGGACGATCCGCAGAGGCGGCAGGACAGCGGACGGGCGTCCGGTGCGGCACCGTCCAGCACCGGGCTCGCGCCGTTGCCTGCGGTGCCGTCAGCAACACCGGTCATCGCGCTCACCAGCCGATCCCCGCGTAGTGCGGCTCGGTGCGGCGTTGCTGCGCGTCGGGCAGCCGGACCAGGTCGACCACCACCCGGTCGGCTCCGATGTGCTCCAGCGCCGCGAGCACCTCGGGCGTGCGGGAGCCGACGATGCAGACCTCGGCATGCGCAAGAACCTCCTGCAGGTCATCGGTGAGCAGCTGGCCGATGTGCGGCAGGTGCTCGGCGAGGTAGCTCCGGTTCGCGCCCATGAGCTGGGACAGCCCCACGTTGGCGTCGTAGATCTTCAGGTCGTAGCCCTTGCCGAGCAGCCGTTCGCTGAGCTCGACCAGCGGGCTTTCGCGCAGGTCGTCGGTGCCGGGCTTGAACGACAGGCCGAGGATGCCGACCCGCTTGCGCCCCCTGGCGATCACCAGGTCCACCGCGCGGCGCAGCTGCGCCTCGTTGGCGGTCAGCAGGTTGCTCAGCAGCGGCAGGTCGACGTCGTGGCGGCGCGCGGTGTGGGTGAGCGCGCGGACGTCCTTGGGCAGGCACGAGCCGCCGAAGGCGAACCCGGGCCGCAGGTACGCGGTGCTGACGTTCAGCTTGGTGTCCGCAAGGAAGACGTCCATGACGGCGTGCGAGTCCAGGCCGAGCGGCCGGCAGACCGCGCCGATCTCGTTGGCGAACGCGACCTTGAGCGCGTGGAAGCTGTTGTCGACGTACTTGGTCATCTCGGCGACCCGGATCGGCACCCGGAAGCGCGGACCGGGCAACCCGGCGTAGAGGTCCGTGACGATCTGGCCGCTGCGCGGATCGCCCTCGCCGACCACGGTCTTCGGCGGCGCCAGGAAGTCCCGCACGCTGCTGCCCTCCCGGAGGAACTCGGGGTTGAGGCAGACACCGAAATCCACTCCGGCGCGCTTGCCGGACTCCCGCTCCAGTATCGGGACGAGCAGTTCCTCGCAGGTGCCGGGGATCATGGTGCTGCGGTAGACCACCACGTGCCAGGTGTCCTTGGTGGCCAGCGCGCGGCCGATCTGCTCGGTGGCGCGTTCCAGGTAGCTGGTGGACAGGCCGCCGCCGGGCGCCGACGGGGTGCCCACGCAGACCAGCGTCACGTCGGTCGCGGCCACCGCGGCCGACGCGTCGTCCAGCACGCGCAGCCTGCCCGCGGCGACCACCTCGGCGGTGAGCTCCCCGATGCGCTCCTCGACCACCGGCGCCCTGCCGCTGCGCAGCAGGTCGGTCTTCTGCGGGTTCGGATCCACCCCGATCACCTGGTGCCCGCGCGAGGCGAAGCACGCGGCGGACACGCAGCCGACGTAACCGAGGCCGAAGATGCTCAGCGCGACCGGCTCGGCAGGCCCCGGAACGTCAGCAGGCCCCGGAACGTCAGCGGGCCCGAAAAGGTCAGTAGGCACCGCGGCCTCCCAGGACGGCACCCGCGGTCTTCCACACGATCGCCGCGTCCATGGTCAGCGACCAGTTCTCCACGTAGCGCAGGTCGAGCTGCACGGTCTCCTCCCAGGACAGGTCGCTGCGCCCGCTCACCTGCCACAGCCCGGTGAGCCCTGGCTTGACCAGCAGACGGCGCCGCGCGTCGAACCCGTAGCGCTCGACCTCGGCCGGCAGCGGCGGCCGGGGCCCGACCAGCGACATGTCGCCGGCGAGCACGTTGATCAGCTGCGGCAGCTCGTCGAGCGAGTAGCGGCGGATGAAGGTGCCCACCCGGGTCACCCTCGGGTCCCTGCGCATCTTGAACAGCGGCCCCGCGCCCTCGTTGGCGGCGTCGAGCTCGGCGCGCCAGCGCTCCGCGTCGACCACCATGGAGCGGAACTTCAGCATCCAGAACCGCTCGCCCGCCTTGCCGACCCGCTGCTGGCGGAACAGCACCGGCCCGCCGTCCTCCAGCTTGATCGCGACCGCCACCGCCAGCAGCAGCGGCGCCAGCACCAGCAGCGCGAGCAGCGCGGACAGCCGGTCCAGGACCGCCTTGAAGATCCACTTGCCGCCGGTGAAGGTCGGCTGGCTGACGTGCAGCAGGGTCAGGCCGTACACCGGCGACACGTGCAGCCGAGGCCCGGTCACCTCCATCAGCGCGGGCGCCACCACCAGGTCGGCGTGGGCGCCTTCCAGGTTCCAGGCCAGCTGGCGCAGGTGCTGGCGGTTCCAGTGCGGGTCCGGCGTCACCGCGACCACCCGGTAGCTGCCCTGGCCCACCACGTCCGGCACGTCGGACAGCCCGCCCATCACCGGCACCCCGCGGACCTCGGCGGGCCCGTCCAGCCGGTCCGCTCCGGGGATGCAGACACCGGTGACGACCCAGCCGTAGTGCCGTTCCCTGCGGGTGCGGTCGATGAGGTCGGCGACCTCGTCGACGTTGCCCGCGACGAGCACCCGGTGCATGCACAGGTCCCGTCCGCGCTTGATGTGCAGCACCCGGCGCAACGCGTAGCGGGAGGCCGCGAGACCCACGCCGGTGGTCGGCACGACACCGAAGACCCAGGGCCGGAAGAAGCCGACCTCGAGGGCCAGCGCCATGAGCCCCAGTACCACCGAGGCCGCCACCACCGACCTGACCAGCCTGCGGAGTTCCTCGGCGCCCTGCCCCAGCACACGGGGCTCCCACACCCGGCACGCCACCATGCTGCCGACCAGGACGACCCCGGTGATCGCGGCGATGAAGCCCGGCAGGTGGCCGGCGAGGCTGCCGTCGGTGAGCAGCAGACCTACGCGCAGTGACACCGCGATGACGAGCAGGTCGCTGATCAGGACGAGGCCACGATACGTGTGCTCCCACCCGATGAGCGGCACCCGGACGGTGGGTTCGGCAAGCACCGATCCCACCTCACCGAGTTCCAACTGTCCGGCCACTAGTACACCCACCCCAGTCCACGAACCCGCTGTGCAATCTTGACGAGCAGATCTGCAGGGCTAGCCCGTTCTGAGTAGCCGTGCAAGAACTGCAGTACGGCCACTCGACGGTTGAGTGGTTCCGTCTCTCCGTTGCCATATCGATACGCTGGGTCACGCGTTACCGGTGTGCCAGAAGTCATGACGAAAACGTGTTCTACGTGCACCCGATCGTGGTGACACTGCGTCGCACGCTGTATGGCTGAGCGTGAGGTGGCGCTGTGCGCAGCGGACATGCGGTGCCGGATACCGACCGATCGAGCGACCGCGGTCCGCGCCCACCCGCTCCACCGGCGAGCGCGGCAGCACCGGCCGCACCCGACGGCGGACACCGAGAGTGTGCGGTTTCGTTCCGGCCGAGGCGGCTAATGCGGGGTGCGCAACCGGGGCTGGTGCTCGAGATGGGACAGGCCGTTCCACGCGAGGTTCACCAGGTGCGCGGCCACCTCGTCCCGCGGCGGGCGCTGCACCTCGAGCCACCACTGGCCGGTGAGCGCCACCATCCCGACGAGCGCCTGGCTGAACAGCCCGGCGAGCGCGACGTCGTAGCCGCGCAGCGCGAACTCGCGGCCGAGGATGTGCTCGACCTGGCTGGCGATGTCGTTGAGCAGGCTGGAGAACGTTCCCGAGGCGCTGGCCACCGGGGAGTCCCGCACCAGGATCCGGAACCCGTCGGTGGACTCCTGCACATAGTCGAGCAGGCTCAGCGCAGCCTGTTCGAGCAGGTCACGGGGGTGGCCGCCGGAGGACAACGCCGAGGTCATGGCATCCAGCAGGGTGCGCATCTCCCGGTCGACGACGACGGCGTAGATGCCTTCCTTGCCGCCGAAGTGCTCGTAGACCACCGGTTTGCTCACCCCGGCGCGGTGGGCGATCTCCTCGATGGAGGCGGCGTCGAACCCCTTCTGCGCGAACAACGCACGGCCGACGTCCAGCAGCTGCTCGCGGCGTTCCTTGCCGCTCATCCGGACCCGGGCGGGCGGGGCTGCGCCGTCGGAGTCCGGATGAGCCCTCGCCCTGCGCCGACCCGCCACGGCGGCGACGATAGCCCCCTCGCCTGCGAGTCGGCGCCGCCCGGCTACGCCTTGGCGGTGATCTTGGCCAGCCGCTGCGGGGTCGGCCAGCGCACGTTCCACGCCCAGCCGAACTTCTCGAAGAACCAGATCACCCGCGCCGACATGTCGATCTGCCCGGGCAGCACGCCGTGGCGCGCCGAGGTCGGGTCGGCGTGGTGCAGGTTGTGCCAGGACTCGCCCGCCGACAGGATCGCCATCGGCCAGAAGTTGGCCGCCTTGTCCCGGGACGCGAACGGCCGGTTGCCGACCATGTGGCAGACCGAGTTCACCGCCCACGTGACGTGGTGCAGCGCCGAGACGCGGACCAGCCCGGCCCAGAACAGCGCGGTGGCCGCGCCCCACCAGGACCAGGTGAGCAGCCCGCCGACGATGCCGGGCAACAGCAGCCACATCCCGGTCCACAGCCAGAACAGCTTGCTCACCCGCACCAGGGTCCGGTCCGCGAGCAGGTCCGGCACGAACCGGTGCGGGTTGGTCAGGTCCCGGTTGAACAGCCACCCCATGTGGGCGTGCCAGAAACCCTTGACCACCGCGACCGGGGAGGTGCCGAACAGCCATGGCGAATGCGGGTCGCCCTCCCGGTCGGAGTAGGCGTGGTGGCGGCGATGGTCGGCGACCCAGTGCAACAGCGGTCCCTGCATCGCGGTGCTGCCCAGCACCGCGAGCCCGACCCGCAGCCACCGCTTGGCCTTGAACGCGCCGTGCGTGAAGTGCCGGTGGTACCCGACGGTCACCCCGAGGCAGCTCACGAAGTAGGTGACCAGGAACAGCACCACGTCGATCCAGCTCAGGCCCCAGCCCCAGGCGACCGGGACGGCGGCCACCAGCGCGGCCATCGGGGCGAGCACGAACAGATAGACCAGCACCTGGGGCCCGACCGTGCGGCGACCGGAGACGGAGGGCTCGGGCGGAGTGCGCCGGGAGGGGGGATCGGCGGTCAGCGTCATCGCTGGGTACTCCTCGTGGCGTCAGGGGCGCGGCGACCCCACTAAATGGTGCGGGTGCCGCCATGCTCGCGCCCGTGGCGGAACCGCGGGTGAAGACCGGGGCATGACCTACGGAACCGTAGGTTACGCCAGCGTAGGTTAGTTTCCCGTAGTCGTCACGACACGCCAAGTCACACACGGGCGTGTCGGGCGTGTCGCTGGATCGGTCGTTGAGCAGGCACCTTGCGGCACAGGAGGATGACCGTGGGGGCCCGCGCCGTCTGCGGCCGGTTACCCGGCCGTGACGGGTGACCGGTGAGCGTCGGACACACCGCGACCACCCCGGCCGGGACTGAGTGCGAGCGTCGTGCCGGGGGTCACGGCGGGCGGGATACGTGATGCCGCGCAAGTGGATCGGTCGGTGACCGAACAACAACTGCAGGAAGAGGCCTGGCAGCTACTGCACCAGGCGCAGGACGGGGACCCTGGGCTGCGCCGACGCGCATTGACCGGGGTCGATCCGCTGCTGGCCCGTGCCCGCGACGCCGAGCTGGACCCTGCGGCGTTCGCCCGGCTGCTCCGGGTGGGTGTGCTGGTGCGGGAGAAGGCGGCCGACCCGCTGCATCCGGTCGAGCCGCTGCTCGACGAACTGCTCGAGCACGCCATCCGCCACCACCTGGTCGACTACACCGCGGGAGCCCATGCGCTGCGCGGCCAGATCGCACTGCGCCAGGGCCGGCTGGACACCGCGTTGGCATCGGTGGCCAGCGCGCTGGTCGCGGTGGACGATTCCAGCTCCTCCTACCAGCGCGCGCTCGCGGTGAGCGACGTGGCCATCCTGCTGGTGCACCTGGGCCTGGAGGACCTGGCCGAGCCGCTGCTGGCCGAGGCGCACCTGGACATCACCGCGCACGGCAAGCACCGCCACGTCCTGATCAGCATCTCCAACCGGGTGCACACCGCGCTGGTGCGCGGGCTCGGCCTGGAGCGCGCCGACCTGCCCGACCTCGCCGCACAGCGCTACCGCGACGCGGCCGGCTGGGCGGCCACCGGGCTACAGGAATGGGCGACCAGAGACGTGACCCAGGAGCCGCTGGGCGCGGAGTACACCAGCGAGCTGCACGCGGCGCTGGCGCTGCACGCGGTGGCCACCGCGGGTCCGGACACCCCTGGCGACGTGGTGCCCGACACCCGTGCCGCGCTGCAGGCGCTGCTGCCCACCCTGAACCGCAGCGACCGCAGGCTGATCGCCGGGATATCGCTGTCCCGGCTGCTGAACCGGATGGGCGACGCCAAAGCCGCACTGGACGTGCTGCGCGGGGTCATCGCCACGGTCCGGCCGCACGACGCGGGACAGCCGGTGGAACGACAGCTCCAGCTGGCTGGCGTCCGCGAGATCGCCGAGCTGCGGGTCGGGCTGGCCCACGACGGCGGCCCGGTCGACCCGCTGCGCGACTACCTCATCGAGGTGGAGTCCGAACTGTGGTCGCAGCGCCGGTCCCGCGCCGAGGCACTGGCCTCCCGGCTGGCCAACGAACGGTTACGCAGAGAACACGGCAAGCTCTCCGCGCAGGCCTCCCAGGATCCGCTCACCGGGCTGGCCAACCGCCGCGCGATGCAGGAGACCCTCGACGCGCTTCCACTGCCCGGCGGGGCACCGTTCGACGTGGCGGTGGCGCTGCTGGACGTCGACGGGCTCAAGCGGGTCAACGACGCCGGGTCGCATGCCGCCGGGGACAACGCGCTGCGCGCGGTGGCCGCGGTGATGTCGGCCGCGGTGCGCGCCGACGACCTGGTGGCCCGCTACGGCGGTGACGAGTTCGTGCTGGTCATGCCCAGAACCAGGACCTCGGAGGCGGTCGCCGCGGTGCAGCGGCTGGTGGACGCGGTGGCCGCGTTGCCGCCTGCCCGCGGATACGGGGTCACCATGTCGGCGGGGGTGGCGACGGTGCCCGCGGGAGCGCCGATCGACGCGCACCGCATGCTGGGCACCGCCGACGCGGCGATGTACCGGGCCAAGCAGGCAGGCGGCAACCGCGTGGTGGCCGCGCGGGAAGGCTGGTGAACGCGGGCGGGCTCGGGCATCATCGGCTGCCCGGCGCGCCGCCACCACAGCCTGGGTTGCGCTCACACGGCGTGGCCGGGCGTGTCACCATGAACGCGCGGGTCCGGACTCGCCAGTCCGCCGTGGTGTAAAGGCAGCACCTCGGATTTTGGTTCCGATGGTCCAGGTTCGAATCCTGGCGGCGGAGCGTCGGGCGGACCCTCGGCGGTGGCTGGACACGACAGGGGGTGGACCGGTGGCTGCGAAGGACGGCCGCGTGCTGATCGGCGCTCCCGTGCCCGGACCACCCGGCGAGGGACTGCTGACCGACGCCGTGCTCGCCGCGGTGCTCGGCCGGGTCGCGGCGTGCACCGAGGACGAGTTGGTGGCCCGGGCCCGTGAGCTGCTCACCCGCACCCAGCGGGAGCGCCCGCACCGCCAGCACGCGGGGGTGGCGGCCATGGAGGTGCTGCTCGCCGAGGGCCGGCGGCGGGGCTGCCCGGAACTGCTCGGCTCGCTGCTGCGCTACGCGGCGGTGACCCGCCTCGCCACCCACACGCCGCTGGTGCAGGCCGACCCGGTGCTCGACGAGCTCACCCGGCACACCACCCGCTACGGCATGACCGTGCTCCTCGCCGACGCGCATGCGTTGCGCGCCCGCCGCTCGGTGCTGGCGGGTACCGAGGAGGCCGCGCTGGCCGATGCGGCCACGGCGATCGCCCTGCTCGCCGACCCGGAGCCGCCGAAGGACCAGGACCGGCAGCGCTGGGAGCGCTCGCTCGCCGCGGCGCTGACCGACCTGGGGCTGGTGCTCACCCAGCTCGGCGCGCACGAGCTCGCGGACGAGGTGCTGCAGCGCTCCGACCGGCACCTGCAGGTGACCGCGGGCTCGATGGAGCTGCTCGTCAACGGGCTGAACCGGCTGCGGCTGCTGCTGAGCTGGGGGCTGCGCCTCGAACGGGCCGGCCATGAGGAGCAGGCGGTGGAGCGGTTCCACCACGCCGCCCGCATCGGCCGGGCGATCGAGCCGCTCTGGCGGATCTCCATGTTCAACAGCAACGACCGGCCGCCTGCCGAGCAGTGCGCGGTGCTCGGCGCCGCGCCGGCGCTGGCCGATCCGGGGGCCGAACACATCGAGCGGCTCCGCGCGCTGTCGACCATCGCGAACTTCAGCTCCGACCGCATCATGGTCGGGATCGCGCTGGGCCGTTGCCTGGAGGTCTGCGGCTCGACGGCCGACGCGCTGGACGCGCTGGCCGAGACCCGCGACGGCATCCGCGACGAGCCGGTCCGCTCCGAGCCCATGCTGCAGCTCGCGCTGTCCAGGGAGCTGGCCCGGCTGCAGGAGGCGCTGACCCCGGTGGGGCCGCGCACCCGCCCGATCCGGGACTACGCGGTCGCGCTGGAGGCGGAGATGTGGTCGCTGCGCCAGGCCCGCATCGCCGCGATGCGCACCCAGGCCGAGCATCTGCGGCTGACCAGGGAACACGGGACGATGACCGCGCAGGCGCTGTCCGACCCGCTCACCGGCCTGCCCAACCGCCGGGCGCTCGACCAGCATCTGCGCCGGGCGCTGAGCAGCCCGGAGGGCCGGGCCTGCGCGGTCGCGATGGTCGATCTCGACGGGTTCAAGGTGGTCAACGACCGGCACTCGCACGCCACCGGCGACGAGGTGCTGCGCGCCGTGGCGGGCGCGTTGCGCGCCGCGCTGCGCAGCGACGACACGGTCGCCCGTTACGGCGGGGACGAGTTCGTCGTGCTCCTGCCCGGCACCGCGGCGGCCGCGGCGGGTGCCGCACTGGAGCGCGCCGTGCAGGCGGTGGCCGCGCTGCCGGTGCAGATCGGCGCCGGTGTGACGCTCTCCGCAGGTGTGGTGGCCGTCTCAGACAGCGACGACCCGGATTCGATACTGGCCAGGGCCGATTCGGCCATGTACCGCGCGAAACGCCTGGGTGGCAACCGGGTGAACGTCGAGCAGACGGACCGGCCCGACGGTGCCCGGCCCGGGCGGCGGGTGGGCACGTAGGATCCCGGCCCGGCACACCTCGGCGAGAACTTTGCGCGCGGAGCCTCTCCGACGCCACGATGAGACAGCGCCACGATGAAATGCCGCCACCGTGAGACAGCGTCGAACCGGAAGCACGCGAACGAGATCGATGCGAGGCCGATGACAGCCGGATCGGGAAGGGGTATGCCGATGCTCCCAGGCGGGAGCCTCGCCGCAGCCGTCGTACTGGCGGCCGGTGAGGGCACCCGGATGCACTCGGCGATCCCGAAGGTGCTGCATCCGGTGGCCGGCAGACCGCTGGTCGACCACGCGGTCCGTGCCGTGGCCGGGCTCTCGCCGGAGCACCTGGTCGTGGTCGTCGGCCACGGCAGGGACCAGGTGCGGGCGCAGCTGGACACGGTGGCCGGCGCGCTGGGCCGCGAGGTCCGCGCCGCGGTGCAGGCCGAACAGCACGGCACCGGGCACGCGGTCAGCTGCGCGCTGGACACGCTCCCGGAGGACCTGACCGGCACGGTCGTGGTCAGCTACGGCGATGTCCCGCTGCTGGACACCGGCACGCTGGCCACCCTGGTCGAGGCGCACCACCACGCCGGGCAGGCGGTGACCGTGCTGTCCGCGACGGTCCCCGATCCCACCGGGTACGGCCGGATCCTGCGCGACTCTGACGGCGCCGTCAGCGGCATCGTCGAACAGCGCGACGCCGACCCGGCCCAGCAGGCCATCACCGAGATCAACTCCGGGATCTACGCCTTCGACGCGGCCGTACTGCGCGACGCGCTCGGCAAGCTCAGCACCGCGAACAGCCAGGGCGAGCTCTACCTCACCGACGTGCTGGGCATCGCGCACGCCGAGGGGCTTGCGGTCGGGGCGCATCCCTGCGCGGACCCGTGGCTGGTGGCCGGGGTGAACGACCGGGTGCAGCTCGCCGAGCTGGGCGCCGAGTTCAACCGGCGCCTGACGCACCGGTGGATGCGCGCCGGGGTGACGATCGTCGACCCGTCGTCGGTGTGGCTGGACGCGGACGTGCGGCTCGCCCCCGACGTGGTGCTGCACCCCGGCGTGCAGCTGCACGCAGGTACCGAGGTGGGCAGCGGCGCGCAGATCGGCCCGGACTGCACGCTGTCCGGCTGCACCGTGGGCAGCGGCGCCACCGTGGTCCGCAGCCACGCGGTCGACGCGCAGGTGGGCGACGGCGCGCAGGTGGGTCCGTTCGCGTATCTGCGGCCGGGCAGCCGGATCGGCGGGCGGGCCAAGGTGGGCACCTTCGTCGAGACCAAGAACGCCGAGCTCGGCGAAGGGGCCAAGGTCCCGCACCTCAGCTACGTCGGAGATGCGACGATCGGTGCGGGCAGCAACATCGGTGCGGCCACGGTGTTCGTCAACTACGACGGGGTGGCCAAACATCACACCGTGGTCGGGTCGCACACCCGGACCGGTGCGGACAACATGTTCGTGGCCCCCGTGACGGTCGGCGACGGTGCATACACCGCGGCCGGTTCGGTGATCACACAGGACGTCCCCCCGGGCGCACTCGCGGTGGCCCGTGGCCGTCAGCGCAACGTCGAAGGGTGGGTGACACGACGCCGGCCTGGCACGGCGGCCGCCGAGGCGGCGCAGCAGGCCCAGAACGCAGCACCACCGGTACAGGATGACGATGGGGGTGGTCCGGCCGTCGGGGACAGTCGACGCGGTCCGACCAGCGGCGACGACACGCAGCAGGAGCGAGCATGAGCCATTCCATGATGTCGGCGACACCGAAGAAGAACCTGATGCTCTTCTCCGGGCGTTGTCACCCTGAGCTGGCCGAGGAGGTGGCGAAGCACCTCGACGTCAGCATCACCCCGCAGGCGGCATACACCTTCGCCAACGGTGAGATCTTCGTGCGGTTCGAGGAATCGGTCCGCGGTTGCGACGCCTTCGTTCTGCAGAGCCACGGCACGCCCATCAACGACGCCATCATGGAGCAGCTGATCATGGTGGACGCCCTCAAGCGCGCCTCGGCCAAGCGGATCACCGTGGTCATGCCGTTCTGGGGCTACAGCCGCCAGGACAAGAAGCACCGCGGCCGCGAGCCGATCTCCGCGCGGCTGATCGCCGACATGTTCCAGACCGCGGGTGCGGACCGGATCATGACCGTCGACCTGCACACCTCGCAGATCCAGGGCTTCTTCGACGGCCCGGTGGACCACCTGTTCGCCCTGCCGGTGCTCGCCGAGCACATCAGGCAGACCTACTCCGACCTGGAACTGGCCGTGGTGTCGCCGGACTCCGGCCGGGTGCGGCTGGCCGAGCGCTGGGCGGAGGCACTCGGCGGCACCCCGCTGGCGTTCATCCACAAGACCCGCGATCCGCGCAAGCCCAACGAGGCGGTGGCCAACCGGGTGGTCGGTGACGTCGAGGACCGGCTCTGCGTGGTGATCGACGACATGATCGACACCGGTGGCACGGTGGCCGCCGCGGTGCGCGCGCTGCGTGAGGCCGGTGCCGCCGACGTGGTCGTCGCCGCCACGCACGGGGTGCTGTCCGGTCCCGCCACCGAGCGGCTGTCCACCTGCGGCGCCCGCGAGGTCATCTTCACCAACACGCTGCCGATCCCGGACGAGAAGCGCTTCCCCGGCATGACGGTGCTGTCCATCGCACCGCTGCTGGCCCAGGCGGTGCACGCGGTCTTCGACGACGGCTCGGTGACCAGCCTGTTCGACGGCAACGCCTAGCCCGCCGCCGAGCGGCTTCAGCCGCCCGTCAGCTGGTTGACCAGCAGCACGACGAACAGCGCCCCGCTGCCGGTGAGCAGCAGGTTGGACAGCCACCCGGACCGGTGCGCGCCCGGCACGCGCCGGGAGTTGAGCAGCACCAGCAGCGTGATCGCCAGGAACGGCATGAAGAAGGCACCGAGCACGCCGTATACGAGGGTCAGCGCGAAGGGCTTGTCGAGGAACAGCAGCAGCATCGGCGGGAAGGTCAGCCACAGCAGGTAGCCGCGGAACGCCACGCTGCGCTCCGCGGCGCCCGCTGACCAGTCGTCTTGCTGGGTTTGGTCGGCCCGGGTTTGGTCGGCCCGGCTCTGGGGCGCGGTGGCGGCCCGCGACCCGTGCGGCAGACGCACCGTGCGGGTCCAGTCGGCGAACAGCAGGCTGACGCCGTTCCACACGCCCAGCAGCGACGTCGAGGTCACCGCGAGGAAGCCGACGAGGAACACCAGCCGGGCCCATTCGCCGTAGCGCGCACCCAGCTCACCGCCGAGAGTGAGCAGGCCGCGGTCGGACTCGGTGAGGTGCTGGCCGAGCAGCATCTGGGCGCCCACCACCAGCATCGCGACCACGAAGATGCCGGTCATCACGTAGCCGACGGCGTTGTCCAGCCGCATCGTCGGCATCCACCGCGAGTCGCGCCAGCCCTTCGCCATCATCCAGTAGCCGTACGCGGCCATGGTGATCGTCCCGCCGACCCCGCCGATCAGACCCAGCACGTAGACCACCGATCCGGCGGGCAGCCGGGGCACCAGGCCGCTCGCCACGTCACCGAGATCGGGGGCGACCAGGATCGCGGTGCTCACCACGGCGACGAACTTCACGGCGACCAGCCCGGCCATGAACTTCTCGAACACCGCGTAGCGCTGCAGCCAGACCAGAGTCAGCCCGGTCAGCCCGGCGAGCATCGCCCAGTACCGCACCGACAGACCGCCCACCAGGGCGTTCAACGCGAGCCCCACGGCCTACATCGCGGTGGCGCCGTAGACGAAGCCCCAGACGACGGCGTAGCAGCCGAAGAAGCCGGTGGCCCAGTGACCCAGCGTGCGCCAGCCGTCCAGCAGGGTCCGGCCGGAGGCCAGGTGCCATCGGCCGACCGCCTCGGCCAGGCCCAGCTTGAGCAGGGCACCCAGCACCGCCGCCCAGAGCAGCACCGTGCCGAACCGGGCGCCGGCGACCATGGTGGCCACCAGATCACCCGAGCCGACGCCGGCCGCGGCCGCCAGCAGACCGGGCCCGATGTGCCGCCACCGGGCACCGAGCCGGGTGGGCGGCGCGTGGCGCGTCACGTCGGTCACCGCCTGGCACCTCCCCCAACCTGGCGCGGTAGCCGATCAACGTAACCTCCCGCTGCCGGGCTGGCCAGCACGGAACGCACACCCCGTGTCGAATCGGGTTTCTCGGCGCGCCTATACTTTTTGCGTTGCCTCGGCGAGGGAGAGCGCCGTGCTCTTCGTGATCGACGCGGCGGTGTCGTGCTCTGCGCGCCCGTAGCCGTTCACGAGACGGGCGCCCCGCCACCGCCGCACTGCCGACTTGACGTTCTCTCCATCGGCGTTCCGCCCACCGGCGGCGCGCCTTGAACCTGCGAAGGAGTTCCACCGTGTCCGAGGTCCGTCTCGCTGCCGAACCGCGCACCGAGTTCGGCAAGGGCGCAGCCCGCCGCACTCGACGTGCCGGAAAGATCCCCGCTGTGCTCTACGGCCACGGCAACGACCCGCAGCACGTGGCGCTGCCCGCCCGGGAGTTCGCCCGTGTCGTACGCGAGCAGGGCGCCAACGCCCTGCTCGCCCTCGATCTGGCCGGGCAGTCCCAGCTCGCACTGACCAAGACGGTCACGGTGCACCCGATCCGCCAGTACATCGAGCACGTCGACCTGCTGATCGTCCGGCGCGGCGAGAAGGTCGTCGTGGACGTTCCGATCATCGTCACCGGCCACGCCGCGCCCGAGACCCTGGTGACCCAGGAGCTGGCCACGGTGCATGTGGAGTCGGACGCGTTCTCGATCCCCGACGAGTTCGAGGTCTCCGTCGAGGGCGCCGAGGCGGGCACCCAGGTGCTCGCGGCCGACGTCAAGCTGCCCGCCGGGGTGGAACTGCGGACCGACCCGGAGTACCTGGTGGTCAACGTGGTGGCCGCGCCGACGGCCGCCGAGCTCGAGGCCGAGATCGACACCGAGGGCGCCGGCGTGGTCGAAGAGGAGCCGGAGGCGGCCACGGTGTCCGACGAGGCGACCGGGTCCGAGGCGACCGAGCAGTCCGACAAATCCTGAGGGCGGCCTCCTGGCGAGCAGGTGGCGAGGTCGTGGAGGCTGACGCGCGGTGAGCGCTGACGACGGCGTCGCGGGGGAGGTCGCGCTGGTCGTCGGCCTCGGCAACCCCGGACCCGGCTACGCGGGCAACCGGCACAACGTCGGCTTCATGGTGCTCGACGAGCTGGCTCGCCGGGTCGGCGGCCGGTTCCGGTCGCACAAGTCCGGAGCGGACGTGCTGGAGGGCAGGCTGGCCGGTCGCCGCACGGTGCTGGCCCGCCCCCGGTGTTTCATGAACCTCTCGGGCGGCCCGGTCGCCGGTCTGGCGCGCTTCTTCAAGGTGCCGCCCTCCGACGTGGTGGTCGTGCACGACGACCTCGACCTCGACCACGGCGTGATCCGGCTCAAACGCGGCGGCGGCGAGGGCGGGCACAACGGGCTGCGCTCGATCTCCTCGTCCCTGGGCAGCCGGGACTACCTGCGGGTGCGGTTCGGGATCGGCCGCCCGCCGGGACGGATGGATCCGGCCGACTACGTCCTCCGCGACTTCTCCAGCGTGGAGCGCCGCGAGCTGGACCTGCTGGTGGACCGCTGCGCCGATGCCGTCGAGCAACTCCTCAGCCAGGGCCTCTCCACGACCCAGAACCACCTGCACTGACCGTCCGAAAACCGCGTTCTGGATGCAGAACGCGGTTATTCGGGCCTCGATAACAGCAGTCTGCATCCAGAACGCGGTTTCGCAGCCGGAGCGAGCGCGGTCAGGAGAGTCAGGCGAGGTCAGGTGAGGTGGTCGGTGATCCGGGCCCTGGCGGCGGCGCGGCGCAGCTTGCCGGACGGGGTCTTGGGCAGGGCGGCGGGCGGCAGCACCACCACGGCGCCCGGGCGCAGGCCCACCGCGTCGACCACCCTGGCGACCACGTCGCGGCGGAGCCGGCCCTCCGCGTCGGCATCGCCCGCCCGGCTGGACTCCACCGCGACGGCGAACGACTCGCGCCGGGCCCCCGCCTCGATGCGCACCGCCACCACGTTGCCCGCGCGCACCCCGTCGACCTGGCTCGCGGCCCGCTCGATGTCGGTCGGGTAGAGGTTGCGGCCGGCCATGATGATGACGTCCTTGCGCCGCCCGCAGATCACCACCTCGCCGTCGGCGAGATAGCCCTCGTCCCCGGTGTCGAGCCAGCCGTCCGGATCACGGGTCGACTCCGCGCCGTCCACGGTGAGGTACTCGCGGGTCACCGCCTCGCCGCGCAGCCGGATCCGGCCGACCCGGCGCTCGTCGAGCGGCTTGTCGTCGTCGTCGACCACCTGCAGCTCGATACCGGGCAGCGGGGGGCCGAGCCGGGGGAAGGCCCGGACCGGTTGCCCGGTGTCCTCGGCGGAACCGGATCCCGCCGCGGACGCCACGTCCGCACCGCCGTCCTCATCGGACGGTCCACGCGGGACGGCACGGCGACGCAGCTCAAGCTCCGCAGCGTCCACAGTGTCCACCTGCATGCCGATTCCCTTGGGGGCGAAGGAAACCCCGAGGGTGGCCTCCGCCATGCCGTAGGCGCACACGATGCACTGCTCGCGCAGCCCGAACCGGGCACCGGCGCTGGTGAACGCCCGCACCGCGGCCGGCTCGATGGGCTCCGCACCGTTCAGCGCGAAGCGCAGCGAGGACAGGTCGAACTCCTCCTCGGCGCCGGCGAGCCTGCGGGCCAGCAGCCCGTAGGCGAAGTTCGGCGCCGCGGTCACCGTGCCCCGGTGCCTGCTGATCAGGTCGGCCCACAGCAACGGGCGGGTCAGGAAGTCGGCCGGAGTGACCTTCACCAGCTCCAGGCCCATGGCCATCGGCACGGTCAGGAAGCCGACCATCCCCATGTCGTGGAACAGCGGCAGCCAGGACACCATGACGTCGGTCTCGGGCGTGAGATCGGCCTTCTCGACCATTCCTGACATGTTGGCGTAGAGGTTGCCGTGGGTGATCCGCACCGCCTTGGGCTCGGCGGTGGACCCCGAGGTGAGCTGCAGCAGCGCGGTGTCGTCCTCGCCGACCGGCACCGGGTCGGTGAGCGGCCTGCCGTCGGAGGCGCCGAGATCGGCGAGCAGCCGGTAGCCGATCCCGCGTTCCTCCAGCAGCGAGGCGAGCTCGTCGAACGGCGGCCCGAGCAGAACCAGCTTGGCGCCGATCATGCCGAGCACCTGGACGGTGTCCGCGGCCCAGGTCGCCAGGTCGCTGCGCGGGGTGGGCTGGTGCAGCATCGTGACACTGCCCCCGGCCAGCCAGACACCCTGGATCGCGGGTGCGATCAGCGCCGGGTCACCGGACAGCACCGCGACGGCGTCGCCGCGGTGCACCATGGGTGCGGCGCCGCTCGTTCCGCCCAGCCCCATCAGGGTGCCCGCCGCGGTGCGTGCCTGCTCGTGCACCTCTGCCCAGGTCAGACGACGTGGCGCGGAGGGCTCACCGGTGGTTATCCCCCGAGGTGAGCTCTTCGGCGAATCCGGGGCGCAATGCGCCAGGAGGGTGTCGAGGAACCTGCTCACGGCTAGCCACCTTACGGGCTGTTGCAGGGAAGACGCTCACCGAAGTTCACGGTCCGGCAGCGTCGGCGACCTCCAGCCAGCGGGTCTCCAGCTCCTCCTTCGTGGCAAGTACGGTACGCAGTTCATCGTCGAGCTCGCGGAACGCGGCGGGGTCGGCGGCGTGCTCGGCGATCTGCTGCTGCAGCTGCGACTCGCGGCCCGCCAGCCGGTCGAGCTGGCGCTCCAGCCGGGCCAGCTCCTTGCGCGCGGCGCGCTGCTCAGCGGCGCCACCTCCCGGCAGCCCAGCCGGGCTCGCGGGGATTTCGGTCTGCGGGCCGGACGGCGCCTGCCCGTTCGACGCGACCCGCTGGGCGTCACGCCGGCGCAGGTACTCGTCGATGCCGCCGGGCAGGTGCGCGATCCGCCCGTCGCCGAAGAGCCCCACCACGGTGTCGCAGACCCGCTCGACGAGATAGCGGTCGTGCGAGACCACCACCAGCGAGCCGGGCCAGCCGTCCAGCAGGTCCTCCAGCTGCTGCAGGGTGTCGATGTCCAGGTCGTTGGTCGGCTCGTCGAGCAGCAGGACGTTCGGCTCGGCCATGAGCAGCCGGGTGAGCTGCAGCCGCCGCCGCTCCCCGCCGGACAGGTCCGCCACCGGGGTCCACTGCCGCGAGGTGGGGAACCCGAGCCGCTCGGCGAGCTGCCCCGCGGTCAGCTCCTGGCGGCCCAGCACCACCCGGCGGGCGATCTCCTCGACGGCCTCCAGCACGCGCAGCGGGCCGGGCAGGTCCTCGAGCTCCTGGGCGAGGTGCGCCAGCCGGACGGTGCTGCCCTGCACCCGGTGGCCCGCGTCGGGCTCGCGCAGCCCGGCGAGCATCCGCAGCAGCGTGGTCTTGCCCGAGCCGTTGACCCCGACCAGGCCGATCCGCTCGCCCGGCCCGATCCGCCAGGTCTGCGCGTCGAGCAGGGTCCGGCCGCCCACCTGTGCCGTGACGTCTTCCAGCTCCAGCACGGTGCGGCCCAGCCTGCGCCTGGCGAAGGCGAGCAGCTCGACGGTGTCCCGCGGCGCGGGCACGTCGGCGATCAGCGCCTCGGCCGCCTCGATGCGGTAGCGCGGTTTCGAGCTGCGCGCGGGCGGGCCCCTGCGCAGCCAGGCGAGCTCCTTGCGGGCCAGGTTGCGCCTGCGCTCCTCCGCGGCGGCGGCCAGCCGGTTGCGCTCGGCCCTGGCGTAGACCCAGTCGGCGTATCCGCCGTCGTAGCCGTCGACCCGGCCGTCGACGACCTCCCAGGTGCGGGTCGCCACGGTGTCCAGGAACCACCGGTCGTGGGTCACCACCACCACCGCGGCGCGCCGGGCCTGCAGGTGCTCGGCCAGCCAGCGCACCCCCTCCACGTCGAGGTGGTTGGTGGGCTCGTCGAGCACCACGAGGTCGAGCTCCTGCACCAGCGCGGCCGCGAGTGCGACCCGGCGGCGCTCCCCGCCGGAGAGCCCGGCCACCGGCCGGTCCAGGCCGAGCGCGGTGACGCCGAGGCCGTCGAGCACGCCGCGCACCCGGGCGTCGGCGGCCCACTCGTGCTCCGCGGTGACGCCGAGTGGGTCGAGCACCGCGGCGCGTACCGTGGCGCCCTCGGGCAGCTCGGTGCGCTGGGTCACCACGGCGGTGCGCAGGTCCCTGTTCCGGCTGACCCGGCCGCTGTCCGGCGGCTCCACCCCGGCGAGCACCTCGAGCAGCGTGGTCTTGCCGCCGCCGTTGAGCCCGACCACGCTGATGCGGTCGCCCGCGTCGATGCCGAGCGAGACCTCGGCGAGCAGCGGGCGGACACCGTAGGACTTCGAGACGGCCTCGAGGTTGACCAGATTGGCCATCAGGCGTGAGCGAGGGGCTCGGGCGGCGGTGGCACCGGCCGCGGCTCGTCCAGCACACGGGCGCCGGGCACCGGGCCGCTGGCCACCCGGACGGTGCGGCAGACACCCACGCCGGCCAGCTCGGCGGCGACCCGCACCGCGGAGTCGCTGTCGGCGCACAGGAACGCACAGGTCGGGCCGGAACCGGACACCATGCCGGCCAGCGCACCGGCGTCCACCCCGGCACGCAGCGTGCGCCGCAGCGCTGGACGCAGCGACACCGCCGCGGCCTGCAGGTCGTTGCCGATCAGCAGGGCGAGCTGGCGGGGGTCGCCCGAGGCCAGCGCCTCCAGTAGCGGCTCGACGCCGTCGGTGCGCTGCGGAGCGGGACCGTTCTGCGTCGCGCCCTGCGCGCGCAGCCGGTCCAGTTCGCTGTAGACGTCGGGGGTGGACAGACC
>DASXOL010000141.1:0-1644 GCA_036494295.1 Pseudonocardiaceae bacterium
TGACGAACTACTCGCGCTGCTACGCGGGGTCGAAACTCAACGGCGGCGGCTGCCGATGGTGGATCACGCCCTGGTCGCGGAGCTGGATCAGCGCGGGGTCGCCGGTGAGTTGGCTGCCCGTGACACCAAGACGTTGTTGCGGGATGTGCTGCGCGTGTCGCCGCGTCAGGCCAAGGCCCGGCATGCCGCCGCGGTCGATCTAGGACCGCGGCGCGGTCTCACCGGCGAAGCGTTGCCACCGCTACTTCCCGCGGTGGCCGCCGCGCAAGCCACCGGGACGATCTCCGACGAGCACGCCCGGGTCATCACCCGCGTGATCGAGCAACTCCCGCCCAGGCTGGAGGCCGAGCACGGCCCCGCCGTCGAGGAACGTCTCGTGGCCGAAGCGGCGCGGTTCGACCCGTCCGTGCTCGCCCGGATCGGGCGGCACCTGCTCGACTGGATCAACCCCGACGGCACCCTCGACCGCGACACCGGCCACGACCGGCGCCGCCACGCCAGCCTCACCACCCGGCGCGACGGATCCGGTGACCTGCGCGCGCACCTGACTCCGGCGGCGCTGGCGCAGTGGCAGGCCGTGCTCGACCCACTCGCCGCGCCGAGACCGTCCGACGTGGACGGACCCGACCCGCGATCACCGGGGCAGCGGCTGCACGACGCCCTGGCCGACGCCGCCGCCCGCCTGCTCGCCAGCGACGAGCTGCCACCCTCGGGTGGTACTCCCGCCACCGTGTTGCTGACCATGAGCCTGGATCAGCTCGAGACCCGCACCGGGCTGGTCACCACCGCCCACGGCGGCACCCTCAGCGTGGCCACCGCATTGAGCCTGGCCGACCAAGCCAACGTCATCCCGGTCGTCCTCGACTCCACCGGCATCCTCGCCTACGGCCTGGCCCGGCGCACCGCCACCACCGGCCAACGATTCGCCCTAGCTGCGCGGGACAAGGGCTGCTGTTTCCCCGGCTGTGACGCCCCGCCGGGCTGGACCCAGGTCCACCACATCCTGCCCTGGATCCTCGGCGGCCGAACCGACCTCGACAACGAATGCCTACTCTGCGGATATCACCACCGCGAACACGAGAAACGCGGCTGGACCGTGACCATGACCGATGGACAGCCCTACTGGATCCCACCACCCTGGATCGACCCAGCCCAGACACCCATCCGCAACACCGTCCACGACGGGCTACCCGAACCGGTACTTGCCTGATCCGGCCCGAGTGCTCCCACCGACGTCATCCGCGCTTCGTTCTGCCCCAGCACCGCGAAGCGCGGACAACTTGCCGGGACGGCCCAGCTCGGGCGGATCAGCCCGGGCAGCGCTGAAGTTGTCCGAGCCTCGCGTCGCCCCAACACCGCGAAGCGCGGACAACCTGCGGACACGCCCACGCCGAGCTGGCCGCCCCGCTGCTCGCCCGCCCCGCTACGGGCCCGGCGCGGACGCCGGCGGCAGCAGCGCCGCGATGGTGAGCCGCCCGTCCCGCTCGGCTACCTGCTCGCCGTCACCCTGGACGGGTACAGCACCACCTGGGCCGGATCGCCGGACTACCATCCGGCGACCGGGCACGCTGCGCCTACACGGCTGAGCCGTACACGATGCAGGAGGCACGCAGGGCATGCAGGAGCGGACAGGCGAAGCGTTCG
>DASXOL010000142.1:0-3020 GCA_036494295.1 Pseudonocardiaceae bacterium
GTCCGCCGCTCCATCTGCAACTTCGCCAGCAACCGCGACACATGGTTCTTCACCGTCTTCTCCGCCAAATACAACCGCGCCCCGATCTCCCGATTCGACAACCCATCCGCGATCAACGCCAACACCGCCCGCTCCCGATCCGACAACACCTCAAACCGCGGATCACTCGCCGGCGGACCCTCCCGCAACCGCGTCAACACATTCGCCGTCACCGCCGGATCCAGCAACGACTGCCCCCGCGCCACCCGCCGCACCGCATCCACCAGATCCGTCCCCCGAATCTGCTTCAACACATACCCCGCCGCCCCCGCCATGATCGCCGCGAACAACGCCTCATCATCGTCATACGACGTCAAAATCAAACACGCGACCGACGGCATCGACGAACGCACCTCCCGGCAGACCTCGATCCCACTCCCATCCGGCAACCGCGCATCCAACACCGCCACATCCGGCCGCACCGCCGGAATCCGCCGCAACGCCTCATCCGCCCGACCCGCCTCCCCCACCACCTCCACATCCCCACTCTGCTCCAACAGATCACGCAACCCCCGCCGCACCACCTCATGGTCATCCAGCAGGAAGACGCGCACCGCGGGTGCGCCGTCGTTGCATTGATCGTCGTCCATTGCCCAATCGTGCCGCGCGCTCTGCTGCGCTGTCACGACATGTCCGTGCGGGTTCCGGTGCCGTGGCACCGTCACCTGATGCGTGCGCTGGGCTGACTGACCTGGTAAGCACGATCTTAACGCTGTGGCCGTCAGTGTGAGATCGCGTGAGGAACCGCCCGTGGCCGACCGACGCGACAATGCCAGTCCCGCTCCGGGTGGGACCGCGGAGCCCGAGGCGCCGTCAGAACCTGCGGCGGACCTGGCTCTCACCTTCCCGGACGTGCCCCGGCTGGAGCTGGACCAGCTCCTCGGCCAGCTGGTGGAGCGCGCGCAGGAGGTCCTGGTCACGCAGGGCCGGTTGCGCGGCCTGCTGCACGCAAACCAGACGATCCTCGGCGACCTGGCGCTGCCGGTGCTGCTGCGACGCATCGCGGAGGCGGCCCGTGAGCTGGTCGGTGCCCGCTACGCCGCGCTGGGCGTGATCGCACCCGACGGTCACCTGGCCGAGTTCGTGCACGTCGGCATGGCGCCGGGGATGGTGCAGGAGATCGGGCACCTGCCGCAGGGCAAAGGCCTGCTCGGTGCGCTGATCGAGGACCCGCAACCGATACGGCTGCGGCGCATCGCCGACGACCCGCGGTCGTCGGGCTTCCCGCCCGGCCACCCGCCGATGGAGAGCTTCCTCGGTGTCCCGATCCGGGTCCGCGACGAGGTGTTCGGCAACCTCTACCTCGCGGAGGCCACGAAGGGGGAGTTCACCGCGGAGGACCAGGAGCTGAGCAAAGCACTCGCCGCCACCGCGGCCGCGGCGATCGAGAACTCCCGGCTCTACGAGGCCGCCCGCTCCCGTGGCGAGTGGCTGCAGGCCTCGGCGGCGATCACCCGGCAGCTGTTGTCCGCCGACCAGGGCCGTCCGTTGCAGCTCATCGCGGAGCGCAGTCTGGAGATCGCGCACGCCGACCTGGTCTCGGTGGTGCTGCCCCGCAACGACGCCGAACAAGCCGAACGCGCCGAGGCGGGCCACGAGCTGAGCGTCGAGGTCGCCGTCGGCACCGGCGCGGAAACCCTGTGCGGCATGCTGGTGCCGTTGGACGGATCGTTCGCCGGGCGCGTCTTCACCACCGGCGAACCGCTGCGCGTCCCCACCCCCGACGAGCTGCCCGGGCTCGCGTCGCTGGCATCGGGCCGGCTGGACGTCGGTCCGGTGCTGGTCGTCCCCCTGCTGGGCACCCACCGGATCCACGGAGTGCTGACCGCGGCGCGCTTGCGGGGGCGACCGGCGTTCACCGCGGAGGATCTCGACATGGCCGCCGGGTTCGCCAACCAGGCCTCCGTCGCGGTCGAGCTCGCCGAGGCGCGGGCCGAGCAGCAGCGGGCGGCGATGCTCGACGAGCGCGACCGCATCGCGGCCGACCTGCACGACCACGTGATCCAGCGGCTCTTCGCGGCGGGCCTGTCCCTGCAGGGCGTCGCGGCCAGTCTGAGTCCCGGCCGGGCCAGCGATCGGATCGTCAGCACGATCGACGACCTCGACAACACGATCAGCCAGATCCGCAGCACCATCTTCCAACTGCAGCTCGTCGCGCCGCGCGACGACCCGCGCATCCGGGCCCGGGTGCTGGACGTGGCCAGTGACGCGGCGGCGGCACTGGGGTTCGAGCCCGCGGTGCGGTTCGCCGGGCCGATCGAGGACACCCTGCCCGACGAGATCGCCGCGGACATGGTCGCGGTCCTGCGGGAGGCGCTGAGCAACATCGCCCGCCACGCGCGGGCCCGCTGCGCCGACGTCGAGGTGACCGCGGGCCCGGATCTGCTCACCCTGAAGGTGAGCGACGACGGGGTCGGCATGCGTCCGCCGACCCGGCTCAGCGGGGTGGCCAACCTGCGCAGGCGCGCCGAACGCCACGGCGGCACCTTGACGCTCGCGCCCCGCCAGCCGGCCGGAACGCGGCTGTCCTGGTCGATCCCGCTCAGGCAGCGCTGAGCAGCCCGAGCGGCGCCGGGTGGCATAGGTCCCGGCGGGCGGTGACCTAGGACCGCAGCGTCACCGTCCCGCCACCCCTAGCGTCAGGGGTGACCAAAGGGAAGCCAGCGGGGGTGCATCATGACCAGCAACATCGTGGGGCGCCCGGTGGTGGCGGGCGTGGACGGATCCGACACGGCCCTGAACGCGGCGCACTGGGCGGCCGACGAAGCGGCCAGACGGCACATGCCGCTGCGCCTGGTGCACGCCGTGAACCCCTCCGCGCTGGCATACACCACCGAGCTCAGCGCGCCGCGGACGTTCGCCCAGTACGTCGAGGCACTGAAGTCCGACGGCAGGCAGCGGCTGGCCGAAGCCGAGACCGCGGTGCGCCAGGCACACCCGGAACTGGACATCGAGCTCGACCTGCCCAACGCGGATCCGGG
>DASXOL010000143.1:0-7280 GCA_036494295.1 Pseudonocardiaceae bacterium
CCGAGGTGAGCACGATCAGCTTGCCCAGCGGCGGCCGCGACGGCAGCGTGGCCCGCCCGCCCTCGCGGATCATCGACTCGACCGTCGGCAGTCCCGCCGACGTCGTGGCCGCCTCGTCCGGCACCCAGGCCAGCGCCCGACTGCAGCGGGCGGGGACGAACTCCAGGTACCGGTCGAAGTCCTGGTCGGCGATCAGCAGGTCCGCGTTCTGCTCCACCAGCACGGCGCCGAGCTGCTCGGCCGACATTCCGGTGTTGAGCAGCACGACGTCGGCACCGACCTTGGCGCAGGCGGTGATCACCTCGACCGGGCCCCGGTGGTTGCGGCACAGCACCGCGACCCGGGTGTCCGGGCCGATCCGCCGGTCGGCCAGTGCCCTGGCCAGCCGGTCGGTGCGCTGGTCCACCTCGGTGTAGGTCAGCACGCCGTGTTCGTCGACCAGCGCGGGGTGATCGGGATGCCGGGCCGCCCCCGCCGCGTAGGCCGACGCGGCGGTCATCCCGAACCGCATCAGGGCACGGGCCATGCCCACCAGCCGGTCCGGACGTATCGGAGCCACCACGCCGGAGCGGTACAGCAGTCTGAGGGTATGGGCCAGCATGAAACGACTCTCAGTCATAGTCCGTTCCGCTCCCGCGCAGTTGTCACCTGAACCTTGTCGCCTGTACGAGTCGCCGGCGCCAACGATCGATTACAGCTGAGAAATTTACTGCTGGGTAACTTAGCGGTTCGGTCAATCGGTCGCCCACCTGTAGGTGTGCTGTCCTCCTCGTGCGCGCCTAGCCTCGGATGTGATTCCGGGCACATCCCGAGGACCGGGATCACCAGGGGCGGGAGGAGCTCGCGTTATGACCAACAGCGTGTACCGGGTTACCGAGGTGATCGGCGTCAGCACCGACTCGTGGGAGGCGGCCGCGCGCAACGCGGTCGAGACCGCGGCCAGGAGCGTGCGGGGTCTGCGGGTGGCCGAGGTGGTGCGCCAGGACGTCACGGTGGAGGACGGGAAGGTGGCCCACTACCGCGTCAGGCTGAATCTGTCCTTCAAGTACGACCCGGAGTCCTGAGGGGAACGAGCAGCGGGCTGCGGGGAGCCACCCGGTCGGGTGGTTTCCCGCGGCGTCCGCGCGTAGATCATTCAGCTCGCACCGGTTCGCGCCGATGGTGCAGGGATGGGGATGCGCATGAGCCGCCATGCGGTGGGTTCTTTCCGGGCCCGCATCGCGGATGGCGTGGAGGTTCCCCGTCCCCACCTGGCGGTCGCCCTGGCCCACGCGCTGCGCACCACCGCCGTCCCCGAGCACGCGGTCGCCACCGTGGCGACGACGCTGACCGCCGACGTGGTGCTCTGCGACCAGCTGTCGCGGCTGGCCACCGATTGGCGGGTCGCGCTGCGGCGGGCCGAGAGCGAGGCGGTGGACCAGCTCGGTGTCGGCCTCACCCCGGGCGCCGCGCACCGATTGGACCTGGAGAGCGGTCAGCGCGTCCTCGTGGTGCACGGCGACGGCTGGTCGCTGGTCGGCCGCACGCCCGCGGTGCTGGTCTTCCTGCTCGACGTGGCCCCCGGCATGGTGATCGACCGCAGTGACGCGGGCGGCGCCGCCGAGCTGGTCCGCGGCCTGACCGACCAGCTCGGCTGACCCGGGCTAGGACGCCGGTACCGCGGACATCGGCCGGTAGAGCGTCGTCCGCTGCGCCAGCGTCCGCCCCAGCGGTTCGACGATGGCGCGGAAGCCCGCCTCGTCGATGCCCTGCCCGTGGCTCGCGCCCGCGGCCCGGCTGATGTTCTCGTCCATCAACGTGCCGCCGAGATCGTCGACCCCGGCCCGCAGCAGCTGCCGGGCGCCGGAGGCGCCGAGCTTCACCCACGAGGCCTGCACGTGGTCGATCAGGCCGTGGAAGGCGATCCGGGCGACCGCGTGGATCAGCAGCACCTCGCGCCAGGTGGGGCCGCGACGTGCGGAGCGCTTGAGGTACATCGGGGTGGCCATGTGCACGAAGGGCAGCCCGACGAACTCGGTGAACCCGCCGGTCTGCGCCTGCAGGTCACGGGCGCGCAGCAGGTGGCGGGCCCAGTGGACGGGCTGCTCGATGGCGCCGAACATCATCGTGACGTTGGAGTGCAGGCCCACCGAGTGCGCCACCCGGTGCGCTTCGAGCCACTCGTCCGTGGTGATCTTGTCCGGGCAGAGCACGGCGCGGATCTCGTCGTCGAGGATCTCGGCCGCGGTGCCCGGCAGCGACTTCAGTCCCGCGTCGCGCAGCCTGACCAGGTAGTCGGCCAGCGGCTCGCCGAGCCGCTTGGCGCCCTCGGTCACCTCCAGCGCGGTGAAGCCGTGGATGTGCATGCCGGGCGCGGCCTCGTGGATGGCGCGGCAGACCGTGAGGTAGTACTCGCCGTCGAAGCTGGGATGGATGCCGCCCTGCAGGCACACCTCGGTGGCGCCCAGCTCCTGGGCCTCCAGCACCCGGCGGACGATCTCGGAGGTCTCCAGCAGGTAGGGCGCGCCGCGCAGGTTCAGCGACAGCTTCCCCTTGGAGAAGCCGCAGAACCGGCAGCGGAAGGTGCAGACGTTGGTGTAGTTGATGTTGCGGTTGCTGACGTAGGTGACGGTGTCGCCCACCGTGGCGGCGCGCAGTTCGTCGGCCAGCGCGGCGACCGCGGCCACCTCGGGCCCGCGCGCCGCGAACAGCGCCACCAGCTCCTGCTCACCCGGCTGCTGCCCGGCGCGGACCCCGTCGAGCACCTCGCGCACCGCGCCGCCTGCCCGCGCGGGAGCCGGCAGCAGCGTGGGCGGCGGGGCGTCGGCGCCGGAGTACCAGGCGGTGGAGCGCCTGCCGATCAGCAGCACCTCCGCGCCGTCGGCGACGTTGGTGGCCTCCTGCGCGTGCTCCGGGAACACCGCACCCGGGTCGTCGCGGCCGAGACCCTCGGCGTCGGAGCGGTCCAGCACGCCGAAGCGGACGGCGTCGGCCAGCCAGCGCCGCGGGTCCAGGGCGAACTCCGGGTAGATGGTGAGCCGGGGCGCCAGGGTGTGCCCGGCGGCTTCCGTCGCGGCGCGCAGCGCGACCAGCGAGGGCCAGGGCCGCTCCGGGTTCACGTGATCGGCGGTGACCGGGGAGACCCCGCCCCAGTCGTCGATGCCCGCGCCGAGGACGGCGGCCGGATCGTCGGTGAGATTGGGCGGGGCCTGCACGTGCACCTCGGCGGGCAGCAGCAGCCTGGCCAGCGCGATGGCCCGCAGATGCTGCTCCGGCGGGCACGGCTCGGCGGCCCGCATCGCGGTGCCCGGCTTGGGCAGGAAGTTCTGCACGATCACTTCCTGCACGTGCCCGTGGCGGCGGTGCGCCTCGGCGATCGCGGTGAGCGCGGTGACCCGGTCGGCCTCGGTCTCGCCGATCCCCACCAGGATCCCGGTGGTGAAGGGGATGGCGAGCTCGCCCGCGGTGTTCAGGGTGTCCAGCCGTCGCTGGGGGTCCTTGTCCGGCGCGCCGCGGTGCGCGGCCAGGTCGGGACGCAGCGACTCGATCATCATGCCCTGGCTGGCGGTCACCTCGCGCAGCGCGGCCAGCTCGTCGCGGTGCAGCGCACCCGCGTTGGCGTGCGGCAGCAGACCGGTCCGGTCCAGCACGTCGCGGCAGGCGGCCACCAGATAATCCACAGTGGAGCCGTAGCCGTGCGCGGCCAGCCACTCCCGTGCCGCCGGGTAGCGCAGCTCGGGGCGCTCGCCGAGGGTGAACAGCGCCTCGTGGCAGCCCAGCTCGGCGCCGCGGGTCGCGATCGCGACGACCTCGTCCGGCTCCAGGTACGCCGAGGGCAGCTCCCGCGGCGCGTGCGCGAAGGTGCAGTAGCCGCAGCGGTCCCGGCAGAGCATGGTCAGCGGCAGGAATACTTTCGGGGAGTAGGTCACCCTCCCGTTGTGCGCCGCGTCACGCGCCGTGCGGGCCAGACTCAGCAGCTCCGCGGTGCCCAGCCGGGCCAGCTCGCCGCCGTCGGTCATCGCAGCCTCCGTGTGGTCGATCGTGCCCCCCAGCGCACCGTAGTTCCCGCCTACGGCCTTCCGCGTTCCGGATGCAGAACGCGGAAAAACACGCCTCGATAACAGCAGTCTGCATCCAGAACGCGGGAAAAGCGGTCAGTGGGTGGCGATGCGCACCTGGTTGCGGCCCGCTTCCTTCGCGGCGAGCAGGGCGCTGTCCGCGGCCAGCAGGAGCTGGTCGATCTCGCGGCCGTTCTCCGGGTTGACCGCGGCGCCGATCGACACGGACAGCCCGCCGACCACCACCGGGCCGTCCGGGCCGCCGATCTCGACGGTCAGCCCGCTGATCCGCCTGCGTATCCGCTCGGCGACCTGTTCCACCTCGCCGCTGCCCACGCCGGGCAGCAGCATGACGAACTCCTCGCCGCCGAAGCGGCCGACCAGGTCGTAGGGCCGGGTCTCGTGCCGCAGCTCGTCGGCGACCGCGCGCAGCAGCTGGTCGCCGACCAGGTGGCCCATCCGGTCGTTGAACGACTTGAAGTGGTCCAGGTCGAGCATCAGCACACCGAGCGAGATGGTCATCCGGTGCGCCCGTTCCAGCTCCTTGCCCGCCACCTCGTGCCAGAATCCCGGCGTGAGCAGGCCGGTCTTGCTGTCCGTGCGGGCGGCCTGCTGGAAGTGCGGGAGCAGCAGCGCGCGGTGCAGCGCGATCACCGTGATCATCAGCACGGCGACCAGCCACGGCTCCCAGGCCAGCATCGCGGTGAGCGCGACACCCAGGCCCAGCGAGGCGGCCACCACCACCTGGTCGCCGGGGTCGCCCAATGCGCGCCGAGCCGGCTGGTGCGGGTCGGAGAGGATCACCGCGCCGACCACCAGCGCGTAGTTGACCAGCCAGAACGTGGTGCCCGCGCCGATCAGGACCAGCAGGCCCGGCAGCCCGTGCGGGATGATCGGATAGCCCGGGTGGTGGGCCAGGTGCAGCACCGCGATGGCCGCGGCGGGCGCCAGCACCATGGTCGCGCCGGAGAACAGCTTGCGGTACAGGCTGCCTGCCCTGGTCCTGGACCAGGCATGCAGGTAGACCACCGCGGTGACGGCGAAAACCAGTGACGGGGGCACCGACAGCACCGCTGCGAAGATCCACAGCGATCTCAGGTTGGTGAGCACGCCGTTGCCCACCGCGCGTTCGCGCAGGTGCTCGATGTTGCGGACCGCTTCCTGGTGCACGATCGCGCCCGCGATCAGCAGCGTGAAGCGAAGAAGATCGCCGGAACGCACCGGCACCGCCATGGTCATGCCGACGGCCAGCACCACCGCCACCAGCTCGACGCTCAGCACGTAGACGACGACGGGCAGGCGTTCGCTCCAGAGCTTCCACCGTCGCGGCCGAGCAGCGCTCAGGGACCGAACACGTTCACGTTCGACGCGGTCGACCCCTTGGACCACACTCACTAAGTGCCCCCGGTGGTGACGTTGAGCTATCTCTCCCACCGTAATCGGCGAGCGACGCGTTGTCATGCCGCCGATAGGAGGGCCACGTCCAGGGGACCGTCAATCACTGGCAGTTATCAACCGTTCACGCAGCATCACGGAGGGAATTCACTGATGAGCATCACGACGACGCCTGCCGAAGCGCGCATTTCGGGCAACGACTGGGTCGGGCTCGGCAACGACCGGGTGGGCCTTGGTATCGGGCGTGGTAACGACTGGGTCGGGCTCGGTAACGACTGGGTGGGGCGCGGTATCGGGCGGGGCGACGACTTGGTGGGGCTCGGTGCCGGGCGGGGCGACGACCGGGTGGGGCTCGGTAATCAGTTCGGTAACGACTGGGTCGGGTTCGGCAACGACTGGGTGGGGCGCACCGGCCGGCACCGAGGGCGGCGGGGCAACGACTGGGTCGGGCTCGCCGTGGCGGGTTGCTGACCCCGGTGGTTCAGGTATTCGGTGCCGGGGCCGCCGACCGGTCCGCGTGCCGCCATGCGGTCCCGGCACCCGCCGCGGCGAGCACGCCCAGCGCACCCGCCGCGGCGATCGCCTGACCTGATCCGACGTGCTCGGCGGCGACCCCGGCGAGCAGGATGCCGCCACCCTGCGAGATCCGCAGTGCGGTGGCGGCCAGGCCGAACGCCTGCCCTCTGCTGCGGTCCGGGAGGCCGCGCACGAACGCGGCGTTCGCGGTGAGGTGGTAGGCCGAGGCCGCTCCGGACAGCGCCCACAGCGCCAGGGTCCAGCCCAGCCCGGGGTGCCACCCGCTGGGCAGCAGCGGGACGCAGGCCAGCACGGCCATCGGTGCCATCCACCGCAGCCGCGTCGAGGGCGGCACTAATCTGCCGAGCAGCAGCATGCCCGCGGCCGTGCCCGCAGGCGCCGCGGCGAGCAGCAGACCGGCCGCGCCGGCCCCGCCGCCGATCTCGTGCGCGTAGGGCACCGCGAGGCCTTCCGCGGTGATGTAGAAGCCCGACACGCAGGCCAGCGTCACCAGCGCGCGCAGCCGGCGATCACCCCAGACCAGCACGGCGCCGGCACGCACCGAGCCCCACCAGGGCGGCCGGTGCCCCGGCGCCACCGGGACCGGCCGGCGCTGCACCCCGCCCGCGATGAGGGCGGCCGAGAGCAGGAAGCTCGCCGCGTCCAGCAGCAGCGCGGAGCCCGCCCCGGTCCAGGTGACCACCGCCCCGCCCGCGGCGAACCCCACCAGCTGGGCCAGCTGGTTGGCCATGTTGGAGACGGCCGAGCCCGCCACGTAGCGATCGCCCGTCAGCGCGACCGGCAGGGTGGCGGCCCGTGCGGCGGAGAACGGCGCGTTCAGCAGCTGCACGAGTACCAGCAGGGCGCACAGCAGCACGAACGGCGTCCCCGGCACGGCCATGAGCGCGACCAGGCAGGCGCGCACCAGATCCGCGCTCACCATCACCGCACGCCGCGGATGGCGGTCGGCCAGCCCTGACAGCAGCGGACCGGCGATCAGGTCGGGCAGGTAGGTCAGCGCGTAGGTGAGCGTGGTCAGGCCCGGCGAGGAGGTCCGGTCGAAGACGAGGACCGCGAGCGCCACCCGGGCGAACTGGTCGCCGAGGGTGGAGAGCACCTGGGCGGCGAAGAGGGCCCGGAACTCGGGGACGCCGAAGACTTCCCGGTATGAGGTGGGCCGATCCGCGGAGGAGGTCGTCATGAGGTCGCGCCCCTCGTCGTCCTCCTGCTTGTTCTACCGCAGAGCGGGACACCTAGCTAGCGCAGCGTGAACAGGTGATACGGAGCGTGATTACGCTGCGGAGCGGCGCCTGGCGCGCGCCAGGCTTCCGG
>DASXOL010000144.1:0-5582 GCA_036494295.1 Pseudonocardiaceae bacterium
TCGACCGGCTGCGGGCCGCCGAGGACGCGCTGATGCGCCGGGTGCCCGAAGGCGCGCTGATGCGCCGCGCGGCGTTCGGCCTGGCCACCCGGACCGCCGGGCTGCTCGCGGAACGGACCGGCGCGGTGTCCGGCAGGCACGTCGCGCTGCTGGTCGGCGCGGGGAACAACGGCGGCGACGCGCTGTGGGCCGGTGCGTTCCTGCGGCGCAGGGGGGTGTCGGTCACCGCGGTGCTGCTCTCGCCCGATCGCGCCCACCAGGAGGGGCTCGCCGCGCTGCGCGGGGCAGGCGGGCGTACCGGCCAGGACCTGCCGGAGCGGGCCGACGTGGTGCTCGACGGCATCGTCGGGCTCTCCGGCAAGGGCGGTCTGCGACCGGAGGCGGCCCGGCTGGTCGACCGGATCCGGGTGCCGATCGTCGCGGTGGACTCCCCTTCGGGCGTCGACCCGGACACCGGCGCCGTGGAGGGAGCGGCCGTCACCGCCACGGAGACGGTCACCTTCGGGGCCCGCAAACCGGTGCACGTCCTCGCGCCCTGGCGCTGCGGTCCGGTGTACCTGGTGGACATCGGGCTCGGCCCTGAGCTCGGCGAACCCGACCTGCGGGTGCTCACCGGCGCCGAGGTCGGCGCGCGGTGGCCGGTGCCGGAGCCGCTGAGCGACAAGTACAGCCAGGGCGTGCTGGGCGTGGCGGCCGGGTCGGCGGACTACCCGGGGGCGGCGGTGCTCTGCTCGGGCGCCGCGGTGCTGGCCACCTCGGGGATGGTCCGCTACGCGGGCACCGCGGCCGATGCGGTCCGGGGCCGCTGGCCCGAGGTGGTGGCCACCGGGTCGGTCGCCGACGCGGGCCAGGTGCAGGCCTGGGCGGTCGGCCCCGGCCTGGGCACCGGGAGTGCGGGCCGCCAGGTGCTGGCCCACGTGCTGGGCGCCGGGGTGCCGGTGGTCGCCGACGCCGACGCGATCACCCTGCTGGCCCGCCACCCCGAGCTGGCCGACCACCGCGACCCGGACACGCCGTTGGTCCTCACCCCGCACGACAGGGAGTTCGAGCGGCTCACCGGCAACCTCCCCGGCGCCGACCGGGTGCTGGCCGCACAGGCGGCGGCGACCCGGTTCGACGCGGTGCTGCTGCTCAAGGGCAACACCACGATCATCGCCGCGCCGGACGGCCGGGTGCTGGCGAACCCGGCACGCTCGGCATGGCCGGCCACCGCGGGCTCCGGCGACGTCCTCACCGGCGTGATCGGCAAGCTGCTCGCCTCCGGCCTGGAACCCGCGCTCGCGGCCGCGGCCGCCGCGCACGCCCACGCGCTGGCCGCCGCCCTGGCCGCCGAGGGCCGCCACGGCCCCGGTGTCCCGGTGCCCGCGTCGGCCATCGAAGCGGCGTTGAGCGAGACGATCCGCGCCCTGCGCGCGAGAGCGGGGGCGCGCCGGTGACCGGTCCGCGGCCGCGGGCCGAGGTGGTGGTCGATCTCGACGCCATCCGGCACAACGTGGCGATTCTCGCCGGACCCGCATCCGCAGCGGGAGCGGGAACGATGGTGGTGGTCAAGGCCGACGGGTACGGCCACGGCGCGGCCGACGTCGCCACCGTGGCCATCGAGGCGGGCGCGAGCGCGCTCGGGGTGTGCAGCGTCGACGAGGCGCTGGTGCTGCGCCACGCGTCGATCGACGCCCCGGTACTGGCCTGGCTGCACGCACCCGGCGAGGACCTCGCCGCCGGTGTCGCCGCGGGGGTGGATCTCGGCGTGTACTCCGTCGGGCAGCTCGGCCTCGCGGTGAAGGCCGCCGAACAGACCGGCCATCCGGCCAGGGTGCACCTCAAGGTCGACACCGGGCTGACCCGGGGCGGGGCGTACCGGGGCGAGTGGCCTGCCGTGGTCCGCGCCGCCGCCGAGGCCGCGGCCACCTCGACGGTCGAGGTGGTGGCCATCTGGTCGCACCTCGCGCATGCCGACGACCCTGGGCATCCGGTGATCGACCAGCAGAAACAGCGTTTCGACGAGGCATACCGGGTGGCGCTGGACGCCGGGCTGCGACCGCTTCGGCACCTGGCGAACTCGGCGGCCACGCTGAGCCGCCCTGATCTCTACTACGACATGGTCCGACCGGGAATCGCCGTCTACGGGCTCTCACCGATGGCCGGGGAACGCTACGGTTTGACACCTGCGATGACGCTGCGCTCACAGGTGGCGCTGCTCAAACGCGTCCCCGCAGGCGAGGGCGTGTCCTATGGGCACGTCTGGCATACCGAGCGGGAGACCACGCTGGCACTGGTTCCGGCTGGGTATGCGGACGGTGTACCGCGCGTGCTCACCGGCCGCCTCGACGTGTGGCTGGCCGGGCGCAGACGTCCAGTAGTGGGAAGGGTGTGCATGGACCAGGTGATGGTCGACTGCGGCGACGACCCGGTGGCTGAGGGCGACGAAGTGGTCTTCTTTGGAACCGGCGAACGGGGCGAGCCCACGGCAACGGAGTGGGCAGCCAAACTGGACACGATCCACTACGAGGTGGTGGCCGGAATGGTCCGGCCGCGCCTGACCCGAACCGTGCTGGGACGCCGTCCCGCGCAGGCGCGAGCCGCCCGATGAGCAAGGTGTGGAAGGTGGCAGGCTGGGTGACGGGCGGTGTGCTGGGTACGGCTGCGACGGCAGCGGCGGTGGCCACCGCCGCGCACCACAGGCGGATCGCCAACGAGCGTGCGCTGGCCGCCCAGCTCGTCGACGCGGTGCCCGCCTGGCGCCCCCCGGACCGGGAGTACACGGTGACCGCCGACGACGGGGTGCCGCTGTCGGTCGAGGAGGTCGACCCCATCGACGGGGGCGCACCGCAGCTCACCGTCGTCCTGGTGCACGGCTACACCCTGGATCGGCGCTGCTGGCTCTACCAGCGGCAAGGGCTCGCCGCCTCCACCGACCCGCGGGTGCGCCTGGTGCTCTACGACCACCGCAGCCATGGGCGTTCCGGGCGCTCGCCGCGCGCTGCCTGCACCATCGAGCAGCTGGGCCGCGACCTCGACGCGGTGATCCGCGCGGCCGCACCGGAGGGCCGGGTGGTGCTGATGGGCCACTCCCTGGGCGGCATGACGATCATGGCGCTGGCCGAGCACAACCCGGAGATCTTCGCCGAGCGGATCAGCGGGGTGGCCTTCCTGAACACCAGCGCGGGCGACATCGGCCGCTCCGGGCTGCCCCGGCCGGTCCTGTCCCGGCGCAATCCGGTCATGCTGATGGCGGCGCGCGTGGCGCGGTGGCAGCCCGAGCTCGTCGAGCGCACCCGGGACGTGGGCGGCCAGGTGATCTGGAGTCTCACCAGGAAGCTCGCGTTCGGAGACGAGAAGGTCAACCCGGCCGTGGTCGAGCTGATGAACACGATGATGCGGGGCACCTCGCTCGAGGTCATGACCGACTTCCTCGCCACCTTCGGTGCGCACAACAGGTACGCCGCGCTTGCCGGTCTGCAGTACGTGCGGGCGCTGGTGCTGGGCGCCGAGTCCGACATGCTGGTGCAGTTCGAGCACTCCGAGGCCATCGCCGCCCTGCTGCCCGACGCCGAACTGGTGCGGGTGCCCAAGTCAGGTCACGTGACCATGCTGGAGCAGCCGGAGCTGGTGAACGGCCACCTCCTCGAGTTGGTGAGGCGCTGCGAGGCGTCCGGGCGGCCGCGGAGCCAGCCTGCGTGACCGGCCTCGTTGAGCTGCCCCTGCCTGCCGACACCGAGCGGCTCGGCAGGGCGATCGGCGCCCTGTTGCGGGCCGGTGACGTGGTGGTGCTCGCCGGCCCGCTGGGCGCGGGAAAGACCGTGCTGGCCAAGGGCATCGGTGCCGGTCTCGGCGTGCGCGGCCCGATCACCTCGCCCACGTTCGTCATCGCCCGTGAGCATCCGCCGCTGGCGGAGGGCAACGGGGTGCCGATGGTCCACGTCGACGCCTACCGCCTCGGCGGCCTGGCCGAACTGGACGACCTCGACCTGGACACCGACCTGCTCGCCGCGGCGGTGGTCGTCGAGTGGGGCGAAGGCATGGCCGAGCGGCTCGCCGACGAGCACCTGCTGGTCCGGCTGCGCCGGGGTACCGCAGAAACCAGCGGCGCTGCGGAGACCAGGATCGCCGAGCTGCACGGTCCCGGCCGGCTCCTGCCCGAGATGGCCTGCCCACCGAAGCGGGACGGCCGGGCGCCGTAGGCTGGGCAGCCGTGCTGGTGCTGGCTCTCGACACCGCGACGCCCGCGGTCACCGCCGGAGTGGTCCGGCTGTCCCCCGTGCCCTCGTCCGGCCCTGTGCCCTCGTCCGGCCCTGTGCCCTCGTCCGGTTCCCGGCCGTGGCCGGAGCTGCTGGCCGAGCGGGTCACGGTCGACGCCAGGGCGCACGGCGAGCTGTTGATGCCCTCGGTGCAGGCCGTGCTCGCCGAGGGTGGGGTCCGGATGCGCGACCTGGACGCGGTGGTGTGCGGCGCCGGCCCCGGACCGTTCACCGGGCTGCGGGTCGGGCTGGTCACCGCGGCCGCCCTGTGCGACGCGTTGGGCATCCCGGGGTACCCGGTGGTCAGCCTGGACGCCGTCGCCCGCCGGGCGGGCGCGGGTACGCCACTGCTGGTGGCCACCGACGCCCGTCGCCGGGAGGTGTACTGGGCGCGCTACGACGAGGCGGGTGACCGGGTGGACGGCCCGCATGTCGACCGCCCCGCCGACGTGCCCGTGGCGGGGGTCGACCGGGCCGCCGGCGCCGCCGCGGCGCTGCTGGGGCTGCCGGTGGTGGCCCCGGCGTACCCGGACCCGGTCGCGCTGGTGGCGGTGGCCGCCGCGCGGCTGAGGGAGCAGCGGGTGCCCGAACCGCTTACGCCGCTGTACCTGCGGCGCCCGGACGCGCTCGAACCCGGCGCCCGCAAGCGGGTGACGCCGGTATGAGCGTGTTCATCGGCCCGATGCGGCCCTCGGAGGCACAGCGGTGCACCGAGCTGGAGGAGCTGCTCTTCGCCGGGGACGACCCGTGGAGCCCGGAGGCGTTCCTGCAGGCCATCGCCGCCGGCCACCACTACCTCGCGGCGCGCGAGGACGGGGCGCTCGTCGGCTACGGCGGCCTGGTCCGCATGGGCACCGAGGCGGAGGTGCACACCCTCGCCGTCGACCCGGCGTACCAGGGCCGGGGCGTCGGCCGCGCGTTGCTGGGCGCGCTGCTGGAGCACGCGCAGGGTGCCACGGTGTTCCTGGAGGTCCGCACCGACAACGAGACGGCGATCGCGCTGTACCGCAGTGCGGGGTTCACGGTGATCGGCACCCGCCGCGGCTACTACCGGCCCAGCGGCGCCGATGCCTACACGATGCGCAGGCAGGCCTGGCGATGAGCGACGCGATCGTGCTGGGCATCGAGACGTCCTGCGACGAGACCGGGGTGGGCCTCGTCCGGCTCGGCCCGGACGGCACCGTCACCCTGCTGGCCGACCAGATCGCGTCCAGTGTGGACGAGCACGCCCGGTTCGGCGGCGTGGTGCCGGAAGTGGCCAGCCGGGCACATCTGCAGGCGATGGTCCCGACCGTCCACAGAGCACTGGAGCTGGCCGGCGTGGCACCGTCCGACGTGGACGCC
>DASXOL010000145.1:0-4336 GCA_036494295.1 Pseudonocardiaceae bacterium
CGGATCCAGCGCGGAGGCGAACATCGCGTCGAGCTCGCGGGTCAGACCGGGATCCGCCACGCGCACCAGCACCTCCACTCGGCGGTCGAGATTGCGGTGCATCATGTCGGCACTGCCGATCCAGTGCTCCTCGGCCCCCACGAAGTGGAAGACCCGGGAGTGCTCGAGGAAGCGCCCCAGGATCGAGCGGACCCGGATGTTCTCCGACAGGTCGGGTCGCCCCGGGGTGAGCGCGCAGATGCCGCGCACCACCATGTCGATGGGGACACCGGCCAGCGACGCCCGGTACAGCGCGTCGATGACCTGCTCGTCCACCAGCGAGTTCACCTTGATCCGGATGCCGCAAGACTCGCCGGCGCCCGCCCGCGCGATCTCGCCCTCGATGCGCTCCACGATCCCGCGCCGGATGCCGTACGGCGCCACCAGCAGGCTGCGGTACGACGTCTGGCGGGCGTAGCCGGTGAGCGAGTTGAACAGGTCGGTGAGATCGGCGCCGATCGCGGGCTCCGCGGTGAACAGGCCGAAGTCCTCGTAGAGCCGGGCGGTCTTGGGGTTGTAGTTGCCCGTCCCGATGTGGCAGTACCGGCGGATCATCGAACCCTCCTGGCGGACCACCAGCGAGGTCTTGCAGTGTGTCTTGAGCCCCATCAGGCCGTACACCACGTGCACGCCCGCGCGTTCCAGCGCTCTGGCCCACTTGATGTTGGCCTGCTCGTCGAACCTGGCCTTGATCTCCACCAGCGCGACCACCTGCTTGCCCGCCTCGGCGGCGTCGATCAGTGCGTCGACGATGGGGGAGTCGCCGGAGGTCCGGTAGAGGGTCTGCTTGATCGCGAGCACATGCGGGTCGCTCGCGGCCTGCTCGATGAACCGTTGCACGCTGGTGGAGAACGAGTCGTAGGGGTGGTGCACCAGCACGTCGCCCTCGGCGAGCGTGGCGAAGACGCTCTTGGGCGTCTCGCCCTCACCGAACGCCGGATGCGTGACCGGCACGAACGGCTCGTCCTTCAGCTCGGGTGCGGGCAGCCGGTAGAGCTGCCACAGGCAGGACAGGTCGAGCAGGCCCGGCACCTGGACCACGTCGTGCGGGTCCACGTCGAGCTCGCGCAGCAGCAGCTCCAGCACGTGCTCGGTCATGGTGTCGGCGACCTCGAGCCGGACCGGGGGGCCGAAGCGGCGCCGCGCCAGTTCCCGTTCCAGCGCCTGTAGGAGGTCCTCGTCGCGGTCCTCCTCGACTTCGAAGTCCGCGTTGCGGGTGACCCGGAAGATGTGCCAGTCGACCACCTCCATCCCGGCGAACAGCTCGCCGAGATGCGCCCCGATCAGCTCCTCGAGCGGGAGGAAGGTGGCCCGCGGCGAGTTGCGGCCGTCCTCGCCGTTGTCCACCCGGACCAGCCGTGGCACGTTGTTGGGCACCTTGACCCTGGCGAAGCGCTCCACCCGGCTTTGCGGGTCGCGCACCGTCACGGCCAGGTTCAGCGAGAGACCGGAGATGTACGGGAACGGATGCGCCGGGTCCACCGCCAGCGGCGTGAGCACCGGGAAGATGTGGTCGGAGAAGTACTCCGAGAGCCGCAGCCGCTGCGTGTCGTCGAGCTCGGCCCAGGTGACGAACCGGATGCCGTGCTCGGCCAGCTCCGGGCGCACCGAGTCGAGGAACACCCTGGCCTGGCGCACCGCGAGTTCCTGGTTCCGCATCGCGATCCGGGCGAGCTGTTCGCGCGGGGACAGGCCGTCCGCGCTGCGCACCGACAGGCCGGCCTCCTCGCGGCGCTTCAGCCCGGCGACCCGGACCATGTAGAACTCGTCCAGGTTCGAGGCGAAGATCGCGAGGAACTTCGCCCGCTCCAGCAGCGGCTGGCTGGTGTCCTCGGCCAGTGCGAGCACCCGCGCGTTGAAGTCCAGCCAGGAGAGCTCCCGGTTGAGGTACCGGTCGTCGGGCAGGTCGGTGGCGACCGGAACCGGTGTCGCGGCGGGTGGTGCGGGCGGCACCCCGGTCATGGCGCCGTCACCGGCGGCGCGGGCCAGGTCGGCAGCTGCTCCGTTGCGTGCGGTGCGGACGGCGGGACGCGGCGCGCGTCGGGTGCTCGCCGCGGTGCGGGCGCCGGCGCGCGACCCGCCGCGTGTCGTGCGCGGTCGGCCGGCCTCGTTGTCGTCCGTGCTCACCCGGCCCATTGTTCCCCACCACACTTGGTCATCGGCGGGGAGCGGAGGAGTTCTTCCGGTAAAAACCGTGCCCGGTCAGCGTGCCGTCGGGGCCAGGGTCGCCCTGGTGAACCGCCCGAGGCCGAGCGCGCTCGCCGCCGCGAGATCGTCCGCGGTGTCGACGTCGCAGCGCAGCCCCGGCCAGTCGCCGAGCAGCTCGCGGGCACCCGCCGCGCGGTGCGCCGCCGCCGAAGCGGTCCCGAACCGGGGGTCCAGCTGCTGGGTGGGCGGAGCCAGCAGCAGGGTCGTCCCGGTGCCCGCCCGGTCCGCGCAGAACGCCCGGCCGCCCGCGTCGAGCCCCTGGCGCAGCGCGTCGTCGAGTTCCTCGCAGCGCAGCGCGGGCAGGTCGGCCTGCAGCGCACCCACCGCGACGGCGGGGGTGGCGGCGCGCAGCAGCGTCTCGCCGTGCCGCAGGGCGGCGTTGAGCCCGGCGGCGGGCTCGTCCGGGATCGTCTCGATCCGGGTGGCCTCCAGCGCGGCGCGCACCACCTCGTCGGAACAGATCGCGACCAGTCTGCGGACGGTCGTGGCGGCTGCCGCGGCGCTGAGCGTGTCGCGGATCAGCGCGAGCGTCAGCCGGGCGTGCGCCTCGGGTGCGCCGGTCCCGCCGTCGGCCGCACCGAGCAGCCGGGTCTTGGCTCTGGCCAGCGGCTTGATCGGCACCAGGAGGTCGACCTGCACGTCCCCATCCTCCCCTGCGCCCGGAGCGGAGGATGCTGGACCGCCGAGCGCCCGGGGAGAAGCAGGACGGGGAACCAAGGAGAATGCCTCGACCCGGCAGCGGAGCTGGGCACGGTCGGGGGCCGGCGCGAGGAGGATGGTGTGTCAGGCGAACGTGGCGGACTCTGGGTATGGCTGGGATCCGCGGTGTGCCACCCGCTCACGCATCTGCTGGGCAGGCGCCGCTACGAGGGCCTCGAGAACATCCCGCCGAGTGGGCCCGCGCTGCTGGTGTGCAACCACATCTCCTACCTGGATCCGATCTACACCGCGGTGTTCGTCCATCGCCGCGGCCGGCTCCCGCGGTTCCTGGCCAAGGACTCGCTGTGGCACGTGCGGGCACTGCGATACGTGCTGGACGGGACGGGCCAGATCCCGGTGCGGCGCGAACACGCCGAGGCGGACCACAGCCTGCCTGCCGCGGAAGCGGCGCTGCGCGAAGGCAAGGTGGTCCTGATCTACCCCGAGGGCACCATCACCAGGGACCCCGGCTACTGGCCGATGGCGAGCCGGACCGGGGTGGCCCGGCTGGCGCTGGACACCCTGGACATCGGGGTGCCGGTGATCCCGGTGGTCCACTGGGGCACCCACCTGGTCTACGACCGCTACGCCAGGCGTTTCCGCCCGCTGCCCAGGACCGACATCGTGGTCCGTGCCGGGGCGCCGCTGGATCTTTCCGCGTTCCGCGGTCAGCCGGCCGACCGGCAACTATTGCATGACGTTACCGACACGATCATGGTCCAAGTCCGTAATCTGCTCGCCGACGTGCGCGGTGAGCAGGCTCCCACCCGGTTCTTCGCGCCGACGCGACCGGTGTCCGACGGCGGGGAGGACTCGTGACAGATCGCGGCCAGGAGCCGGGCCACCCGGCGTCCGCTGTCCAGCGCATCGCCGTGATGGGGGCAGGCTCCTGGGGCACCACCTTCGGGAAGGTGCTCGCCGACGCGGGCCGGGACGTCACGCTCTGGGCCCGCCGCCGCGACGTCGCCGAGGCGGTGTGCAGCCGCCACGCCAATCCCGACTACCTGCCCGGCGTGCTGCTGCCCACCACGCTGCGCGCCACGGTGCACGCGGACCGGGCGCTGGACAGCGCCGACGCGGTGGTCTTCGCGGTGCCGAGCCAGACGCTGCGCGACAACCTCGCCGAGTGGCGCACGCTGCTGCCTGCCGACGCGGCGCTGGTGAGCCTGGCCAAGGGCGTCGAGCTGGGCAGCCTCAAGCGGATGAGCGAGGTCGTGCAGGACGTCACGGGCGCCTCGGCGGACCGCGTCGTGGTGGTGTCCGGGCCGAACCTGGCCCGCGAGATCGCCGCCGAGCAGCCCACCGCGAGCGTCGTGGCGTGCGTCGACCACGACCGCGCCGTCTCGGTCCAGCTCGCCTGCGTCACCAACTACTTCCGGCCGTACACGAA
>DASXOL010000146.1:0-9735 GCA_036494295.1 Pseudonocardiaceae bacterium
CCTTGGCGAACTCGGCGCGCTCGTACATGTCCTCCATCGTCGCCGCGGTGACGTTGAGGTAGTGACCCTTGACCTCACCGGTGGCGGCGGCGGCGCGGTTCACGCCCTCCATGGAGTACAGGTACCGGTCCCGCCAGCGCATGAACGGCTGGGAGTTGATGTTCTCGTCGTCCTTGGTGAAGTCCAGCCCGCCGCGCAGCGCCTCGTAGACGACGCGGCCGTAGTTGCGGGCGGACAGTCCCAGCTTGGGCTTGGTGGTGGCGCCCAGGATCGGGCGGCCGAACTTGTCCAGGTACTCGCGCTCCATGATGATCCCGTGCGCGGGGCCCTGGAAGGTCTTGACGTAGTGCAGCGGGATCCGCATGTCCTCCAGCCGCAGCGCCTTGAGCGCCTTGAACCCGAAGACGTTGCCGATGATCGACGATGTGAGGTTCGCGATCGAACCTTCCTCGAAGAGGTCGATGTCGTAGGCGATGTAGGCGATGTACTGGTTGTCCGTGCCGGGGACGGCGTCCACCCGGTAGCACTTGGCCTGGTAGTGCGTGTACGCCGTGAGGCGGTCGGTCCACACCACCGTCCAGGTCGCGGTCGAGGACTCGCCGGCCACGGCGGCGCCCGCCTCCTCCGGCGGCACACCCGGCTGCGGGGTGATCCGGAACGCGGCGAGGACATCGGTGTCCTTCGGCTCGTAGTCCGGTTCCCAGTAGCCCATCTCGGCGTAGGGGATCACACCTGCTGACCAGCGGTCTGTCTTCTTGCTCTCGGTAGCTGTCACGCGTTGCCTCCTCTGCTCCCTGCCGAGAGTGGCGAAAAACTGTCATCCTGTCCATCAAGTCTTTGCTGGCCACTCTCAACCGAATGCTCAGGTATCGATATGACCGAGTCGCGCTTGCGCACCCTCGTCGCCCTGGCCGCCACCGGGTCGATCCGCGGTGCCGCCAACCGGCTGACGGTGACCGAGTCCGCAGTATCCGCCTCGGTGTCGGCGCTGGCCCGGGAACTCGGCGTCGCACTGGTCGAACCGGCTGGTCGCGGGCTTCGGCTCACTCCCTCCGGCGTGGTCTACGCGCAGTACGCCCGCCGGGTGCTCGGCCTGCTCGACGAGGGCGCCGCGGCCGCCGCGCAGGTGCTCGACCCGGAACGCGGGCGGTTGCGGCTGGCCGCGGTGACCACCGCGGGGGAGCATCTGCTGCCGTCGTTGCTCGCCGGTTTCCGCAAGAAACACCCGAACGTGTCACTGGCGCTGGAGGTGGCGCCCAGCGCGCAGGTGTGGGATCTGCTCACCGCGCACGAGGTCGATCTGGTGATCGCCGGACGCCCGCCGACCGGTGTCGACGCCCGGGTGATGGCCACCACGCCCAACGAGCTCGTGGTGGCCGCCGCGCCCGCGGTGGCCGAGAACTTCGACTGGGCCGGCACCGCGTGGCTGCTGCGCGAACACGGGTCGGGCACCCGGACCACGGTGGAGGCCTACCTGCAGGCACAGGACGTCTCCCCGCCCCACCTGGTGCTCGGCTCCAACGGCGCGGTGGTGGCGGGTGCGGTGGCGGAACTGGGTGCGGCGCTGGTGTCCCGCGATGCCATCGCCCACCACCTGGCGGACGGGCGGCTGGTGGTGGTCCCGGCACCGGGCACGCCGATGAGCAGGCCGTGGCACGCCGTGGCGGATGCTTACTCCGGACCGGCGACCTGGCTTTTCGTCCGCCATCTGCGGTCGTCGGGCTGGTGCGCGCACGACGAGCCGGGTGCGGCGCACCATTCGGAGTGACCCCCCACTGGCTCCACCTACTGGGGGAGGCGGCAGGTCCGGACGGGGTCCTACCATCGCCCTCGCGGCGAGGACCGATACCCGCCGCCACACGGCGTGGACCGACCCGCCGCATCGGATGGAGGGGCCAATGAGCGACCAGCTTCACGAGATCGCCCAGGCAATGGTGAGCCGGCCGCGCGGCATCCTGGCGGCCGACGAGAGCATTGGCACCATGTCGAGCCGGCTGGAGAAGGCCGGGGTCCCCGCCAACGCCGAGAACCGGCGTGCCTACCGCGCGATGCTCGTGACGACTCCCGACCTGCACCGCGGTGTGAGCGGGGTGATCCTGTCCGACGAGACCTTCAACCAGGCCTTGGACGACGGGCGGCCGATCCCGCGGGCCCTCACCGAGCTCGGCATCCTGCCCGGGATCAAGGTCGACACCGGCGCCAAGGACCTCGCGTTCGCACCCGGCGAGAAGGTGACCGAAGGTCTCGACGGCCTTCGCGAGCGGCTGGCCGACTACGCGGCCGGTGGCGCCAAGTTCGCCAAGTGGCGTGCGGTGATCACCATCGGCGACGGTCTCCCGACGCGCCGCTCGCTGCACGCCAACGCGCACGCGCTGGCCCGCTACGCGGCACTCTGCCAGGAGGCGGGCATCGTGCCGATCGTCGAGCCCGAGGTGCTGATGGACGGCAACAACACCATCGACCGCTGCGCCGAGGTCACCACCACGACGTTGCAGGAGGTGGTCGCCGAGCTGGAGATCGCGGGCGTCGACCTGGCGGGTGCGGTACTCAAGCCGAACATGGTCGTGCCGGGCAAGGCCTCCGGGCAGCAGGCCGGCCCCGATGAGGTCGCCGAGCAGACGGTGGCCGTCCTGCGCAACACCATGCCGGACTCGCTGGCCGGGGTGGCGTTCCTCTCCGGCGGCCAGTCGCCCGAGGTGGCGACCGCGAACCTCGCCGCGATGCAGCAGCACGACACCCCGTGGCCGCTGACCTTCTCCTTCGGCCGCGCGCTCGTGGACCCCGCGCTGGCGGCGTGGCACGGCGAAGCGGATCTGGTGAGCGCGGGCCAGCAGGCACTGGCCGACCGGGTGAACCCGAACTCCGAGGCGGTGGCCCGCGCGGGCGCGGCGGCCTGAGCGAATTCCCGGTTTCCCATAGCCGAGGGCCTCTATCTCCGGGCCGGCGGGTGAATGCGGCGCGATCCGCCGGCATTCGTCCGGCTCAGCGGTAGAGGCCCTCGCGTAATGCGGTCGCCACCGCCGCGGTCCGATCGGTCACGTCCAGTTTGCGGTAGATACCGCGCACGTGACTCTTGACGGTTTCCTCGCCCACCACGAGTTCCTGCGCGATGGCGCGGTTCGACGAACCGGTGACCATGAGTGCGAGCACCTCGCTCTCCCGCTGGGTGAGCCCGAGATGCGCGCCCGGCCAGAATTCCCCGGCCTGCAACCGGGCCGCAGACGCTTCGGCCCTGGCGCCGAGCGCGGCGTCGAGCACCACCTCACCGGCGTGCACCCGCTGCAGCTTCTCCACCAGCTCCGGACCGTCGATGCGCTTGAGCAGGTAGCCGGCCGCGCCGGCCTGCATCGCCTGGAACAGGTACTGCTCGTCGTCGTAGACGGTGAGCAGGACAACGCGCCGGGCGGGGTTGTCCTTGCGCAGGTCCCGGCACAGGTCGAGCCCGCTCTCCCGGCCCAGCCGCACGTCGGCGAGCACCACGTCGGGGTTCAGCCCGGCGATCACCGTTCGCGCCGTGGCGGCGTCGCCCGCCTCACCCACCACCCGGATCTGCCGGGCGAACCGGTTGAGCATCGCCTTGAGGCCGGTGCGCACCATCTCGTGGTCGTCCACCAGCACGATGCGTAACGGCTGGCTGTCCATTTGGCGAGTGTAAACGGCGCCACGGAGATAGTTGGCGACACAACCAGGCAACAGTTCTGCACCCGCTGTGCCCTGTGGGTGCACGGATCCCCTGGTCTTTCCCCCCCGGAGGGGACGCTCCCACCAGCAGCGTGCGCTTAACGTCAGGCAGCAGTGGACGTGGGCGGTCAGCGGCCGTCCTGGTAGCGCGGGTCGCCGTTGGCGCTCCGGGAAAGGGGTGGGTCGTGCCCGACAAATTGCTGCGAATGGAGCGCGCCGGGTCCAAGGTTTCCCGGCCGGTGATGCTCGCGATCGCCGGTGACAGCGCGGCGGGGAAAACCACCCTCACCAATGGACTGGTGGAGGCGCTGGGCGCGGACCGGATCACCTCGCTGTGCGTGGACGACTACCACCGCTACGACCGGCAGGAGCGCAAGGGCCTGCCGTTCACCGCGTTGCACCCGGACTGCAACTACGTGCAGATCATGGAGCAGCACCTGCAGCTGCTCGCCACCGGCCAGCCGGTGCTCAAGCCGGTGTACGACCACGACACCGGCCAGCTCACCCGCCCGGAGCTCGTGGAGCCGACCGAGTTCGTGATCGTGGAGGGTCTCCTGCCCCTCTACACCCGGCTGACCAGGGCGTGCTTCGACATCACCGTGTACCTCGACCCGCCGGAGGACATCCGCAGGGAGTGGAAGGTCAAGCGGGACACCACGAAGCGCGGTTACGTGCCGGAGCAGGTGCACGCCGAGCTCGACAAGCGTGAGCCCGAGTCCGCGGAGTTCATCCGGCCGCAGCGCTCGCACGCCGACATCGTGGTCCGCTTCGGCCCCATCGCGGAGCGCCACGATCCGCCGGACACGCCGCTGTCCGCGGAGCTCACGCTGCGCTCGACGATCCGCCATCCCGACATGGCCGGGGTGTTCCGGGAGTCCGACCGCCGGGCCATGCACCTGAAGCTGGTGCGCGACGAGGACGGCAGGCCGGTGGACGCGCTGCACGTGCACGGGTACGTGCCGCGCGAGGAGAGCCGGGTGCTGGAGAAGGCGATCTGGTCGGAGCTCGGCGCCGAGTCCGGTGAGCTACCCGAGTCCCTCGGCCAGCTCGGCGAGGGCGTGCGCAGCGAGCCGCTGGCGATCACCCAGCTGCTGCTGCTGTACCACATGCTGGACGCAGTTCGCTGAGTTTTCCGCTTCTGATCAGGGCCGCCCCACGAGGGGTGGCCCTGATCGTATTTCTGGGCCGTCCTGCGTGCTCGTCACGTGCAGTCACCGCGTGCACGGGACCCCGCTCCCCGTCACGGACGGGAACGGGCGACGGCGCCGCTGCGTCCGAGTCTCGTCTGCGCGTGATCGCCCGGGCCGTACGGCGCCCGGTGCACCAACCGAGGCGAGTTGTGGAGGCCGTGGTCATGGGGACCAGTGAGCAGGAGGAGGCCGTGGACTGGCGGTCCCGTGGAGCGTGCCGCGTGCAGGACCCGGATGAGCTCTTCGTGCGGGGCGCCGCGCAGCACCAGGCGAAGATCGTGTGCTTCCCGTGCCCGGTCAGAGCGCAATGCCTGGCCGAGGCGCTGGACCAGCGAATCGAGTTCGGCGTCTGGGGCGGCATGACCGAACGCGAGCGGCGCGCCCTGCTGCGCCGTCGCCCGGACGTCCGCAGCTGGGCGGAACTGCTCAGGGGCGCCGCCAGGGCGCACCAGTCCGCCTACCGGGAGGACAAACGGGCGGGCTGACCGCCGGTCATTCCCGGCGGGTGGCCACCGGCTGCGCCTCGGCCAGCAGCTCGCCGACCTCGCGCAGGCCGGGCAGATCGTGCACGTCCACGGCCAGCGCGGGCACCCTCGCCACCGGCACCGAAGGATGGGCGCTGCGGAACCGGGCGAGCAGCCTGCGTTCCCGTCCGGCCAGGGCCACCCGGTCCGCGTGCAGCCGCAGCACCGCGGCGGCCAGCGGCGCGCCGCCGTCGTGCTCCAGCGACTCGGCCGCGGCCTCCGCGCGGGACGCGGGGAGATCGGCGAGCACCGGGTGGGTGCGGTTGAGTACCAGCCCGGCCAGCGGCATCGACTCGCTGGCCAGCCGGTCGACGAAGTAGGCCGCCTCGCGCACCGCGTCCGCCTCGGGCGCGGCGATCACCAGGAACGAGGTGCCCTGGGCGCGCAACAGCTCGTAGGTCTTCGCGGCCCGCTCCCGGAACCCGCCGAACATGGTGTCGAAGGCCTGGACGAACGCCGAGGCGTCGGTGAGCAGCTGACCGCCCAGAATCGCCGAGACCGCCTTGGCGAACAGCGAGAATCCGGCGCCGATCAGCCTGCGCACGCCCCGCCCGCCGGCCCGCGCAGGCGCGGAGAGCAACCGGATCATCCGGCCGTCCAGGAACGAGGACAGCCGCTGCGGGGCGTCCAGAAAGTCCAGCGCGGACCGCGAGGGCGGGGTGTCGACCACGATCAGGTCCCACTCGTCGGCCGCCACCAACTGCCCCAGCTTCTCCATCGCCATGTACTCCTGGGTGCCGGAGAACGACGAGGAGATGGTCTGGTAGAAGGGATTGGCGATGATCTGGTCGGCCCGCTCCGGGCTCGCGTGCGCGTGCACCATGTCGTCGAAGGTGCGGCGCATGTCCAGCATCATCGCGTGCAGCTCACCCCCGGACGCCTCGATCGCCTCGGTGGGCGCGACCTCCCTCGGGTTGTTGGTCAGCTCACGCATCCCCATGGACTGGGCGAGCCGCCGGGCCGGGTCGATCGTGAGCACCACCACCGAGCGGCCCCGCTCGGCGGCGCGCAGTGCGAGCGCCGCCGCGGTCGTCGTCTTGCCGACCCCGCCAGCGCCGCAGCACACCACCACCCTGGTGTTGCGGTCGTCGATGAGCGCGTCGATGTCCAACGGCGGGTTGGCCGGTGTCGGTCGGCTGCTCATCGCACCCCCTGCTCGCGCAACACCTCGGCGAGCTCGTAGATCCCACCCAGATCGACGCCGTCCACCCCGACCTCGGTGAGCTCGGGGAGGTCCACCATCGGCGTGCCCGCCTCGGCGAGCTTGGCGCGGGCCTGCTGCTCGGCGTCGACGCGCAGCGCGTGCTCCACCGTCTCGGCGACCAGGCCGTCGAGCACCGCCGGGTCCAGCTCCAGCCCGGCCGCCACCAGACCCGAGCGCACCCGGTCGGTGTCCACCCGGCCGCCCGCGGCCGCGCTCACCGACCGGGTCGGCAGCCGGGCCGGCCGCGCCCGGTTCACCAGCACCGCTCCCGGGCGCAGGTCGGCCAGGTCCAGTTCGGCCACCGCCTCGAGGGTCTCGGCCACCGGCAGGTCCTCCAGGAGGGTCACCACGTGCACCGCGGTGTCCGCGGAGTGCAGCAACCGCACCACACCCTCGCTCTGGGTGTGGATCGGGCCGACCTTGGCCAGGTCGGCCATCGCCTTGGTGACATCCAGGAACTTCACCACCCGCCCGGTGGGCGGCGCGTCCAGCACCACCGCGTCATAGGTGTGCTTGCCCTTCTCGGTGCGGGTCACCGCCTCCTTGACCTTGCCCGTGAGCAGCACGTCGCGCAGCCCCGGCGCGAGGGTGGTGGCGAACTCGATGGCGCCCATCCTGCGCAGCGTGCGTCCCGCGAAGCCCAGGTTGTAGAACATCGACAGGTACTCCAGCAGGGCTTCCTCGGCGTCCACCGCCAGCGCCCGCACCTCGCCGCCGCCGGGGGCGACAGCGATGCGCCGCTCCTCGTATGGCAGCGGCGCGGTGTCGAACAGCTGGGCTATGCCCTGGCGTCCCTCCACCTCCACCAGCAGCGTGCGCCTGCCGTCGGTGGCCAGCGCCAGTGCCAGCGCCGCGGCGACCGTGGTCTTGCCGGTCCCGCCCTTGCCGGTGACGACGTGCAGGCGCGCCCTTGCGAGCTCTTCGGGCCAAGCGAATGACGTCACGCCCGCGAGCCTAGAACGCCGCACCGGTCGCGGCTGTTCTCCCACCCGCGACCAGTCCCGGCGCGGCCGCGTAACGTGCCGCTATGACCAACTGGGAGTACGCCACAGTGCCGTTGCTCACGCACGCGACCAAGCAGATCCTCGACCAGTGGGGCGCCGACGGGTGGGAGCTGGTGACCGTGCTGCCTGGCCCGACCGGTGAGCAACTGGTGGCCTACCTCAAGCGCCCGAAGCAGTGAGCTGGTCGGACCGGCTGGCCGAGCTGGGGCTGACCCTGCCTGCGGTGGCCACCCCGGCAGGCGCCTACGTGCCCGCACTGCGTTCCGGGTCCCTGGTGTTCACCGCGGGCCAGCTCCCGCTGACCGGGGGTGCGCTGGAGGCGGTCGGCAAGCTCGGCGCGGAGATCGACGTCGAACAGGGCAAGCGGCTGGCCCGCACCTGCGCGCTCAACGCGCTGGCCGCGGTCGACGCGCTGGCCGGGCTCGACGCCGTGGTCCGGGTGGTGAAGGTGGTCGGCTTCGTCGCCTCCGCGCCCGGCTTCACCGCTCAGCCCGCGGTGGTCAACGGCGCCTCCGAACTGCTCGGCGAGGTGTTCGGCGAGGCCGGCGTGCACGCCCGTTCCGCGGTCGGGGTGGCTGAGCTGCCGTTGGGCGCGCCCGTCGAGGTCGAGCTCATCGTCGAGGTCTGAGCGGCCCCGCCGACGTAGGGTGACCGGCATGCCCGTGTCGCCGCATGAGTGGGTCCTGCCCGAGGGTTTCCTGCCCGACGAGCCTCCCGACGTCCCGGTGGCGCCCAAGCACGCCGCGACGGTTGCGCTGCTGCGCAGCCTGCCCGGCGACGCCGGGCCGGACGGCATGGAGGTCTTCCTCATGCGCCGGGTCGCCGGCATGGCCTTCGCGGGCGGGATGACCGTGTTCCCCGGCGGCCGGGTGGACCCCAGGGACGGCGACGCCTCGGTGGCCTGGGCCGGCCCGGCGCCCGCGTGGTGGGCGTCGGCGTTCGGCTGCGACACGGCGCTGGCCCGCGCCCTGGTCTGCGCCGCGGTCCGCGAGACGTTCGAGGAGTCCGGCGTCCTGCTGGCCGGACGCCAGGACGACCCCGGCCACGGCGTGGTGACCGATGCCGCCCGGTTTCGCGAGAGCCGCCGGGCGCTGGAGAGCCGGGAGCTCTCGCTGGCGCAGTTCCTCGCCGAGCAGCGGCTGGTGCTGCGCGCCGACCTGTTGCGCCCGTGGGCGAACTGGCTCACGCCGGAGGAGGAGACCCGGCGGTTCGACACCCGCTTCTTCCTGGCCGTGCTGCCCGAGGGCCAGCAGGCCGACGGCGCCACCTCGGAGGCGGCCGAGGCCGGCTGGCAGTCCCCGGCAGCCGCGCTGGAGCAGTGGCGGGCGGGACGCGTCGGCCTGCTGCCGCCGACCTGGGCGACGCTGGCCGAGCTGGCCGAGTGCGGCAGCGTGCGGTCGGCGCTGGCCACGGAGCGCACCATCGAGAAGCTCATGCCCCGGGTGGTGCGGGAGAACGGGACCGTGAAGATCGTGCTGCCGGGTGACCCCCGCTACGCGGGTGCCCACAGCCGCCTCGGGCACGTCGGGGATCACCAGGAGCCGTGATCGCCCGCCGGTGATTACCCTCGGCGCTGTGCCAGACCAACCGTTGCCGGACCAACCGTCGCCGGACCGACCGTCGCCGGACCGACCGTCGCTCGGCCACCCCGCCTACGGTCTGCTGCGCGAGGTCACCGCCGCCGCGTCGGTGCTGCTCGCCGACAACCCCTCGCCGATGACACTGGACGGGACGAACACCTGGGTGCTGCGCTCACCGGGATCGACGCGCTGCGTGGTGGTGGATCCCGGCCCGGACGACGAGGCGCACCTGCGGCGGGTCGCCGGGCACGGGCCGGTGGCCGAGGTGCTGCTCACCCACGGGCATCCGGACCACGCCGCGGGAGCGCGCCGGTTCGCCGAGCTGGTCGGCGCCCCGGTGCACGCGGTCGACCCGGCGCACCGGCTGGGCTCCGAGGGCCTGCGCGACGGGGACGTGGTGGCCTGCGCGGGCCTGGAGATCCGGGTGCTGGCCACCCCCGGGCACACCTCGGACTCGCTGTGCTTCCGGATCGACTCCGACGACCCGGCCTGCGCCGCGGTCCTCACCGGGGACACCGTGCTCGGCCGCGGCACCACGATGATCGCCCACCC
>DASXOL010000147.1:0-2613 GCA_036494295.1 Pseudonocardiaceae bacterium
AACACGCCACCACGGCCGACCCGGCCCACGCCCCGGTGCTGTTCCGCAGGGAGCGCGACGTCGGGCACGCCGGACGGGCCGTCTCGAAGACCATCGCGATGGTGGTGGACCAGCTGAGCTTCCTCGCCGAGCACACCGGCCTGGACCTGACCACGGGATCGCCCGGGTGACCGCCGCGCCGGTGACCGCCGGGCCGCTGGCCGCCGTCCCGCTGGGCGCCCAGCCCGTCTGCGCCCAGGACACCGGCTCCTGGTGCGCGCGGGTCTACCGGGTGACCGGCAACGACCTGCTGTCCCGCTATGCCGACACGGTGATCACCCGCGGGTTCCAGATCCTGCTCATCGTGGCGCTCGCGGTGCTGTGCAGGCTGCTGGTGCACCGCGCGATCAGGCGCCTGATCGAGGTGACCGCGGAGGGCGCGCCGCCGGGCCTGCTGCGCACCCATCGGGAGGGCGCCACCGCGGAGCCGAAGCGGACCTCCGAGCGGCGCGCCGCGCGCGCCCGCGCGATCGGCTCGGTACTGCGCTCGGCGAGCACCGTGGTGATCTACGGAGTCGCCTTCACCATGGTGCTGGGCCAGCTCGGCGTCGATCTCGGCCCGATCATCGCGTCCGCGGGCGTCGTCGGCATCGCGCTCGGGTTCGGGGCGCAGAACCTGGTCAAGGACTTCCTGTCCGGGATCTTCATGATGGTCGAGGACCAGTACGGGGTGGGCGACACGGTGAACCTCGGCGAGGCCTCGGGCACCGTGGAGGCGGTGGGGCTGCGGGTGAGCACCCTGCGCGACGGCAACGGCACCGTCTGGTACGTCCGCAACGGTGAGGTGCTGCGGGTGGGCAACTCCAGCCAGGGCCACGCGGTCGCGGTCGTGGACCTGCCGATCGGCTACGGCGCGGACATCCCCACGGCCACCGAGGTCGCGGGCCGGGTGGCTGCCGAGGTCGCGGGGCCGGACGGCGCGCTGGCCGACGACGTGCTCGCGCCGCCCGAGGTGCTCGGGGTGGAGTCGATCAGCGCGGAGGTGGTGACCCTGCGGCTCACCGTGAAGGTGCGGGCGGGCAGGCAGTGGGCCGTGCAGCGTGCCCTGCTGGCCGCCGTCAAGGAGGCCTTCGACGACGCAGGCATCCCGCCTCCTTCCGCCACCCCGCAGACCCCCTGACCTCGTCCCCCTTCGCGTTCTGGATGCAGAACGCGGTTATCGACCCCCGAATAACCGCGTTCTGCATCCAGAACGCGATGTGCGGGCGGGGTGCGGGCGGGTGGGGGCGGGGTGCAGACGGGAAGTGGAGCGGGCGCTGCGGCAGGATGGAGGGGTGGCTGCACCGGAAAACTTCTACGACGCCGTCGGCGGCGAGGACACCTTCCGCCAGATCGTGGGGCGCTTCTACGAGCTGGTGGCGGAGGACGAGCTGCTGCGCCCGCTCTACCCGGAGGAGGATCTCGGGCCTGCCGAGGAACGCCTCCGGCTGTTCCTCATGCAGTACTGGGGCGGGCCGCACACCTACTCCGCCCAGCGCGGCCATCCGAGGCTGCGCATGCGCCACGCGCCGTTCCACATCGGACCGGCCGAGCGCGACGCGTGGCTGCGCTGTATGCGTATAGCCGTCGATGAGGCCGAACTGGGCGCCGCCTACGATGCCGTGCTCTGGGACTACCTCCAGATGGCGGCGAACAGCATGGTGAATTCATGGACCTGAGCGACGTGGCCGGGCTGATCGGCGTGATGGGCTGGGACCGGTACCCATCCACCTGGCAGAGATGAGCACCTGTGCAACAACCCGACGACAGCAGCGACGAGCTGCGGGACAGTCCGCTGGACGACCCACCCTGGTGGCAGCAGGCGACGTTCTACCAGGTCTACGTCCGCTCGTTCGCCGACGCCGACGGTGACGGGGTCGGGGATCTGAACGGTCTGCGCAGCCGGCTGGGCTACCTGGAACTGCTCGGGGTCGACGCGCTGTGGCTCACCCCGTTCTTCCGCTCGCCGATGGCCGACCACGGCTACGACGTGGCGGACCCGCGCGACGTCGACCCCCTCTTCGGCGACCTGGAGACCTTCGACCTGCTGGTCGAGGAAGCGCACCGGCACGGCCTGCGGGTGACCATCGACCTGGTCCCCAACCACACCTCGGACCTGCACGAATGGTTCCAGGCCGCGCTGCGCGCCGCACCGGGCAGCGCCGAGCGGGAGCGCTACATCTTCCTGGACGGCCAGGGGCCGGACGGCTCGGAACCGCCGAACAACTGGACCAGCACCTTCGGCGGCCCGGCCTGGACCAGGGTCCCGTCCCCGTACGACGGCAGCGGCGAGGGCAGCGAGGCCGGCAGGGGCGGCGAGGCCGGCGAGGGTGGCGAGGCCGGCGAGGGCGGGCAGTGGTACCTGCACCTGTTCGCCCCGGAGCAGCCCGACCTGAACTGGGAGAACCCGGAGGTCGCCGCCGATCTCGAACGCACCCTGCGGTTCTGGCTGGACCGCGGGGTGGACGGGTTCCGGATCGACGTGGCGAACGGTCTGGCCAAGCACCCCGATCTGCTGGAGATCGGTGACCCGCTCGACCATCCGTACTGGGATCGCGATGACGTCCACGAGATCTACCGGTCGTGGCGCCAACT
>DASXOL010000148.1:0-16468 GCA_036494295.1 Pseudonocardiaceae bacterium
CGGCGGCCACCCGCGGCGACTCCGCCGGATGCACGCCTGCGAGTGCCCGGCTGGCACCGATGTCGATGCTCAGCGATATCGCGCTGAGATCGGTGTCCGCGCCGCGATCCTCGTGCCAGTCGGCGATCTCGTCGAGGATCGACGGGGCCTGCTTCAGCATCTGGGTGCGACTGTCCGGCCGGTCCAGGATCGGACTCCCCAGCGCGTGAAGGCGCCGTTCGAAGTGGGAGACGATCTCATCACGCCACTCAGCAGGCAGGCTGAGCCTCGTCACGCCCGTCAGCCTCCCTCATTCTTCCCCTGAGGCCTGGTCCACAGATATGCACGATCACTATAGAGTGAACGAGGCGGAGAGTGCGACGCGCACGACGTATTGCATAATCAGAAACACGGTGCGCCATCACCGGCGCGCATGCCCTTCGCTCAGGCGGCGCCAGGCCGCGCCCGGACCGGAACGACGGCCCACGGGCCATACCGCTCCTATGCCCATGATGGGTGTGAAAGCACAGAAAGTGACCGACGTCTCGCAGATTCGATTATCGGCGTCGATGTGCTACGACCTTGGTGACAATCGTGGCTGCACCTTGGGCCGATTGTGTGCGGGGAAGCTTGAGCCGGCTTCGGACGGTCCGTAGCGTCACTCGCACAGGCTGTGGCAGTCCTGCGGCCAGGTGTCTGCGCCGAGTGCCAGGCCCGTCCGCGACCCGACCTCTGCTGTCGTACCGCGCGGCTCGACCTCGATCCCAAGGTGGCCCCTCAGCGTCGAGGATGAGATTCCCCGTGAACTGGCAACACTATTTGGATGAAATCGGATTCCATTCGTCCCGAAGCCGGGCACCGTCGTGGTAGAAGACGATCTCGACGCGGCGGATTGGCACACCGAGCTGACCAGATTGAGCCGCACCGTCGACACGCCCGCCAGCGGCGCCGGGATGCTCCACAGCCGCGAGACGTCCGCCGCGGACAGCCAGCCTTGCGCGGCGTCGTACTGGCCGGCATGCGGCGCCCAGCTGTGTCCATTCCTTTTCCGGCCACCGGTGGGACGGATCGGCATCGCAGCTGATCTCCGCGGGTAGCGCCGGATTCTTCGGCCGGACCAGCGCGAAGGGTTCCCCGGCGCAGGCCGCTTCCACGCACCGGCCCAGCCCCACCCGGCGAACCGGATCGGGATATGCCGCCCGGCGCGCCGACCGCGCCAACTACGCGATTTCCTCGGTGACCTCGGCGGCCGTGTCCTGCGCCGCCAGCCAGCCGACAGGTCTGCCGAGAAAACGGGCCAACGCGCGGACCGTGCGGCGCGGCGGCGAAACACTTCTCTCGGCCGCCACCATTCCGCTCCACGAACCGAGCACGTCGAGAATCGCGGCGCGTACCTCGGCGGTCGCGACGGTGAACGGCATACCCGGCATCGGCCCTCCCGCGGAGCCGCCGGAGCAGCAGGCAGAGTCGCAGGCCCGCGGCCCTCCGGCGAGGTGCCTGGCCGGTTTCGCGCCGTTGCGAACACCGCATTCCCGCACACAACGCTCGTACTGCAACCGGGTAATCTGTGTCTCGGGTCACCTCGCCTCCACCCGCCATGCTCGAAGTCCCGCCGGACCTTGCGATTCTCTGACCAGACGCACATCGAAATCATTTGTTAACGGTGCTCTAACGGACCGTGCATCATTGTGCTGTTCCCGGTGTCCCGGCATTCACCGACGCCTAGAGGGCGCCTCGATCTGAGGTCTTCCTGAATTAGCTTGGGAACGTCTGTATCGCCGGGTCTTGACCACGGCCGTGGCGCCGAAGAAAGTGTTGAGTAGATTCCGGACCGTTGTGCCGGATACCTGGCCACCCAACCGATGTGGCCGAGCGCGCATCACATCGGACTCAACTGACCGGAGACCGCCGTGACCACCAGTTCCGCCACCTCAGCCCCCGCTACCCCGGAGTCCGCCGAGCGCGGCGTCGCGGCACCGTTCGCCGCGCTGCTCACCGCCGTGGGTGGCCGCGCCGGTGCCCAGCCTGCGGGTCGGGTCAGCCGAAGGACGTCGGAATAGCGGGCTCGCCGCTGGAGAGCTTGAGGCCCTCCCACGGCAGGCTGTGCAGCCCGGCACGGACGCGCTCGCGGGCCTGCTCCAGCGTCGGCCGCTCGCCGACGGGCTCGCCGCCACGCACCAGCGGCACTGCCAGCATCCGGTCGTGCTCGCCGAGCTCGGGCGGCTGCCCGGGGCTGAACACCACTTCCTCGACCGCGGTGCCGCTGGGCTTGTGCCTGCGCAGCGCGTCCTTGACGCCGCCGCGGGATGCCTTGTTCTGACTGCGTTTGGCGACCGGGCGTCCGTCCACTTCGACCAGTTTGTAGACCATGCCCGCGGTGGGCACGCCGGATCCGGTCACCAGCGAGGTGCCCACCCCGTAGGAGTCGACCGGCTCGGCCCGCAGCGCGGCGATGGAGTACTCGTCCAGGTCACCGGACACCACGATGCGCACGTATGGCGCACCCAGCCGGTCGAGCTGCTCGCGCGCCTGGCGGGCCAGCTCGCCGAGGTCCCCGGAGTCGATGCGGATCGCCTGCAGCCCGGTGCCCGCGACCTCGATCGCGGTGGCGATGCCGTGCGAGATGTCGTAGGTGTCGACCAGCAGGGTTGTGCCCGTGCCCAGCGCCTTGACCTGCGCGGCGAACGCGTCCGCCTCGCTGTCGTGCAGCATCGTGAAGGCGTGCGCGGCGGTGCCCGTGGTGGGAATGCCGTAGCGCCGGCCGGCCTCGAGGTTCGAGGTGGCGCTGAAGCCGCCGACGTACGCGGCGCGGGCAGCGGCGACCGCGGCCTCCTCGTGGGTGCGACGGCTGCCCATCTCCACCAGCGGCCGGCCCGCCGCGGCGTGCGCCATCCGGGTCGCCGCCGAGGCCACCGCGCTGTCGTGGTTGAGCACCGAGAGCACCAGCGTCTCCAGCACCACCGCCTCGGCGAAGCTGCCCCGCACGGTGAGCACCGGCGAGCCGGGGAAGTACAGCTCGCCCTCGGGATAGCCGTCGATGTCGCCGGTGAAGCGGTAGTCGGCGAGCCAGTCCAGCGTCGGCTCGCTCAGCGCGCCGATGCTGCGCAGGAAGGCCAGCTCGGCGGGCCCGAACCGGAACCGCGCCAGGGCGTCGAGCAGCCGGGGAACACCCGCCACCACGCCGTAGCGGCGGCCGTGCAGGCCGCGCGCGAACACCTCGAAGGTGGCGCGGCGGGAGGCGGAGCCGTCGGCCAGCGCCCCGGCCAGCATGGTGAGCTCGTACTGGTCGGTGTACAACGCGCTGCCGGCGGTGACACCGGCGTCTGCGGAGGCGGTGTTGCGCATTCGCAGAGCCTAGGAGCCCGCTCGGAACCGGCGGGCGTTCTCCAGCGCACGGTGTTTCTGAGAACATAACCTTATGAGCACGCCCGTCGAACTGGAGCACACTCAGGTCGACCCTGCGGCGAACGAGGTAGCGGCCGAGGACAGGCCGTGGCTGACCATCGTCTGGAACGACCCGGTCAACTTGATGTCCTATGTCACCTACGTCTTCCAGAAACTGTTCGGCTACAGCCGGGACGAAGCGACCAAGCTGATGCTCGACGTGCACCACAAGGGCAGGGCCGTGGTGAGCAGGGGATCCCGGGACAAGGTGGAGACCGACGTCGCGAAGCTGCACGGCGCGGGCCTCTGGGCGACCATGCAGCACGACACATGAAGGGCTGGCGGCGCAGCGGCGACCTGGTCTCCGCCGAGCTGAGCGAGCGGGAGGCCGGGCTGCTGCGCGGCCTGGTCGGCCAGGTCCGCGAGATGCTCGACGCGCGGCGCACCGCGACCCCGCAGGACGAGCTGGCCGAGCTGACCGGCATCACCACCGGGCCCAGGACCGCGCCCGACGACCGGGTGCTCGCCCGGTTGCTGCCCGACTTCCACCGCGAGGACCCCGAGCTGTCCGGGGGGATGCGGGAACTGCACGAACCGGAGCTGGTCGCCGCGAAGAACGGCGTGGCCGGCGTGGTGCTGCAGACCTGTCCGGTCCACGGCGGCCGGGTGCGGCTGACCGACGAGCAGGCGAACGCCTGGCTCTCCGCGCTCAACGACGTGCGCCTCGCGCTGGGCACGCTGCTCGACGTGACCGAGGACATGCCCGACGAGCTGCCCTCCGACGACCCCCGTGCGCCGCACCTCGGCGTCTACCACTGGCTGACCTGGGTGCAGGAGTCGTTGATCCAGGCCCTCTCCCGGTGAGTTCGCCCGCCGGTGCGCCGCCCGGGCACCGCAACGCGATCACCGACGTGCCGGGCGTGCTGGTGGGCCATCACGAGCGCGTCGACGGCGGCTGGGCCACCGGCAGCACCGTCGTGCTGATGCCCCCGGACGGAGCGGTCGCCGCGGTCGACGTCCGCGGCGGCGGGCCGGGCACCAGGGAGACCGACCTGCTGGACCCTTCCCATCTGGTGCAGCGGGTGCACGCCGTGGTGCTCACCGGGGGCAGCGCGTACGGACTGGCCGCCGCCGACGGGGTACTGCGCTGGCTGGCCGACCGGGACCGCGGGCTGCGACTCGGGGAGGGTCCCGGTGAGGTCGTCCCGATCGTCCCCGCCGCGGTGCTGTTCGACCTGCGCGCCGGGTGCTGGCGGCACCACCCCGACGCGTCGTTCGGCGCAGCGGCCTGCGACGACGCCTCCGCGGCGGGTCAGGGCGCGGTGCGCCAGGGCAGTGTCGGTGCGGGTGCGGGTGCCCGTGCCGGGTCGGTCAAGGGTGGCGTCGGCACGGCGAGCACGCGCACCGCATCGGGTGCCACGGTCGGTGCGCTGGTGGCGGTGAACGCCGCCGGGTCGGTCATCGCGCCCGGCACCGGACTGCCCTGGGCCGCCGACCACGAGGTGGCGGGCGAGTTCGGGCTGCGTCCGCCCGATCCGGCCGAGGTGGCCGCCGGGCTGCCCGCGGGCGCGAGGTGGCGGCTGAACACCACCATCGGCGTGATCGCCACCGACGCCGCGCTGGACAAGTCGCAGTGCCGCAGGCTGGCCGTGTGCGGGCACGACGGGCTGGCCCGCGCGGTGCGGCCGGCGCACCTGATGGTGGACGGGGACACCCTGTTCGCGGTGGCCACCGGCGCCCGGCCCGGGCCGCAGGGGTACGAGACGCTCGACGAACTGGCCACGGCAGCGGCGGACTGCGTGGCACGGGCGGTGGTGCACGGGGTGCTCGCGGCCACCCCCGTCGCCGGCGTCGACGCGCCCGCCTCCCGGGATCGCTACCCCTCGGCGGTGCGCACGGAGTAAGGCCGCTCACGGTGCCGCCGGCCGCGCCCGGTTGTGTGATCCAGCCCTGGCACGCCGGACCGTGCGGGTGCGGAGTAGCACGTAGGATGAAAGGCGTGCTGACGATCCGCCGCGACCTCGTGGACGCGATGGTGGCGCACGCCCGCCGGGACCATCCCGACGAGGCGTGCGGCATAGTGGCGGGGCCCGCCGGTTCCGATCGTCCGGAGCGGTTCGTGGAGATGGTGAACGCGGAGCGGTCCCCGACCTTCTACCGGTTCGACTCCGTCGAACAGCTCAAGGTGTGGCGCGCGATGGACCAGGCGGACGAGGAGCCGGTGGTGATCTACCACTCGCACACCGCCACCGAGGCCTACCCGTCGCGCACGGACATCTCCTACGCGTCGGAGCCCGGCGCGCACTACGTGCTGGTGTCGACTCGCGATCCGGAGACCCACGAGCTTCGCTCGTTCCGCATCGTCGACGGTGAGGTCACCGAGGAGCCGGTCGAGGTGGTGGAGTCCTACATGTTCTCCCACACCGGTGCCGACGACGTCCCGGACACTCGCTGATCCGCGCGTCGCCGCCGGAATGACCGGGGGCGCCCGCGCGTCTACATCTGCTGAGCCGAACACCCACAGGAGGATTTGACAATGGCCGTCACCGTCTCCGTACCGACGATTCTGCGTACGCACACCGGGGGCGAGAAGTCCGTGGAGGCTTCCGGCTCCAACCTCAGCGAAGTGATCGAAGACCTGGAGAGCAGGCACTCGGGAATCAAGGCCCGTCTGGTGACCGATGGATCCCTGCACCGCTTCGTCAACGTATATGTCAACGACGAGGACGTGCGCTTCGCCGGCGGTCTGGACGCAGCAGTCAACGACGGCGACAACGTCACCATCCTGCCAGCCGTCGCCGGTGGGCGGCGCTGACGCGTTCTGTGCGCGGCCGGCGGTTCTCGAGGTTTCCGGGGACCAGGCCGCAGCCACGAGCGCGACCGAAGGGAGCGCCCCATGGCCCGCTACGACTCGCTGCTCGATGCGTTGGGTGACACCCCGCTGGTTGGGCTGCCCCACCTCTCGCCGTCGGCCGACGTGCGGCTGTGGGCCAAACTGGAGGACCGCAACCCCACCGGCTCGGTGAAGGACCGGCCCGCGCTCGCGATGATCGAGGACGCCGAGCGGTCCGGGCGGCTGACCGACGGGTGCACCATCCTGGAGCCGACGTCGGGCAACACCGGCATCTCGCTGGCCATGGCATCCAAGCTCAAGGGCTACCGACTGGTCTGCGTCATGCCGGAGAACACCTCCGTCGAACGGCGCCAGCTGCTGGAGGCCTACGGGGCGGAGATCATCTACTCGCCCGCCGCGGGCGGGTCCAACCAGGCGGTGGCGCGGGCCAAGGAGCTGGCCGCCGAGCACCCCGACTGGGTCATGCTCTACCAGTACGGCAACCCGGCGAACGCCCTCGCGCACTACAACACCACCGGGCCGGAGATCCTGCGCGACCTGCCCACCGTCACGCATTTCGTCGCCGGGCTGGGCACCACCGGCACACTGGTCGGGGTGGGTCGCTACCTGCGGGAACACAAGCCCGACGTGCAGATCATCGCGGCCGAGCCGCGCTACGGCGAGCTGGTGTACGGCCTGCGCAACCTCGACGAGGGATTCGTGCCCGAGCTGTACGACCCGGAGGTGCTCACCGGCCGGTTCTCCGTGGGCTCCTACGATGCGCTGCGCCGCACCCGGGAACTGCTCGAGGCCGAGGGCATCTTCGCGGGCATCTCCACCGGCGGCATCCTGCACGCCGCGCTCGCCGTCGCGGAGAAGGCAGCGGGCACCGGGGAACCCGCCGACATCGTGATCGTCGTATGCGACGGCGGCTGGAAATACCTGTCCACCGGCGCCTACTCGGGCGACCTCGAAGAGGCCGCTGCCCGCCTCGACGGCCAACTCTGGGCCTGACGTTCGGGGCTCTTCAAGAGCAACAAACCCCCCTTCTGCGTGCCGCTAACGGCTACAACCCCTCCGGGGGCCGGCCGGCCCCCGGAGGGTTTGTAGCCGAAAACAGCACTCCGCGCGGGGGTTTGTTGTCCTTGAAGAGCCCCGAACCCCCGGGTGTCAGCCGGCGAAGACGGGGCTGGGCAGGCCTTCACCCGCGTCGGGGAAGATCAGCAGCGGCCCGGCGTGCTCGGCGCTGCACGGCGGAGGCGCCGCGGTGACGAACAGATCCGTGAGCTGGATGCCGCCGAACGCGCAGCCGGTGGGATGTGCCGCGCCCAGCGCAAACTCGCGGTCCAGCTGCCCGTCGGCCCGGTAGCGCAGCACGGCGTTGTGCCCCCGCGGCGCGACCCACAGCCAGCCCTGCGCGTCGACGCACAGCGCGGTGGGCCCACCCGGCACCGGGTACAGCGGACGCCGCGGTCCGAGCTCGCCGGTGTCCGGGGCGAAATCGGCGGCGGCGATGTGTTCGGCCGCCGGATCGGCGAGATACATGGTGGCGGCGTCCGGAGCGAACGCGACCCCGGCGAGGTCGACGCCCTGCAGCACCAGAGCGACCGCCCCGTCCGGCTCGACCCGCAGCAGTGCGCCGTCGCCGCCGGTCGTCACCCAGAGCCGCCCGGCACGGTCGACGGTCGACGCGATGCCTGCCACGCCCTCCCGCGCCCAGTAGACGAGCCACCGCCGGGCGCCGTCGGAGTCCACCAGGGCCACGCCGTCGCGCAGCGTCAGGACCAACCCGCCACGGCGACGAGGGTGCGCGGCGGCGACCGGCTGGGGCAGCCCGAGGGGTTCGTCTCGGCCGGTGGCCGGATCGAAGCGGTGCACCGCCTCGCCGCCGATCTCGACCCAGAGCAGAGTGCCGCTGGTGATGTCCCACACCGGCGCCGAACCGGTCACCACCCGGCCGGCTACCGCGACATCGCCTACCACGACACCCAATCTAGACGCGCGCCGGACACAGAATCCTCTCAGCTCTCCGAGGTAACCTGAGTCACCATGCCTGCAGTGCCGACGACGTCCCGAAGCCGCACCCCCGCGGGTGTCTTCCCGGCCAATCCCGGGCAGGCAGGCATGATCATCGCCGCTTTCACCGGCTTGTTGTACCTCACCGGGGCGGCGGACATGGTCCTGGGCGGTGCGCTGAGCAGGGAGGGGATTCGGCCTCGGCAGCTGGACGGACTGGACGGCGTGCTGTGGGCGCCGCTACTGCACGCCGGCTGGCAGCACCTGGTGGCGAACACGATTCCGGTGCTGGTACTCGGCTTCTTCGTGCTGGCGAACGGCGTCGGACAGTTCCTCGCGGTGACCGCGACGGTCTGGTTGGTGGGCGGTGTCGGCACGTGGCTCACCGGCACCCCGGGCACGGTGAATCTGGGTGCGTCGGTGCTGGTCCTCGGCTGGCTGATGTTCCTGCTCTGCCGCGGCTTCTTCTCCGACCGGACCGGGCAGATCGTGCTGGCGGTCGTGCTGTTCGCGTTCTGGGGCGGGATGTTGTGGCGGGTGCTGCCGGGCCACATCGCGATCTCCTGGCAGGGCCATCTGTTCGGCGCACTCGGTGGCCTGCTTGCCGGGTGGCTGGTTGCCCGCGCGGATCGTCCGGTGCGAACCTCCGTCTCGTGAGCGATCCGAACGCGCCCATCGGGATCTTCGACTCGGGAGTTGGCGGGCTGACGGTGGCGCGTGCCATCGCCGATCAGCTGCCCGGGGAGCGACTGCACTACGTCGGTGACACCGCGAACGGCCCCTACGGTTCGCTGCCCATCGCGCGGGTCCGCTCGCACGCGCTGGCAGTGGCCGACGACCTGGTGGATCGTGGGGTGAAACTGCTGGTCATCGCGTGCAACACGGCATCGGCGGCGTGCCTGGCCGACGCCAGGGAGCGGTATCCGATCCCGGTGATCGAGGTGGTGCGCCCCGCGGTGCGCCGGACCGTGGCGGTGACCCGATCCGGCCGGGTCGGGGTGATCGGCACGCGGGCGACCATCCTGTCCCGCGCCTATCAGGACGCGTTCGCCGCCGCTCCGCAGGTCGCGGTGACCGGGGTGGCCTGCCCGCGGTTCGTCGACTTCGTCGAGCGCGGCACCACCTCCGGCAGGCAGGTGCTGGGCTTGGCGCAGGCCTATCTCGAACCGCTGCAGCGCGCCGCGATCGACACCCTGGTGCTCGGGTGCACGCACTATCCGCTGCTCACCGGGGTGTTGCAGATCGTGATGGGCGACGGTGTGACGCTGGTGTCCAGCGCCGAGGAGACCGCCAAGGACGTGCTCCGGGTGCTCACCGAAACCGACCTGCTGCGCACCGACGACACCGAGGCGGAGCACCAGTTCACCGCCACCGGCGATCCGGCATCCTTCGCCCGCCTGGCCCGCCGCTTCCTAGGCCCAGCCCTGACCGAACCCGCCCGCCCCTGAAGTATGTGGCTCTTCAAGAGCAACAAACCCCGCTTGCCGCTGCCCTCAACCGCTACATACCCCGTCCGTCGGCGAACCGCCCGCCGCGCCTGGAGCGCACCGGGTTTGTAGCGGTTAAAGGCCGCTCAGCGGGGGGTTGGTGGTACTTGAAGAGCAGCAAACCGGGAGGATGGGCGCCATGTTGGTCACTGTGTTGGGGTGCTCGGGTAGCGTGCCGGGACCTGATTCGCCCGCCTCGGGGTATCTGGTCCGGGGCGGTGGCAGTGCGGTGGTGCTCGATCTTGGCAACGGCACGCTGGGGGCGCTCCAGCGCCATCTCGATCCGTTCGAACTCGACGCGGTGATCTTGTCCCACCTGCACCCGGATCATTGTTCGGATGTCTCGGCGCTCACCGTGTACCGGCGCTACCACCCGGCACCGCCCAAGGGTGGGCGGCTGGCGCTGCACGGGCCCTCAGCGGTCGCCGAGCGGCTGACCGCCGCCTACGCGACCGACGACGCCGACCGCCGCTCGACCGATCTGTCCGATACGTATGAGTTTCACCCGTTCACCGAGATCGACGCCCAAGCCGGGGTCAGGATCGGCGCGCTGGAACTGCGCGTCGCCCTGGTCGAGCATCCCTGTGAGGCGTACGCCCTGCGGGTGAGCGAGGCCGGCCGCGCGCTGGTGTACTCCGGGGACACCGGTCCCTGCGAGGCGCTGGTCGAGCTGGCCCGCGGTGCAGACGTGCTGCTCGCCGAGTCCTCCTGGCCGGACCGGCCGGGCAATCCGCGCGGCGTGCACATGTCCGGCCGGGACGCGGGAGAGACCGCCGCGGCCGCGGGCGTGGGCCTCCTGCTGATCACCCACGTGCCGCCCTGGACGGACGCGGAGGAGGTGCTGGCGGAGGCGAAGCGCGCCTTCGACGGCCCCGTCGAACTGGTCCGGGCCGGCGCGCACTACGAGGTCTGATCCCTCACTGGGTGCCGACGCCCTGCCACACCGCGGTCGACCCGCTGTGCCCGATCCGCACCACCTGGGTGACCGTCGCCGCCCCGCTGAGCACCACCAGCACGGCCAGCACGCCGCTCAGCAGCCGCCACGGCCTGCGGGTCGAGGCCGACGCCGCGCTGTGCGACGCCTGCCCAGGCCGGTCGGACAACAGCCCCACCGCCACCAGGGCGAGTACCAGCACCCCGAAGACGACCGCGTACGGCAGCAGCGTCTCGCCGAGCGCCGCGTGCCGTGCGATCAGCGGGTTGTCCAGCGCCGCGAGCTTGGCCTCGAGCTGCTCGCCCGCCTTCTGCGTGACCGGCACCGCCGCCACCGCGACCACGGTCAGCAGCGCCACCGGAACCCCGTAGCGGCGACGCCACGCCGGGCGTATCGCGATCAGCGCGCCGCACACCGCCGCGAGCGGCAGCAACACGACGACGGCGTGCACCAGAAGCGGGTGTGCCGGAATCCCCTCGAAGGTCCACAGTCCTTCCGCCAGTGCCATGCCTGGACGGTACGGGCACAACGGGTGGGACGGTGGTGAGACCCGCCCTGGGTACCCTGTCGCGGTGGCGCGAGTGGACGGCAGGAACGACGACGAACTACGCGAGGTGCGCATCACCCGCGGCTATCAGGACTGGCCGGCCGGTTCGGTGCTGGTCGAGTTCGGCAAGACCAGGGTGCTCTGCGCGGCCAGCGTGGTCGAGGGGGTGCCGCGCTGGCGGAAGGGCTCCGGGCAGGGGTGGCTCACCGCCGAGTACGCCATGCTGCCGTCCTCGACGCACACCCGCAGCGACCGCGAGTCCGTCAAGGGCCGTCTCGGCGGGCGGACCCACGAGATCAGCCGGCTGATCGGCCGAGCGCTGCGGGCCTGCATCGACCTGTCCGCGCTCGGCGAGAACACCATCTCGCTGGACTGTGACGTGCTCCAGGCCGACGGCGGCACCCGCACCGCGGCGATCACCGGTAGTTACGTGGCGCTCACCGACGCCGTCACGTGGTTGCGCGCGGCGAAGCGGCTCGCGGATCCGCAGCCGCTGTCCTGTTCGGTCGCCGCGGTGAGCGTCGGCGTGGTCGACGGGCGGGTCCGGCTCGACCTGCCCTACGAGGAGGACTCCCGCGCCGAAGTCGACATGAACGTGGTGGCCACCGGCACCGGCACGCTGGTGGAGCTGCAGGGCACGGGAGAGGGCGCCACCTTCGCGCGATCCACCATGGACCAGATGCTGGATCTGGCGCTCGCCGGGTGTGCGCAGCTGACCGCGGCACAGACCAAGGCGCTGGCGGAGCCGTACCCGGGACAGCTGCCGGCATGAGTGCCGAAGCCCGGGTGCTGCTGGCCACCAGGAACGCCGCCAAACTCGCCGAGCTGCGCCGGATCCTGGCCGCTTCGGGCACGGGTGCGGTGCAGGTCCTCGGTCTCGACGACGTGCCGGAGTTCCCCGAGACACCCGAGACGGGCGCCACGTTCGAGGCAAACGCCCTGGCCAAGGCGCGTGCCGCAGCCGCGGCGACGGGTCTGCCCGCGGTCGCCGACGACTCCGGTCTCACGGTCGACGCGCTCGGCGGGATGCCCGGGGTGCTGTCGGCCCGGTGGGCGGGCCGCCACGGTGACGACGAGGCCAACCTGCAGCTGGTGCTCGGCCAGCTCGGCGACGTGCCGCCGGAGCGTCGCGGCGCCGCCTTCGTGTGCGCCGCCGCATTGGTGCTGCCCTCCGGCGAGGAGACCGTGCTGCGGGGCGAGTGGCGAGGTGTGCTCACCGACGCGCCACGCGGCGCCAACGGGTTCGGCTACGACCCGATCTTCGTGCCGGAGGGCGAGCGGCGCACCTCGGCCGAGCTCGAACCGGCGGAGAAGGACGCGGTCTCGCACCGCGGCCGGGCACTGCGCGCGCTGCTGCCCGCGCTGTGCCGTCTCGCACCGTCGGCCGGGGTGACTGCGCTACCCGATCACGGCACGACCTGGACTATCTGACCCACCGCGAGCTGCCGGTAGAAGGTGGCTGCGGCGGTGTGCCCGAGATGGACGCACCCGGCCGACTGCTGGTACAGGCTGCCCTCGTGGAAGGCGACGCCGGTCGAGGTGAAGAACACCGAGTACGGCATCGGCGCGTTGTGGTACTCGCTACTTCGGTGGTGGAGGTCCTTCCACTTCACCGTGAACCGGCCGACCGGGGTCTCCTGGCCCCGCCTGCCCGACGTGATCGGCGTCGGGCCATAGGTGACCTGGCCGTTGTGCATCAGCCACGCCTCGTGGCTGGACAGGTCCACACACGCCGACGCGCTCGATGCGCACGGTGCGTCCGCCGCCTCGGCAGAGACGACGCTGGTCAGTAGCGTGCCTGCGATGGCTATAGCCAAGGCCACAGTCACGTGCAGAATCTTTCGCACGACCCATTCACTCCCCTCGGTAGCTAAGTGTGAGCGTAGTGTTTTCGAGGGGTAACCGAAGCCGCCTTTCGGGGTCACTCTCCGGAGTAATTACCACCCAAAGCAATTGCCCGCACAATTACGCGATCGGTCGGGAAATGCCGGGTGTGTGGCCGCTCGCCCCGGCCCCGCCGGACTCCGGAGATGTCCGGCAGGTGTCCGGCGAGGCCGAGGAGCGTCCGCCCGCTGGTTCGGCCCCGGGCGGCCCTCCCCGTGGGGCCGGAAAGGGTGCAGGTGGGACGCTGGTCAGCCGCCCGCGGTTCCCGCTGAACCGGGGCTTGTCGGCTCGCGATCATCCTGTGCGGTCCGAGGACGTAGTTCTTCGTTTCGCCGTGACCACCGCGGCGGAATGCGGGTCGTCCGGTCGTGACCGGGGCCAGCGCTGGTGATCAACTTGGCTGCGCAGTACGCTCCGTGACGTACCGTGGCCCTGGTCGCCCGGTTTCTGCGGGCGTTTGACGGGCGGCGGCACCGCCCCAGTTCGCCGACGAAGGTGACCGAATATGCCCCAGCCTGGTCCGGGCGGCGACGCGTTCAAGGCCTCTGCCGACCGTAATCTTCCCCAATTCGGCGATATGCCGATCGAGCCGGACACCGCGAATCTCGCGAAGGGAGTAGAGCTGCACCCGCTGTGCAAGCCGTACGCACCGCTGGTGGGCGTGTGGCGGGGGGAGGGCCTGGCGCAGTACCCGTCGTTGCTCGGGGAGTTCCCGTACGGGCAACAGGTCACCTTCGCCCACGACGGCAGGGACTTCCTGGTCTACGAGGCCCGCGCCTGGCTGCTCAGCCCGTCCGGTTCGGTGTTGCGCCCGGCGGCCCGTGAGGTCGGCTGGTGGCGGATCGACGAGGACGAGGGCGTCGAGATGCTCCTCGTACACGCCTTCGGCATCATGGAAACCTGGTACGGCGGGGCGACCAGCGAAGTGTCCTGGGAGCTGGAGACCACCCAGATCGCCCGCACCGAGTCGGCCAGGGAGACCACCGCGGCCGCCCGGCTCTACGGCGTCCTGGACGAGAACACGCTGGCCTACGCCGAGGAACGCGCACTGCGCGGCCTCCCGATGCAGCCGCACCTGTCCGCGGAACTGCACCGCGTCGTCGGCTAGCCCGGATCCGCTCGGCGACCGCGGTCGCCGGCTAATTTCGGACGGCCTCGTGGGCGCGGTCCAGGAATTCGCGAACAGCAGGCACCTTCGCATGCGGCTTCAACTGCCTTTGCAGGTTCCGCAACAGGTCGGTGGTGACCGTCGACTGCAGATGCGCCGCCTGGTCGAGCGCGGCGGTGCCCTGTTCGGCGGCGGCGGGAAGATCGCGTTGTGAGCCCGGCCGGGTAAGCGCGTCGGCAAGGTGGAGCGAGTAGATCTGTCGATCGCGGACGTACGAGTCGTGGAACAGCGCGACGCCTTCGGCGAGCACTGGTGCAGCACGCTCGGCTTGTTCGGACTGGAGAAGGCAGTCTCCTGCTTCGACGGTGATCCACGCCGGGTCTACCCAATACACCCAGGGCGGCTCGCCGGCTGAGTCGAAGTGCTGTACCTCTGTTCGTGCCTTCGCGATGGCGTTCGTGGACGCCGCGGTGTCTCCGTGCCGTGCCAGCGCATAGGCGTGCCGCAGGTGCAGCTCGGCCATCAGGCGTGGGGTCTGCCGGCCCTGGGTACTGGTCAGTGCGGTCTCTGCGAGCGTCACCGCTTCTGCGGCTCTGCCCTGGTGTGCGGCTTGTTTGGCCATGGCACCGAGTACATGCGCGCCGAGCGCACGATCACCCGCGCTGTGCGCAGCCCGCAGTGCGGTGATGTTGTAGCGCTGCGCCAACTCCGGCCGGCCCGCGTCGTACGCGCCCCAACCGGCGAGCTGGCCGAGTTCGGCGAGGGCGGTGTGGAGCTTGCGTCCGGTGGCCTCGTCGTAGGTGGCACGGTCGAGCAGCGCGGCGACCCAGTCGAAGTCGTGCCGGGCGAGGGTGAGGACGGTGCCGCCACCGGCGAGGTCGTCCATGGCGCGCAGTTCGGAGATCATGGCGGGGAGCCGATCGGCGAGGGTGGCGCAGACGCGTCGGCCGGACAATCCGGAATGCAGCGGGCCGGGGTCGCTGACCAGCCATTGGTGGGCGGGTGCGGTGAGGGTTGCGCCGGTGAGGAAAAGAAAATGTCGGCGTAGCACGGGCCCACCGCCTTTCAGCGCGACTGCCGCCTCGACCGTACCCCGGTGATTCCATGCTGCCGAGAGAACGGGCTCGTCCGCTGGTGCGATAGCGGCGGCCGCGTCGTGGTGGCTGGGCCTGCTGGTGGTGAGCAAAACGTCGAGCTCTTCGACCGTGATGGCCAGAGCACGGGCGAGCGCGGGCCGCGACCACGGCTGCGGGCGGCTCGTGCCGCGCTCCCATCGTCCGACCGTGGTGGGTTCGACACCCAGAATGCGCGCGAGGGCTTCCTGGCTGTATCCCAGTATCTGGCGGCGCTCGGCGAGAGCATGGCGTTTGGCCGGCAACGGTTGTCTCACTCCCACGCAATGTCGTCCAACGCGTGGCCCGGACAGTAGCCGAGCAGTGTGACCGAATCGCCCCGATATCGCGCGGATGTCAGAGGAATGTCGTGATCATGTGCTGTCCCTCCGCGCGACGGCCCGGTTGGCTCATCCGGAAAGCAGTTCGTCCCACGCGGAAGGGCAACGGTGGAGACCTACAGCGAAGGCCAGTCGGACCGGACCGTGCTCGCTTTTCGCGGCCCGCGCGGAGAGTCCGCCACCGTGATCGTGATGCGCCGGACGTCCAAGGTGTGGCTGGTCTTCAACGGCGCGCTCAAGACGACGGTGGCCATGAGCGACCCGGAATGCGAGAAGCTTGTCGTCGCGCTGCGCGCGGCCTCCCGATGAGATTCGAAGGCCGAGTTGAGTCACCACCTTGAGTTTCGCAGTCTCGTCGAACAAGTGTTCACAGGCTGAGCTGTCCGTTGAGGGATCCCTGGCCGGACGCTGGTATGGGCCGTGGCTCGACCCGTTGCGGGTGCTCACCGGCTGGGCTTCATGCCTGCTTCACCAGGGGAGGGCGCCGTGGGCGTCGTAGTAGCCACCGGTGGGGCCGTCGGGGCTGGTTTGTGCCATGCGGACGATGATCTCGGCGCCTTCCTCGACGGTCTGCGTGCCGGTGTGCCCGTTGAGGTCGGTGGCGGTGTACCCGGGTTCCACCGCGTTGATCCGCATGTTCGGGAACGCCTTCGCGTACTGCACGGTGATCATGTTGACTGCGGTTTTCGATGCTGGGTAGGCCAGGCCCGGGTAGGCGTAGGTAGGTGTGTCGGGGGCGGTGACTCGGGCCAGCGAGGCGAGGCCGCTGCTGACGTTGACGATGACTGGGGCGGTGGAGTGCCGTAGCAGCGGCAGGAACGCGTGGGTGACGCGCACCAGGCC
>DASXOL010000149.1:0-2248 GCA_036494295.1 Pseudonocardiaceae bacterium
GCTCGCGACACGACCTTGGGCAGATTCATCACGCTCTCCTCTCGTCGGCTCTCTCTAGGTAGACCGTCCGGCGAGCGGGAACTCATCGCCCATGCCGCTAGGCGGCTCCCGCCGAGGTCTCAGCCCCTGCTGCGGACACCGTCGCCGCGGTGAGCACCTCGACGGTGCCGTGCTCGCTGTCGTTCCACGCGTCGGGGGCGCCGGCCCTTGCCCGCCAACCCGGTCGAGATCGGCACTGTCGTCGGCCAGCGGCACGACGAACGGTCCTGCCTGGATATCGCTCATCTGGTGCTCTCCTCCCCCAGCACGTCGACGCGGCGCGGTACTTGTCGACCGCCCGGCACGCCGCGTCGGCCAGCAGCGGCGCGGCCGTCTCGTCGGCCAGGGTGAACTCGCCGGGCAGCACCGGGGTCATGACGAAGAACCCGAAGAACAAGGCGCTCACCACGTTCACCTGCTCGGCCAGGCTCTGGTCGGTCCGGGATCCAGCCGTGTTCGCGCAGCTGCGCGAGGTATCCGATGAATCCGCTGTGCAGCGGGGCACCCGCGGGTCCGGCCTGCTTGCGGCGCACCAGCCTGCCGAGCACGTCCATGTCGCGCAGCAGCACGGCCTTGAGCAGCGGGCGCTGCTGGTAGGCCAGCACCGAGTGGATCAGCAGGTCACGGCGGGCCACGAGGGGCGCAACAGGCAACCCGCGAGCCGCGGTGGCGCGGCCGGGGACGATGGAGACGACGACACGGACGGCGACGAGGAGACAAGGGACGGGACACGGTGGCCGAGATCGACGACCTGCTGGACCGGATCGGGCGGCATCCGTTCCGGGCGAAATTCCGGTTGCGAGGGCGGGACCGGGCGATCGCCGAACTGCGTGGCATGGCCGAGATCCGGCGACACGCCCACGAGCTGATCGGCGCGCGGCTCGCGCCGGCCGTGCCTGCCAAGGACGGCCAGCAGACGCCGTACCGCGGGCACCCGGTGTTCGTCGCGCAGCACGCCACCGCGACCTGCTGCCGCACCTGCCTGCAGCGCCGGCACGGCATCGCCGAGGGTCATGAGCTCGACGCCGCGGAACGCGACTACGTCGTGACCGCGATCTGCCGCTGGATAGAACGCGAATTCGCGCCGGACGGGCTGCCCGGGTAGCGCATACCCGGGGGCGCGAACTCTACAGTGAATGCGAGTAGAGCGGCGCAGCGGCGCGTTGCACCTGGTATCGGGCGGAAACCGGTAGTGCAAAGGGGGCGCGATGTCGGCACCGAAGTTCGACGGCGTGGCATTCGAGGTGCTGGGGCCGGTGCGGGCCTTCCACGGCTCCACCGAGCTGGCCTTGGGACCGGTGCGGCAGCGGGCGGTGCTCGCCGTGCTGCTGCTTCGCGCCGGGGCCACCTGCAGCAGTGCGGAGATCATCGCCGCGGTGTGGGGCCACCGGCCGCCACGGACCAGCCTCGGGCTGGTGCGGACCTATGTGAGCAGGCTGCGGCGGGTGCTCGGAAAGGACTCGATCACGTCCGGCTCGGCCGGCTACGTGATGCGGGTGGCGCCCGAGACAGTCGACGCCCTGCACCTCGAACAGTTGCTGGGCCGTGTTCGGCGGATGCCGGACGCCGCAGGCCGCGCCGACGGCGCCGCCGAGCTGCACGAGGCGCTTTCCCGGTGGCACGGTGCGGCACTCGACGGGATACCCGGCCCGTTCGCCCAGGCCCAGCGCACCCGCCTCGCCGCGCTGCGGTGCGCGGTGCTCGAGGAGTGCCTGGCCGCGGAACTGGCCTCCCGTGTCCCGGTGGAGGCATTGCCCCGGTTCCGGGCCGCGGTGGCGGAGTACCCGACCCACGAGGGACTGGTCGGGCTGCTCATGACCGCGCTGTACCGCAGCGGACGCCAGGCAGACGCACTGACCGAGTTCCGGCAGCTACGCGAGCGGCTCTTCGACCGCCACGGCGCGGCGCCCGGCCCCGAACCGACCGCGCTGCACGATGCGGTGCTGCGCTCGGATCGCAGGCTCGCCGACGTCCGGCGAGACGTCCGGACCGTGTTCCCGGAGCGCGCCGGGCACGCCCTTCCTGGTGACCTGCCGCTGGTGGTCGGGCGGCGCGAGCAGATCGGCCTCCTGCTCGACGGCCTCACGCGCGGCGGGGGCGGCGCGGGTGTGGTGGCGATCGACGGAGTGGCGGGCGCGGGCAAGTCCGCGCTGGCCGTGCACCTCGCCCACCGCGTGGCCGAGCGCTATCCCGACGGTCAGCTCTTCCT
>DASXOL010000150.1:0-14987 GCA_036494295.1 Pseudonocardiaceae bacterium
GCGACCTGGAACTGTCCTACCGTCCGGTCGAGCTGCGCCGCTTTCTCGAGCAGGCCCAGACCGAGCAGCGGACCGTGCGGGTGACCGATATCGAGTACCTGCGCGGTGAGCGCGACCCGCTGCACCTCGAACTGCAGATCAACCCGTTGCTGCACAGCGACGGGAGCCTGCTCGGCATCATGCTCATCTTCAGCGACGTGTCCGACGCGCACCGGCTGCACGAGGAGCTGGAGCACGCCAACCGGCAACTGGAGACCGCGTACGAGGAGCTGCAATCGACGGTCGAGGAACTGGAGACCACGAACGAGGAGCTGCAATCGACGGTCGAGGAGCTGGAGACCACCAACGAGGAGCTGCAGTCCACCAACGAGGAACTCGAGACGATGAACGAGGAGCTGCAGTCCACCAACGACGAGCTGCAGACCATCAACGACGAGCTCCGGGACCGCACCATGGACCTCGACGAGGCCAACGAGTTCCTCGAGGCGATCCTCACCAGCCTGCACGCCGGGGTCACGGTGATCGGCCAGGACATGACCGTCCAGGTGTGGAACCGCAGAGCCGAGGACCTGTGGGGGCTGCGGCAGGACGAGGCGGTCGGCAAGCACTTCCTCGACCTCGACATCGGCCTGCCCACCGACCAGCTGCGACCCGTCATCCGTCAGACGCTCGGCGGCGACGACGGCCCGCACGAGCTGCAGGTCGAGGCGGTCAACCGGCGCGGCCGCAAGATCGACGTGCGGGTGCTCTGCTCGCCACTGCACAGCAGCCTGCCCGGCGCGGCAGGTGCGCTGCTGGTGATCGAGCAGGAGCAGGACGGTTATCGCCCCGGCGACGCGGACGGTGCCGACGGGGTGTCAGCAGAACCTGACCCGGCGACGCGATCGCCGGACTCGTCGCAGCCCTGACCCGGGTTCAGGGTTTGGTGGGTTCCACGGCGAGCTGGCCGGCCCGCCGATGACCGAAACGCTCGTGCGCAGCCTGCTTGCTGACGTGCAGGGTGGCGCCGATCTCCGACCAGGATGCGCCCTGCTCACGGCACACCATCACCACTTCGGCGATCCGCTGTGCCACTGCCACTTCCAGAGCGTTGAGACCGCAGAGAACCTGAAGTTCCCGGACGCGTCGATTGATCGGTGCGCCCTCGGCGACGTCGAGCTCGAATCGTCGCACCGCTTCCGTCGGTGAGCGTCTCACGAAGCGGACGGTACTCCTCTTCACGCACAGTTCGAAGCCCCGTCAGGGTTACCTGACAGGGTGTTTCCTGGGCAGATCACCTCGTCGTAATGTGCGGCGTAGCGCCCTGCGTCAGGCGCCCACGTCGAACCGGGGGTGCGGGTGCCGCCGGGCGGGCACCAGGGGGGCGGGTGGTGCCCGCCCGGCGGCTTTTGCGCGCCAAGGGCAAAGGGGGAGTCGCCACCGGGCGCGCGACCGGATGGGCGGGTGCCGTGCAGGGCGCCCTCACCGTCAAACGCCCGGCCGACGTCACAAGAAGCCGGCGAACGACGCTGCTGCCAACCGGTACCTCCAGTGTGCTCCCGGGTCGTGCGCGCTAACAACTGACGACACCGTCTCGTTGCGGTATCGCTGCCGCGGCGTCGCTCTGATGTCGCCTTCGCGCCGCGTTCGCCGCGCGGCGAGGGTCTGCTATACCGCCCACTTCCGTGTCCGCGCCCCCGGTACGCTGGTGCATCCGGCGTACCGGAACTCGCAGGAGGGTGGGAGCACGTGGAGTTCGAGCTCGACCGGGACGCGTTCGCCGATGCCGTGGCGTGGACAGCGCGTGGCCTGCCGACACGACCCGTCGTCCCGGTCACCGCCGGGGTCGTGCTCGAAGTGGCCGACGGCATGATGACCGTGTCCGGCTTCGACTTCGAGGTGCTCAACCGCACCGAGGTGCCGGTGACCGACAAGTCCGCGGGACGGGTCCTGGTCTCCGGCAGGCTGCTCGCCGAGATCGCCCGCGCCCTGCCGCGCAAGGACGTCCGGGTGGCGGTCGAGGGCAACCGGCTCGCGGTGCGCTGCGGGACCGCCCGGTTCAACCTGCCGTTGATGCAGGTGGAGGACTACCCGGTGGTGCCGGAGTTGCCCGCCACCTCCGGCACCGTGCGCGGTGACGCCTTCGCCACCGCGATCTCCCAGGTCACCACCGCGGCGAGCAGGGACGAGACGCTTCCCATGCTCACCGGTGTGCGGATGGAGATCGGCGCGGACCGGCTCACGTTCGCCGCCACCGACCGCTACCGCCTCGCCGAGCGCTACGTGCCGTGGACGCCCAGCGGGACCGTCCCCTCCGGCTCGGTGATCGTGCCCGCGAAGACGCTGGCCGAGGCCGCCAAGTCGCTCGGTTCCGCCAGCGAGGTGGTGCTGTCGATGGGCAGCGCCGCCGACGCGGGCTTCCTCGGGTTCTCCGCGGGCGGCAGGCAGACGCTCACCCGGCTGCTGGACGGCGAGTTCGTCAAGTTCGCCTCACTGTGGCCCACCGAGGTCACCACCAGCGCCGAGGTGGAGGTCGGGCCGTTCATCGAGGCGGTGAAGCGCGTCTCGCTGATCGCCCAGCGGTTCGCCCCGGTGCGGCTGGCCTTCTCCGACAGCACGGTCCAGCTCTCCGCCGAGGCCGAGGACGAGTCCAGCGCGGAGGAGGAGCTCGAGGTCGGTGTCACCGGCGAGCCGTTGACCATCGGGTTCAACGCCGGTTACCTGCTCGACGGGCTCAGCGCGGTCACCACCCCACGGGCCAGCCTGTCCTTCACCACGCCCACCCGGCCCACCGTGATCACCCCGGTCCGCGGCCTGGAGGGCGAGGAGCCCGACGACGGTGAGTCGTCCTACCGTTACCTCGTCATGTCCATGCGGCTGCGGGGATAGCGCCCCCGGTGCCGCACGGCTTACCTTCTCGGTGTTGCGAGCGGCGCGCACCCGCGGTCCGCCGCCGGGAATCACGGAAACGGACATGACCAAACAGCTCCAGGATCCCACCGACCGCGAGCTCGGCCTCGACTACAGCGACGAGCTCACCGCCGCGATGTCGGAGCTGGCTTCGCTGCTGGTCGACGAGATCGACCTGGGCGGGATGCTGGACCGGATCGTGACGCTGGCGGCGCGGTCCATTCCGGACTGCGACTCCGCGGGCGTCACACTGCTCGTCGACGGGCGGCCCTCCACCGCCGCGGCCACCGATCAGCGCACCCTGGCTGTGGACCTGGCCCAGTACGACCACGGGACCGGGCCGTGCCTGCAGGCGTACCGGGACCGCGCGGTCCAGCGGGTGAACGTCGTCGAGGCAGCGGAGAGCTACCCCGATTTCGCCGCGGCGGCCCGGCGCATCGGGGTGCGGTCGTTCCTCGCCGCGCCGCTGCTGGTCCGCGGCTCCGGCATCGGTGCGCTGAACCTGTACGCCGCGGACACCCACGGGTTCGCCGCCATGGACGAGGCCGTGGTGATGCTGTTCGCCGGGCAGGCCGCGGTCGCGGTGGCCAACTCGCGGCTGTACCAGGGTGCGCGCACGCTCTCCGGCCAACTGCAGGAGGCGATGGCCAGCCGCGCGGTGATCGAACAGGCCAAGGGCGTGCTGATGGCCACCTTCGCGATCGACGCGGACAAGGCGTTCGACCTGCTCCGTCAGGCCTCCCAGGTGGAGAACCGCAAACTGCGGGTGGTGGCCGCCGATGTCGTGGACGCCGCCGCCTCGGGTCGTCCGGTCGACCTGCGGCTGCCCTGTCCCCGGCGCCGCTAGAACCACCACGCGTGGATCAGGCCGGGGAATGCTGCGATGGCGCCGAACCGGATGAAGCGGCCGGTGAACCCGGTGGCGATGAAGATCCGCGCGTCGACCCTGGCGATACCGGCGACCACGGCCAGCGCGGCGAACGGCGGGAGCCCCAGGCTGGCGCTCACCAGCAGCACCCCCGCCGACCAGAACGGCCGGTCGCGGCAGGTGTCCTGGAATCGCTGCAGGCGCTGCGCCCACCGCCCGCGCCGCTCCCATTCCGAGATCCTGCTCAGCCGCTTCGGCAGGCGCAGCACACCGCGGCCCGCGTAGTAGAAGAGCACCTTGCCGATCATCTGGCCGAACGCCGCCGCCAGGCCGACCACCCACCACGGCACCTGCGGCTGCGCGGTGACCAGCGCGACGATGTAGATCTCCGCGTTGACCACCGGGATCAGCGACGAGAGCAGGCAGACGCCGACGGTGAGCGCGATCCATTGCACAGCTGTTACCCGGGCGCCTATCCGGCCGCGGCGAGATGGGCGTCGAGCACGGCGCAGCCGGAGCGTTCCCGCGGTGCGTTCAGCCGGGCCAGCCGCACCGCACTGCCGATCTTCACGGCGAGCACCGCCGCCGCGAGCACCGTGGCGGCCGCGATCGACCCGGTGAGCAGCACCACCAGCACCACCGCGCTGGTGTTGGTCGCCTTCGCCGGTGGCGACCAGTTCAGCCGGTACACGGCCGCGTCCACCAGCCCGAAGTAGTTCGGCGAGAGCAGGGACCACCGGACGAACGTCAGCGTGAGGTACGCGTCGAGGACGACGAACTGCACCAGGAAGACGGCCGCGGGCAGCACGGTCTGCGGATGGGCGGCGACGTAGGTGGTCACCACCAGGCACACGCTCAACCGGTCGGCGAGGACGTCGAGGACCGCGCCGGTGCGGGTCTCGTAGTCGGTCAGCCGGGCGAGCAGGCCGTCGGCCATGTCCCCGAGCCAGTAGCAGAGCAGGGCGGCCAGCAGCCAGTTTTCGTGCCCGGTGCCGATCGCCATGCTCCACAGCACCACGGTCCCGACCGTGCGCGCGGCCGTCACCGCGTTGGGCGGGGTGGCCCACAGCTCGCCGAACGTGGACGTGCAGCCGCGGTGGCCGCACCGGGCTGACCCTGGCGGCGCGTCACCCATCGAGGAGCGAACGTGCTCGACCACCGACCGCCACCCCCTGCCTACAGCGAGCGATAGGGCTCGCTCGCAGCAGGCTACGCCGCATTTGTCACTCGTCGCCGACTATTCATCTCCGTCGGCCAGCGGATGTCACCTGCCGGCAATCGGGCGAGTCGTGCCGGGCCGGTCAGGCGGGGTTGTCGAAGCGCTTCCCGAGTTGTTCGACCTCCGGCAGTCCGATGAAGTCGAGGAACTCGTCGAACGCGGGCAGGCCGGGCAACGCGGACAGCGGCGTGCCCTCGGCGCGCACCGTCGCCAGCACCGAGCGGATGCCCGCGGTCGCGGCGAGCAGCGTGCCGATCGGGAAGATCACCATGGCGAAGCCGAGCTCGCCCAGCCTGGCCAGCGGGACCGGCGGGGTGCGCCCGCCCTCGGCCCAGTTGAAGATCAGCGGCGTTCCGGCCAGCGACGTGGCCACGGTCGCGATCTCGTCCTCGGACACCGGCGCCTCGACGAACAGTGCGTCGGCACCGGCGTCCGCGTAGGCCCGCGCCCGCTCGATCGCGCTGTCCAGGCCCTCGACGGCGCGGGCGTCGGTCCGCGCGATGAGCAGGAAGTCGGGGTCGGCGCGGGCCGCGACGGCGGCGCGCACCTTGGCCACCATCTCCTCGGCAGGCACCACGGCCTTGCCCGTCATGTGGCCACAGCGCTTCGGCATCACCTGGTCCTCCAGGTGGATGCCCGCCACGCCCGCCTGCTCGTACTCGCGGACCGTGCGCACCACGTTGATCGGGTTGCCGTAGCCGGTGTCGGCGTCGGCGACCAGCGGCAGGTCGACCGCGGCCGCGATGCGCCGTGCGTTGTCGATCATCTCGGCCCCGCCGAGCAAGCCCACGTCCGGCCTGCCGAGCAACGCGGCGGTGGTGCCGAACCCCGTCATGTAGACCGCGGGGAAGCCGGCCGCCTCGACGAGCCGGGCGGACAGTGCGTCATAGGCGCCGGGGGCGAGTACCGGATCTCCGGCCGCCAGCAGCTCGCGCAGTCGCTGGCGCCGGTCTGGTCGATCTCCGAGCAGGTCAGCCATCCTGGACCTGGGAGAACTGTGGCGCGGACATCGGGAGCAGCGTAGTCACCGCGAGCCGTGGCGGAACGACCAACCCGAACGGCCTCCGTCGGAGGCAGGCTTCTGCGGATCGTTCGGCGCCATCCACTTGGCGGCGAACTGCGTTATAGCCTCGGCGGGCGACAGCACCGGAATGTTCAGGCTCTCCGCGCTGCGCAGGGTCGAGTGGTCGGTCGGCACCGTGCTGTCGGCGACCACCGCGTCAAGGGCAGGGTGCACCCGGGTCCGGGTGATCGCCCCGTGCGCCTCCATCGACCGGCGCAATGCACCCAGCTCGGCGGAACTGCCGAGGTACAGCATCTGCAGCTGTTTCTGGGGTCGCTCGTGACGACCCACGACGCCTCCCGCTCCGCACCGGATGGAGCACTGTGTGTGATCACCCAGTATGGCTCTATCACGTCTCGGGACACCGCCGTTCGGTGTCGTCCGACATCGTAAAGTGCCGAGACGGATACTGCTGGTCAACGAGCAAGGACGTATTCGCGTGCCATGCGCCCCCAGTCAGCGGTAGACGCGTCCATCCGCGGTGGCGAGGCGTCGCACCCGGTTGCGCAACTCTGCGTGTGCCGCCACCGGGTCTGTGCGGGTCGGCACGCCGTCGTCGACCACCTGCTCCCCCGCCACCCAGACCTCGCGCACCGCACGCGCTCCGGCACCCCACACCACGTTGGCGAGCAACTGGCCGTCCGGCACGTCCAGACCCGCGGCGAACGCCGGATCGTCGGCGCTCAGATGCACCAGGTCGGCCCAGCCGCCGGGCCGCAGTGTGCCGAGGTCGTCGCGGCCGATCGCGGCCGCGCTGCCCCTGGTGGCCAGCAGCAGCGCCTGCGTCGCGGTCAGCGCCGCGGCGTCCTGGGTGGACAGCCGGGCCAGCCGGGCGGCGAGCCGGGCGTCGTCCCAGAGGTCGAGGTCGTCGTGCGAGGCCGGGCCGTCGGTGCCCAGTCCCACCGGGACGCCCGCGGTGCGCAGGTCGAGCAGCCGGGCGACGCCGGAGGCGAGCTTGCTGTTGGACCCCGGACAGTGCGCCACGCCCGCGCCGTGCCGGGCGAAGAGCGCGATGTCCGCGTCGGACAGGTGCACGGCATGCGCGGCCAGCACCCGGTTGCCGTCCCCGAGCACCCCGACCTGTTCCAGCAGCTGCGGCACCGAGCCGTACCGCGCACGGATGGCGGCGTCCTCGCCGGCGGCCTCCGCGACGTGCAGGTGCACCAGGGCGCCGCGCTCCCTGGCCGCGGCCCCCGCCGCGCCGAGTGCCTCCGGGGGCAGGGTGTACGCCGAGTGCGGGCCGTAGCCCAGCTCGATGCGCTCGCCGGGGCCGAACCGCAGGCCGTCGGCGTCGATCCACCGGCTGATCCCGTCGAGCATCTGCTCCCAGGTGCCCAGCCGGTCCCAGCCGGGCACCGCGATGATGCCCGGTGTCACCACCGCGCGGGAGCCCGCGGCCAGGACCGCGTCCACCACCGCGTGGTTGTGGAAGTACATCTCGACGCTGGTGGTGATGCCCGCGGCGAGCATCTCCAGCGCACCGACCAGCATCCCGGCCCGTACGTCGTCGGCGTCCAGCCGGGCCTCGGCGGGCCAGATCACCTCGGTGAGCCAGCGCATGAGCGGCAGGTCGCCGCCCAGCCCACGCAGCCCGATCATGGCGGTGTGCGCATGGGCGTTGACCAGTCCGGGCAGCAGGATTCCGGTGAGCTCCCGGACCGGTCCGGTGGCGGGCGGCGCGTCGGCCCGCGGGCCCAGGTGGCTGATGCGCCCGTCGCCGCCGACGTCCACCACCGCGTCGCGCAGCACGCCGCAGGTCTCGTCGCAGGGCAGCACCACCGGTGCGGCCAGGCGTATCACGGGCTGACGCCGGCGTTGTTGTGCCGGAGCAGGGCCGCGAGCGGCCGCAGCGGCGCCAGCCAGGCGCCCTCCGGCGGCAGCGTCTCGAGGGTGATCCGGGGCAGCGGCTGCAGGAACAGCTCCGGAATGTCCTCCAGGTCCTCGAACTCCAGGATCGTGGAGTTGACCGCGAACGAGGCGTGCTCGCGGAAGCCGAGGACGGTGACCTGCACGCCGTCGGCGGCCAGGTCCTCCAGCGGCTCACGGAACGCCCGGCTGTCCCCGGAGGCGACCAGCAGCTGGCGCAGCACGCCCTGCTCCTGGCGCGACCGGATGTGCGCCAGCATGTCCTCGTCGATGTCCGAGTCATCGATCTTGGGCTTGGCGAACACCGCGAACCCGGTGTTGCGCAGCGCCTCCACCCAGGGCCGCACGAAGTCGGTGCTGCCCGGCGCCACGTTGGTGAACACGGTGGCCTCCGCCTCGGTGTCCGACCCGGCTCTGGCGATCAGCCACCGGCCCAGCGCGTCGAACCTCGGCCGGGACGCCGAGCTGGGCCGTCCGCCGAGGATCGTGCCGAGGCTCATGTCGATGTTGGGCGCGTCCCACACGAGCAGTGTCGTGGGGACCGCGGGTTCCTGCGCCAGGCTCATGGTCACCGATCCTGCCCCATCGCGCGGTGCGACGACGCCGGCTCGGCCGACCGGACACCGGCGAACCGGACATCCCGGTGGGCTTCATTGCCCCGCGCGGCGGGAGAAGAGCAGGTCGCGAACCGTGCGGCCCTCGTCGAGGGCACGCTGCTCGAACTTGGTGACCGGTCGCCACGGCGGACGCGGTGCGTAGCCGCCGAGCTCCTCGCCGGCGGTGTTGCGCAGCGACGCCTCGCCGCGGCACGCGGCCAGCATCTGCGCGGCGTAGGGCTCCCAGTCGGTGGCCAGGTGCAGCGTGGCGCCGGGCGCCAGCCGGGAGGCGACCAGCCCGACGAACTCCGGGGTGATCAGCCGCCGCTTGTGGTGCTTGCGTTTGGGCCACGGGTCCGGGAAGTAGATGCGCACGCCGTCCAGCCGCTCCGGCGCGATGTGTGCGGTCAGCAGGTCGTGGGCGTCGCCGCGGAGCAGCCGCAGGTTGGTGATGGCCGCGTGTTCGACGCGCAGCAGCAGCTGCGCCAGCCCGGGCTGGTAGACCTCGACGGCGAGATGGTCGATGTGGGGTTCCAGGGCGGCCATCGCCGCGGTGGACTCGCCCATCCCGGAGCCGATCTCCAGCACGACGGGGGCGCTGCGGCCGAACCACCCGGTGATGTCCAGCGGTCCCGGCGGCAGCTCGGCGATGTGGCGCCCGAACCGCCCCCAGTGCCGCTCCCAGGCGCGATGCTGCCCGGCGGTCATCCGCCCGGCGCGTTGGGCATAGCTGACCGGATGTCGCCGAGGCGGGTGCGGGCTGACGGACTGCACGGTTCAAGCCTCGCCCGAACGGTCTGCAGGTCACACACCGGGTCGGTAAGGGCTCCCCGTGCCGCGCGACGGATGGCAGAGTTCGTTGCGGCGACAGGTTCGTCGACCGACGGCTTTCGACGGAGAGGTTCAGCTGGTGAACACACTGCAGGAGTGGATCGGCGCGATGTGCCGCGAGCTGGACATCGCCGACCTCGTCTCACCTGCCGACATGCAGACCCGGGTACTGGACCTGTCCAAGGATGTCGCGCACGACGTGGCACGGCCCGCGGCCCCGCTCACCGCCTACCTGCTCGGGCTCGCCGCGGGTCGCAGCGAGGATCCCGAGGCCCGGTCCGAGGAGCTGGCGCAGCGGGTGCGCGAGCTGGGGCGGCGGTGGGCCGCCGAGCAGCAGACATGACTGCATCGGCCGGTCGGGCCCGGACAGCTCTCACTCGATCCAGTGAGAGTTGTCCGACTAGCGGCAGTGCCAGGTATTGCGGCGCCGAGCCGCGCGGTGCCAGGTGTTGGCCTCGAGCAGGGTGGTGTCGGTGCTGTTCATCGGGTCGCTCCATTCGATCTCATGGGATTTTGCGCTGTTGTGGCGGCACTGGTGGCACTGGTGGCACGTCGGGATACGCGAGGTGACTCGATCATCATGTCTTCTTAGCGTGAGCGACGGGTCGCGGGTTCATTCTTCAGGGGGTCATCCGAAATGGTTTCATCAGGCCGGAGCACGACAGGAGCGCGAATCCGGCTCGCGTCGGCCTGGCCGCGGGCCTGGTCGTTGTGGAAGCAGCCGAGGGCGGTTGTCGGCTATGTCCTCGCCGTGGACGTCACCGCGGTCGCCCTCGTGGCGGCGAGCCCGTGGATCGCGCCGGTGGGCGCCCGCGACTGGTGGCGCTTCGCGATCCTCGTGCTGGTCTCGGTGGTCAACGTCGAGTGCGGACGCAGCATCGAACGGCTGCGCGAGATCGCCGCTGAGGGCGTCCCCTATGTGAACCTGCAGGCAGTGTGGATCTTCGCCGGCCTGCTGCTGCTACCCGCGCCGCTGCTGGCGGCGCTGATCGTGGTGACCTACACGCACATGTGGTTCCGGGTGTCGCGGCGGATCGTGGTGCACCGCTGGGTCTTCTCTGCGGGCACCGTGGTGCTCGCGTCCGCCACCGGAGCGGCGATCCTGGCCGCGTCGGTCGGCTATCCCGGGCTGCCCATGGACGGCCCGGCCGGGCTGCTCGCCATCGTCGGCGCCGCGCTCGGCTACTGGCTGGTGAACTATTCGCTGGTGGTCGGCGCCATCCTGCTGTCCGCGCCGGACGCGCCGGCCCGCACCGCGCTGGGCGACCCGGGCGAGCAGTTGATCATGGCGGCCACCATCGGCCTGGGCGTGGCGATGGCCGGGCTGCTGGCCTTCCTGCCCTGGCTGGTGATCGTGCTGACCGCCACGGTGCTCGCGCTGCACCGCGGGCTGCTGATGCACCAGCTGCTGGCGGCCGCACGCGCGGACGCCAAGACCGGGCTGGCCAACTCGGTGTACTGGTTCGAGATCGCGCACAAGGAACTGGCCAGGGCGCAGCGGCTGGACAGCCAGCTCGGGGTGCTGATCCTCGACCTGGACCACTTCAAGCGGGTCAACGACATCCACGGTCATCTGGTGGGCGACAACGTGATCGTGGCGGTGTCCCGAGTGCTCAAACGGGAGGTGCGGACCTACGACCTGGTCGGACGGTTCGGCGGCGAGGAGTTCGCGGTGCTGCTTCCCGCCATCGATGGTCACGCCGAGCTGCTCCGGGTCGCCGAGCGGATCCGGGCCCGCATCGCCGAACTGGAGGTCAGCGTGTCGCCCGGGATGGACCGATCCGGGCACCACGCGGTCACCGGGCTGACCGCCTCGGTCGGGCTGGCCCTGTATCCCACGCACGGCCGGTTCATCGAGCGGCTGGTGCTGGCCGCCGACACCGCCTGCTACGCGGCCAAGAACGCGGGCCGCGACCGGGTGCACGTGGCCGTCCCCACCGATCCCGCACCCGTCTCGACGGTGCTGCCGACCGCCCAGCGGCCTTCGGTCGACGGCGCGGCCTGACCGTCACCGGGTCCGCGACGGCGGAACCCGGGCCGCCCCCGAATGGCGGCCCGGGTCCTTTCCCCCAACCCCGTCGCGCGCCCCCGAATGGCGCGCGGCAGGCGCCCTGCTGCTTCACTTCCTCCCGGGACACATCAGGCGTCCCGTCGGTTGGCGACCAGAATTCCGATCGCCAGCACCGTCACTGCAATGGCCGCGAAGTAGCCGAAACTGCCCCACGGGCCACCGAAGGGATAGTCCACCGCGGGCGCGCCCTGGCTCTGCCCGCTGGCGACGGCATCCCCCGCGGTGATGAGGTTGCCCGCATTGGCAAACGGTAGCCAGCGCGAGATGCCCAGGTCGAGGGAACTGTCCAGAATCGGCACCACGATGTTCTCCACGACCAGTGCCCACACCAGCAGCAGCGCGATCGCGCCCGCGGTGTGCCGTACGAGCAGTCCGACTCCGATCGCGATCACCGCGTATGCCGCGTAGAGCAATGCCTCCCCGGTCAGCGCGCGCCATTCGGCGCCGGTGTCGATCGCCATGACCGGACTGTCAGTGAGCAGATAGGCGACGCCCCATGCCGCGAACGCCGTGACCAGACCGACCAGGCCCACCACGGTCGCGACCACGACGGTCTTGGCCAGCAGTGCGGCTGTCCGGTTCGGGACCGCGGCGAAGGTCGCGCGAATGGTGCCGAAGCGGTATTCGCTGGTCACCGCGAGCGCGGCCAGCACCATCGCCACGAAGCTGCCCAGCCCGAGGCCGAGTTGGCTCGCCGCCACCGACATCGCGAACTGCTTGCCCAGCGAGGAGAGCAGTGCCGCGAGGCCGACCGCCATGGCCAGCACGAGCGCCATGCACCACCACGGCGAACGGGTGGAGAACAGCTTGATGCGTTCGACCGCGAGCAGGCTCATGACCGGGCACCTCCCGCTTCGGATCGGATCGCGGCCAGCGCTGCGGCCAGTTCCTGCTGCTCCCCCGGCGGGAGCGGTGGCCCGGCGGCGTGGAACTCCACGTCCTGGCCGGTCATCTCCATGAATGCCTGTTCGAGGGAACCGCGCTGCGGGGAGAGCTCGTGCAGCACCACGCGGTGCGCGGCGGCCAACTCGCCGATCTCCTCGCTGGTGGCGCCGACCACCACCAGCCCGCCGTCCACCTCGGTCACGGTGTGGCCCTTCGCGGTGAGCAGCGACCGCAGCGCCTCGGCGTTCGGGGTTCGCACCCGCACCGTCGCCTCGGTGGCGTTCTCCACGAACTCCGCGGTGGAGCACTGCGTGATCAGCCTGCCGCGGCCGATCACCACCAGATCCGTCGCGGTGATCGCCATCTCGGAGAGCAGGTGGCTGGAGACGAAGACGGTGCGGCCCTGCGCGGCGAGTGACTGCATGAACGTGCGGATCCAGGCGATGCCCTCCGGGTCGAGCCCGTTCACCGGCTCGTCGAACAGCAACACCTCGGGGTCACCGAGCAGCGCGGCCGCGATGCCGAGGCGCTGGGACATGCCCAGCGAGTACTTGCCCGCGGACTTGCCCGCGACCTCGGCGAGCCCGACGAGGTCCAGCACCTCGTCCACCCGCGTGCGGGAGATCTTGTTCGAGGCGGCCAGCCACCGCAGGTGCGCCCTGGCCGACCGGTGCGAGTGCACCCAGCGGGCGTCCAGCAGGGCCCCGACCGTGTGCAGCGGCCGCTTCAGGTCGGTGTAGCGCTTGCCGCCGATCCGGACCTCGCCCGCGGTGGGGCGGTCCAGGCCCAGCACCATCCGCATCGTGGTCGACTTGCCTGCCCCGTTGGGACCCAGGAAACCGGTCACCCGGCCCGGCGTCACGGTGAACGACAGATCGTCGACAGCCACCGTCCTGCCGTATCTCTTGGTGAGGCCTCGTGCCTCGATCAATGGACTCTCCCTCGTCGCGATCGTTACCGGTGTCGATCCGGATGTCGTTCTCTTCGTCCGAAATGACACAGATCGCCGATCAGTGCGTACCGCGCGGATCGCACTGCGACGCGGACCACACGATCGCGAGACGCGAGGGCGCCCAGGGCCGAGCCGTCAGCGTCCCTGGCTGCCGGGTTCGATCGCCGGGTACTCCCCGGTCGGCTGCTGGCCGCTCTGCGGCTGGCCCTCGTAGGCCGCCCGGCCGGGGTAGGTCTGGCCCGCCGTGGGGTTGGTGTGCGCGCGGGGCGCGCCGACGCCCTGCGCGTCGAAAGGCTGCGGCCGGGCCCGTCTCGCCTGCTCGGCCTGCGCGTTCATCTCGTCGAGCAGCATCTGCTCGTGGCGCCGCTTGCGCAGCCGGGCGAGCACCAGCAGCGTGCCCGCGTAGACCACGCCCAGCACCAGCAGCACGAACCCGAGCCGGACCACCATCGTCTCGACCGGATTGTTGAACGTGACGTCGATCGTCGCGACCAGGGCGATGACGCCCAGCACGACCAGGTAGAACAGGACCACCAGCAACCTGGTGACCGAGGCGACCGTCTCCGGCCGGTCGAACACGTCCTCCAGGAACGGGCGGCCGCTGCGCACCAGGATCTGCCCCACCACCACCGTCAACACGACACCGGTGGCCAGCACCATGAGATAGATGCTGTTCGAGTCCGCCATCGCCGCCCACTTCCTTCCGCGCCTGCCCCTGAGGGGGTGAGATACCCGGTCACACCCCGTGGCAAACCAAGCATGCACCGTGACACCACAGGGGCGGCACGACACGTCAGGGGAACTCTGCGGTGGGTGGGGTATCGGCTAGTTGCCCGTGATGCTCTCGTAGTACGTGTCGGTGGCCCGGCGGTACCTGGTCTGCTCGGCCTGCGCCGCCAGTTCCTCGGCGAGGCCCCTGGCGTGCCTGCGGGTCCGCAGCCTGCCGAGCAACGCCATGGTGGCCCCGTGTGCGGCCCCCAGCAGGAGCAGCACGATGCCGAGCTTGGTCACCACGATCCGCAGCGCCCCCTCGACCGGCACGTCCACCCCGGAGATCACCGCGAGCAGGCCGAGCAGGACGAGATGGAACAGCACCGAGAGCAACCGGTTCACCGCGACGGCCTTGTCGCGATCATCGAAGACGTCTTCCAGAAAGGCCCGGCCGCTGCGGTACAGGATCTGTCCGACCACCAGCGTCAGCGCCATACCCGCCACTACGACGGTGATGTAGAGGTTCATGGGGTTCATCGAGACCACGTCCCTTCCGGCGATAACCGTGCGGCCCGGCTCGCCTGCTGGTCAAGGGGCCGAAAGAAGGCGTGGCACGATCCACATCGTTGTCCCACCGAGTGCACACCGAGAGCATGGGGGAGCGCAAGGTGACCGGCTGGTCCAGCGCGACGCCCCCGGATCCGGGTCCGCCGGGTCCACTGTCGGCACGGGTGGCCCGACTCTGTGTGGAGCTGGGGCCGCAGGTCGGCGGGCGCACGGCAGCCCGGCTGGCCGAGGTGCGCCGGTCGCTGGCGGCGCCGCTGCAGGTGGCGGTGGCCGGGCGGATCTCCGCCGGCAAGTCCACAGTGGTCAACGCGCTGATCGGACGCCGGGTGGCCCCGACGGGCGCGGGCGAGTGCACCCGGCTGGTCACCCGTTTCGCCTACGGCCCCGTGGACCGCGTCGACGTCGTCCTGCGCGACGGCGCGCGGCGCTCGCTGCCGTTCGACGACGCCGGGACGATCCCGGCCGAGCT
>DASXOL010000151.1:0-1693 GCA_036494295.1 Pseudonocardiaceae bacterium
ACCCGGCCATGTCGAGCCGCAACGGTCTCATCGGTTGACGCCCACCTCGTCACGCAGGCTCATCGGGTCGCACAGGCTCATCGGGTCGCACAGGCTCATCGGGTCGCACAGGCTCATCGGTTGCTGCTCACCTCGTCGTACAGCTCGTCGAAGAGCTCGCGGACACCCTCCTCGGCGTTGCCGCGGCTGTCCAGGTAGTCGCCGAAGAGCTCGCGCGGGGACCGGCCGGCCCGCTGCGCCATCCGCTCGCCGGCCGGGCTGGGGATCATGTCCGGGTCGATCCGCACCTCCAGTGCGTTGGGCAGCAGCTCCTGCACGTCCTCGCGGAGCCCGACCCGCGGCGTCTCGCGGACCAGCACCCGCAGCCAGGCCTCCGGCAGGCTCACCGTGGCCAGCTGCTCCAGGGTGCCCCGGACGGTGCGCAGCTGGAGGGCGGCGGTGATCGGCACGTCGCGGACCCGGGCCGCCTTGTCGACGGCGACGTCCACCAGCGCGACCGAGCAGACGTTCTCCTCCTCGCCGAAGTCGATCGCCAGCGGGCTCCCGCTGTAGCGCGTCGGGCAGGGCGCGATCACCTGCTGCGCACGGTGCAGGTGACCGAGCGCGACGTAGTGGGCGTTCGACGGGAAGACCGTGGCCGGCACCGCATAGCCCAGCACGGTGTGCGCCTCGCGTTCGCCGCCGCCGCTAGTCGCCCCGACGATGGTCAGGTGGGCGGTGAGCAGGTTGACCACACCTGGCTCGGCGAACCGGTCACTGAGTCGCTCGATCAGCCGGGCGATGTGATCGGCATAGGTCTGGTTGGCCTCGGCGGCGGTCAGCTCATACATCTCCGCGGCCCGGATCGCGTAGCGCTGGGAGAGAAACGGCAGAGTGACCAGCTGCCAGCGCTCGCCGCCCGCGGTGGTGCCGGTGACCAGCAGCTCGTCGGGGTTGTCCCGGACCGCGCCGCGCAGCACGATGCCGGCCGCCTCGGCCCAGGGGCGCAGCGCGTCCAGCGCCGGCCCGTTGTCGTGGTTGCCGCCGATCGCCACCACCTGGGCCCCGGTCTGGCGCAGCGCGGTGAGCGCCCGGGTCACCACCCGGGTGGCATCCGCGGTCGGCGCGGCGCTGTCATACAGATCGCCGGCGACGATCACCAGGTCGGGGCGCTCGGCCCGGGCGACCTCGACCACCTGGGCCAGCACCCGGATGTGCTCGTCGTGCCGGTTGCGGCCCTTGAGGACCTTGCCGACGTGCCAGTCGCTGGTGTGCAGGATCCTCATTCACGCCCTCCAGTCCTCGGCTGTGTTTCTACCACCCGGGCCGGACATTCCTTCCGGTGCTCAGAACGGGGGCCGGTCGTCGTCCGCCCCGGGGATGGTGGCGAACGGGTCGTCCGGCGCGGCCGGGCCGTCGTCGTGTCCCGCCCACTTGCCCTTCTCGCTCGGGCGCGTGGCCCAGGCCGGGAACGGGAAGTCGACGGCCAGCGGCACCGGGATGTCGGGCTGAGCGATGAACATCGTGCCCGGCTTGGCCAGCATCGCGCGCTGCCGCTGCGCAGGGGGCAGGAACCCGTACTCGGGCCGCTCGGCCTCGGCCGCGTCGAGGCGCCCGGCCACCCGGATCGCGCAGTTGGCCAGGATCCGCCGCTCGACCTCGCTCGCGGTCTGCTGCGCGCCGATCAGGATCACGCCCAGCGACCGGCCGCGCT
>DASXOL010000152.1:0-10782 GCA_036494295.1 Pseudonocardiaceae bacterium
GTGGTGCACCCCCGTCAGGAGATCGGGGTGTACTCGGCTCCGGGCGCTCCCGCGTTCGCGCGGGTCGGCCCGGAGGAGATCGGCCCCACCTGGTTGCCGGTGATCGCCGAGCGACCTGGCTGGGTGCAGGTTCTGCTTCCCTCGAAGCCGAACGGATCCACCGGATGGCTGTCCACTAATACACTCGATCGGGCGGTCACTCCGTATCTGATCAGGGTTCACCTTCGTTCGATGGGTATGGAGCTGTTCTCGGGGCGACGGCTCCTCGGACAGTGGACTGTCGGGACCGGAAAGACAGCGCATCCAACCCCGCCCGGCCGCACTTTCTTGCTGGGCTCGTTCAGCGACCGGCATCAGAAGTATTCCCCGGTCATTTTGCCGTTGGGAACGCACAGCCCGACCCTCGACAGTTTCGGCGGGGGTCCGGGCACCGTCGCTATTCATACCTGGCCCACCGATGACGTCTTCGGCACCCGATCCAGCGATGGCTGCATCCGGGTCCCGCACGACGCCCTCGATCAGTTGACCGAGGTACCCCTCGGGACGCTCGTCCTCGTCGACGAGCAGTAAACGAAGACGAGCAACCAAGGAAAGGACAGCACGTGAACAGTAGGAAGCTTGCCGGCGCCAGTGCCGCCGGCGTCGGCGCCGCTACCGCGGTAGTCGCCCTGCTGCTGGGGACGATGTCCGGTAGCGCCACCGAGAACGGCCCCACCGCTTCCGCATACGGCATCTCGTCGCAGGGCCTGCTGCCCCTCGACCCGACGCCGACTGTCGAGGCGCCTCCCGGAGGGTCGAAGAACGCTGTCGAGGTGCCGCAGCCGCTGGGTGTGGGTGTCCTCAACGTCCAGGCCGAGGACTACAAGTCCGACGCCAAGGCAGTGGACATCAACCTGCTCTCCGGGGCGGTCAAGGCCAGCCTCATCGAGGCCAAGTGCGACAACGGCCAGGGCGACTCCAAGCTCATCGGTGACATCGCGGGCTCCCCGCTGCCCAGTGCGCCTGGCCTCGGTCAGGGCCTGGACCTCTCCCCGCTGCTGAAGGTCGAGCTCAACCGCCAGCACAAGGACGACAACGGCAACCTGACCGTCGACGCGCTGGTGGTCACCCTGCTGCCCGGCGGCAACGGCCAGCTGCCCGTCAACCCGGGTGACCTGAGCCAGCTGCAGAACCTGGTACCGAACCTGAAGCTGCCCAGCAGCGTGCAGGACGTGCAGCCGGCCGGGGCATCTGGCGTGCCGACCGTGGACGACCTGGTCGCCAAGATCAAGGACCTGAACCCGAACCTCAACCTGCCCCAGGCAGGAAGCGGTCCGCTGCTGCAGATCGTGGTCTCCTCCGCCACCTGCCGCGCCGAGGAGCAGGCCACGCCGGTTCCTCCGGGCAAGGGCCCGGGCGAAGCGCCGAAGCCGAAGCCGGTCCAGACTCAGCTGCCCGTGACACACTGACCTCTGCTCCACCCGGCTGAAGGGGCCGGCCCGCATCGCGGGCCGGCCCCTTTGCCGTGCGCCGCATGCCGGTTCATGACGAGCGCAGGCCGGCGCGGCCTCCTGGCGTCCGGGGCTGCCCCGGCGCGACTACGCTTCGCTGGCCAGTCGGATCGATGCGTCATGAGGAGCGAGCCGATGCCGGTCCCCGGACCCGGATACTCCATCACCGTGCGGTTGGAGGCGCCGCCTTCGGCAGGTGCCGCCGGGGACCTGACCACCGCGGTCGGCCGGGTCGGCGGGGTGATCACCGCGTTCGACGTCGTCGAGTCCCAGCCGGACCGGATCGTCGTCGACATCAGCTGCAACGCGCGGTCCGAGGAGCACTCCCGCAAGGTCACCGACGCGCTCGAAGGCCTGGACGGCGTGCGGGTGCGCAAGGTCTCCGACCGGACCTTCCTGCTGCACCTGGGCGGCAAGCTGGAAGTGACCTCGAAGGTCGCGATCCGCAACCGGGAGGACCTCTCCCGCGCCTACACCCCCGGCGTGGCGCGGGTGTCACAGGCCATCGCGGCCAACCCGGAGGACGCCAGGCGGCTGACCATCAAGCGCAACACGGTGGCCGTGGTGACCGACGGATCGGCGGTGCTCGGGCTGGGCAACCTCGGCCCCGCCGCCGCCCTGCCGGTGATGGAGGGCAAGGCCGCGCTGTTCAAGCGGTTCGCCGGCGTGGACGCCTGGCCGGTGTGCCTGGACACCCAGGACACCGAGGAGATCATCCGGGCCGTGCAGTTGATCGCCCCGGTGTACGGCGGCATCAACCTGGAGGACATCGCGGCGCCGCGCTGCTTCGAGATCGAGGCCCGGCTGCGCGAGCTGCTCGACGTGCCGGTGTTCCACGACGACCAGCACGGCACCGCGGTCGTGGTGCTCGCCGCGCTGCGCAACGCGTTGCGGGTGGTGGGCAAGGAGATCGCCGCGTGCCGGGTGGCGGTGTGCGGTGTCGGCGCCGCCGGATCGGCCATCATCCGGCTGCTGCAGCCGCTCGGGCCCGCCGACGTGGTGGCCGTGGACGTCGGCGGCATCGTGCACACCGGCCGAGCCGATCTCGACGAGAACCTCAAGCGGATCGCCGCGAGCACCAACGCCGAGGGCCGCACCGGGTCGCTGAGCGACGCGGTGCGGGACGCGGACGTGTTCATCGGGGTGTCCGCGCCCAATGTGCTCGCCGGCGCCGATGTGGCGACGATGGCCGCCGACCCGGTGGTGTTCGCGCTGGCCAACCCGGACCCGGAGATCGATCCGCTGGAGGCGCAGCGCCACGCCGCGATCGTCGCCACCGGCCGTTCCGACTACCCCAACCAGATCAACAACGTGCTGGCCTTCCCCGGGGTGTTCCGCGGTCTGCTGGACGCGGGCGCGCGGGAGATCAGCGACGGGATGCTGGTGGCCGCCGCGGCCGCGATCGCCGATGTCGTTCCGGTGGACAACCTCAACGCCTCGTTCATCGTGCCCAGCGTGTTCGACTCCGCGGTGGTGCCCGCGGTGGCGGAGGCGGTTCGCCGGGCCGCCAGGGAAGGCCTGACCCCGGCCGCGGCGACCCGCGTGACCGAGCAGAGCGGATGACACGAAGGGGCTCGGCCGTATGATCGGACGGTGTGTTCCGTGAGCCCGGGGGACCGGCTGACCCACGTCGACGAGCGCGGCGCGGCCCGCATGGTCGACGTCTCGGGCAAGCAACCCTCCGCGCGCGAGGCGGTCGCCAGCGGCGTGCTGCGCACCACCGAGGAGGTGGTCCGGCTGCTGCGCGCCGAGCAACTGCCCAAGGGTGACGCGCTGGGCACCGCGCGCATCGCGGGGATCATGGGCGCCAAGCGGACTCCTGACCTGATCCCGCTGTGCCATCCGCTGGCGCTCTCCGGTGTCACCGTGGACCTCGACGCGGCGGGTTCGGAGGTGCGCATCGTCGCCACCGTGCGGACCACCGACCGCACCGGCGTGGAGATGGAGGCGCTCACCGCCGTCGCGGTCGCCGGACTGGCGTTGCACGACATGGTGAAGGCGGTCGACCCCGGAGCCGTGCTCGACGCGGTGCGGGTCGAACGCAAGGAGGGCGGCAAGACCGGCCTCTGGACGCGTCAGGAGGACCGATGACAGCACAGGGCGAGACCGCCACCCGGCGCGCGGTGGTCGTGGTGGCGTCGAACCGGGCCTCCGCCGGGGTGTACGCGGACCGGACCGGCCCGATCATCGCCGGTTGGCTGAACGAGCACGGATACCGGACCTCCGATCCGGTCGTGGTGCCGGACGGCTCCCCGGTGCGCGACGCGGTCGCCGCGGCGGTGGCCGACGGCGTCGATGTCGTGCTGACCACCGGCGGCACCGGGATCAGCCCCACCGACCGCACGCCGGAGGCCACCGAGCCGCTGCTGGACCGGCACCTGCACGGCCTGGCGGACGCGATCCGCTCCGCCGGGCTCCCGCAGGTGCCCACCGCGGTGCTCTCCCGCGGGCTGGCCGGAGTGGCCGGGCGCACCCTGGTGGTGAACATGCCCGGATCGACCGGCGGCGTGCGCGACGGCCTCGGGGTGCTGGAAGGCGTGCTGGACCACGCGATCGAGCAGATGCGCGGCGCGGACCACGCGGGCAGCGGCACCGGCCAGCCGTCGGCGCCGGTCGCGACCGGCACGCACCACGGCGGCGACGCATCCGGCCACGGGCACAGCCACGGCGACGGAAACGGGGTCGCGCTCGCGTCGCCCACCGGTGCGGGCGACGTGCTCCGCGCGGCGGTCACCGACGAACCGCTGGACGTCGAGGAGCACGCCCGCCTGGTGTCGCGCTCCACCGCCGGTGCGGTGGTGAGCTTCTCCGGTGTGGTCCGCGACCACGACGACGGCCGGACGGTGCGCGCGCTGGAGTACTCCGGCCATCCCAGCGCGGACGAGGTGATCGCGCGGGTGGCGGCGCAGATCGTGGCGGCGTACCCGGCGGTGCAGGCGCTGGCGGTGAGCCACCGGATCGGTCCGCTGGCCATCGGTGACTCGGCGCTGGCCTGCGCGGTCTCCGCGGCACATCGCCAGGAGGCGTTCGCGGCCTGCGCCGAACTGGTCGACGAGGTCAAGACGCAGCTGCCGATCTGGAAGCGGCAGGACTTCGCCGACGGTTCCCAGGAGTGGGTCAACTGCCCCTGAGCGCGGCTCAGCCGCCTGCGAAGGGCGGCAGCACGTCGAGTTCGGCGCCGGGCGGCAGTGGCGTGCCGCGGTCCCGCACCGCCACGGAGTCGAGCAGGAAGCTGCACGCGGCCAGCACCTTCGTCAGCTCGTGACCGTGCCGGGACGCGACGGCGTCCAGCGCATCCGCGACGGTGGCGCCGTCGCCGAGTTCGACGTCCTCGCTCTGCACGCCCGCGGCGGCACGCGCCCCCGCGAAGTACCGCACGGTCACCACCGGCACCTCAATCAGCCCCCGATCGCGCTCATCGGCCTGGCCGGCTGCACGAAATCGGGATCGTCGATTCCGTGGCCTGCTGTCTTACGCCACATTGTGCCTCGCCACAGATCGGCGAGGTCGCTGTCGGACGCCCCGGCCCGCATCGGACCGCGTAGATCCGTTTCGCCCTGCGAGAACAGGCAGGACCGCAGCTGCCCGTCCGCGGTGAGCCGGGTGCGGTCGCAGTCCCCGCAGAACGGCTGGGTCACCGAGGCGATGATGCCGACCGTCGCGGGACCGCCGTCGACCAGCCACCGCTCCGCGGGCGCCGCGCCGCGCTCGGCCGGATCGGGGTCGAGCCGGAACTCGGCACGCAGCGCCGCGAGCGTCTCCGCCGCCGTGACCATGGCGCCTCGCTCCCACTCGTGCTGGGCGTCCAGCGGCATCTGCTCGATGAAGCGGAGCTGGTAGCCGCGCTGCAGGCAGAAGCGCAGCAGTGGCACGGCTTCGTCGTCGTTCACCCCGCGCATCAGCACCGCGTTGACCTTCACCGGCTCCAGCCCGGCGTCCGCCGCGGTGCGCAGCCCGTCCAGCACGTCGGAGTGCCGGTCGCGGCGGGTGATGGCGCGGAACCGGTCGGCGTGCAGCGTGTCGAGCGAGACGTTCACTCGGTCCAGACCGGACCGCGCGAGCTCCCCCGCGCGGCGGGCGAGCCCGATCCCGTTCGTGGTCAGCGACACCCTCGGCCGCGGCCGGGTCGCGGTGATCCCGCGCAGTATCCGTTCCAGGCCCTTGCGCAGCAGCGGCTCGCCGCCGGTGAAGCGGACCTGCTGCACGCCCAGTCGCTCCACCGCGAGGCGGACGAGCCGGATCACCTCGTCGGCGGTGAGCGCCTGGTGAGACGGCAGCCAGTCGAGCCCGTCGGGCGGCATGCAGTACGTGCAGCGCAGATTGCACCGGTCGGTGAGGGAGACCCGCAGATCCGTGGCCACTCGCCCGAAGCGGTCCAGTAATCCGGGATGGTCCGGCCGGGCCGGATCGGGGAAGTCCGTCGACCGGACGAACGGGATACCGAGCGAGACGGAGGTCACGGGCGCACATTACAGGTGACGGATGCGAATCACGCCACACCTGACCACATACCGTGCGCATGGGCAGGGACGGGCTATTCCACTGTGGACGCGCAGGTGCTCAGTGCCGCTTGAGCTCCTGGCGGGCCACGGTGCGCAGGTGCACCTCGTCCGGGCCGTCGGCGAACCGCAGCGCACGCGCCCAGGCGTAGAAGGCCGCCAGCGGGACGTCGTCGCACATGGCGGCGCCGCCGTGCACCTGCATCGCCCGGTCGATCACCGTGCAGGCGACCCGGGGTGCCACCACCTTGATCCCGGCGATCTCGGTGGCCGCGGCTTTGGCGCCGCCGTGCTGGTCGATCAGCCAGGCGGCCTTCAGCACCAGCAGCCGGGCCTGCTCGACCTCGAGCCGGGAGAGGGCGATCTGCTCCCGCACCACGCCCTGGTCGGAAAGCGGGCCGCCGAAGGCGTGGCGGGAGGTGGCCCGCTGCACCATCAGCTCGACGGCGCGTTCGGCCATGCCGATCAGCCGCATGCAGTGGTGGATCCGGCCGGGGCCCAGCCGGGCCTGTGCGATGGCGAATCCGCCGCCCTCCTCGCCCAGCAGGTTCGACACCGGAACCCGCACGTCGCGGAACACGATCTCGGAGTGCCCGTGCTGGTCCTGGTAACCGAAGGTGGGCAGGTGCCGGACGATCTCCACACCGGGGGTGTCCCTGGGCACCAGCACCATCGACTGCTGCCGGTGGGTGGCGGCGCCCGGGTCGGTCTTGCCCATCACGATGAAGATCGCGCACCGCTCGTCGGCGGCGCCGGAGATCCACCACTTGCGCCCGTTCACGACGTAGTCCGAGCCGTCCCGGCGGATCGACGTGGTGATGTTGGTGGCGTCGGAGCTGGCGACGTCCGGCTCGGTCATCGCGAAGGCCGAGCGGATCCGCCCGTCCAGCAACGGTTCCAGCCATTGCTCGCGCTGCTCGTCGGTGCCGAACAGGTGCAGCGTCTCCATGTTCCCGGTGTCCGGCGCCTGGCAGTTGATCGCCTCCGGGGCGATCGTCGGGGACCAGCCGGAGACCTCGGCGATCGGCGCGTAGTCCACGTTGGACAGGCCGGACACGGCGGGCAGGAAGAGGTTCCACAGGCCGCGGGCCCGTGCCTCGGTCTTGAGCTCGTCGATCACCGGCGGCAGGGCGTGCTCCTCGGCGGTGCCGCGGCGCTGCTCCCGCCAGCTCTGGTAGATCGGTTCGGCGGGCAGCACCTTCTCGTGGAGGAATTCCTGCATCCGCTTGGTGTAGTCGGCGGCCAGTGCGCTCGGCGAGAAGTCCACAGCGGCCGACTCTGCCACGACCGCGTCGAAAAACGCAGGTCCGACGCTCGATAGCCGGTACTTCAGCTTCCGCAGCTGCGGAGGTAGGGTTTGTTGCGTGCCGCACTACCGGATGTCCGAGATAGCCGAACTGTTCGGCGTGAGCGACGACACGGTGCGTCGCTGGGCCGACTCCGGACAGCTTACCGCTGTCCGCGACGGCGGTGGCCGCAAGGCGGTCGAAGGAGTCGAGCTGGCCGCGTTCGCCAAGTCACAGGCGCACGCGACGCGGGATCCCTCCTTGGTCGACCGGTCCGCGCGCAACCGTTTCGTCGGGCTGGTCACCGATGTGATCGCCGACCGCGTCATGGCTCAGGTGGAGATCCAGTGCGGTCCGCACCGCGTGGTCTCGCTGATGAGCAGCGAGGCGGTGCGCGAGCTCGGTCTCGAACCGGGGGTACTCGCGGTGGCGGTGGTGAAGTCGACGGAGGTCATGGTGGAGACCCCCGGAGGAGCCGCGTGAGGCGGCAGCGAGCTGTCCGGCACGATTCCGGTCCGGCGTGACTCAGGCCACCAAGGACCACACTGTCCATGTCGGACTGCCCAATGCCCTGTGGGCGCCTGCGGCAGCGGCTCTCGCGCTGATCGTCCTCCCGCTGGTCGGCCTCATCGTGCGGACCCCGTGGAACCGGTTCTTCGGACTGATCACCAGCGAGTCGGCGATCACCGCGCTGGAGTTGTCGCTGCGCACCGCGGCCGTCTCCACGCTGCTGTGCGTGCTGTTCGGCGGTCCGCTGGCGGTGGTGCTGGCCCGCGGCAGGTTGCCGGGCATGCGGATGCTGCGCTCCGTGGTGCTGCTCCCGCTGGTGCTGCCGCCCGTGGTCGGCGGTCTGGCGCTGCTCTACCTGCTGGGGCACAGCGGGTTCGCCGGGCAGGCACTGGACGCCGTGTTCGGCATCCAGGTGCCGTTCACCACCGCGGCCGTGGTGCTGGCCCAGACCTTCGTGGCGATGCCCTTCCTGGTGGTGAGCCTGGAGGGAGCGTTGCGGATCGGCGGTGAGCGGTTCGAGACGGTCGGCGCGACCCTCGGCGCCTCGCCGTGGATGGTGTTCCGCCGGATCACCGTGCCGCTGATCCTGCCCGGTCTGGGTTCCGGGATGGTGCTCGCCTTCGCGCGCTGCCTGGGGGAGTTCGGCGCCACGATCGCGTTCGCGGGCAGCCTGGAGGGCGTCACCAGGACGCTGCCGCTCGAGGTGTACCTGCAGCGCGAGGTCGACGTCGACGGCGCGGTCGCGCTGTCGCTGGTGCTCGTCGTCGTCGCCATCGTGGTGATCGCGGTGGCCCGGCCACGTGCCGCGGAGGGATTGCGATGAGTTCGGGTCTCTACGCCCACGTGGCGGTGCAGCGCGAGGGCTTCTCCCTGGACGCCGAGGTGGAGGTGGGGCTGGGCGAGGTGCTCGCCGTGCTGGGCCGCAACGGGTCCGGCAAGTCCACCCTGCTCTCGGCCATCGCGGGGCTGCTGTACCCCGACCGCGGGCGGATCGTGCTCGACGACCGGGTGCTCACCGACACCGCAGGCCGGATACAGGTGCCGCCGTTCCGCAGGCGGATCGGCCTGCTCGCCCAGCAGCCCTTGCTGTTCCCGCACATGTCGGTGCTGGACAACGTGGCGTTCGGTCCGCGCGCGGCGGGCGTGCGCAAGCGGGAGGCGCGGCAGGCGGCGATGACGCATCTCGCCGAGGTGGACGCCACCGAGTTCGCCGCCCGTCGCCCGGCGCGGCTCTCCGGGGGGCAGGCCCAGCGGATCGCGCTGGCCAGGGCGCTCGCCACGGGTCCTGACCTGCTGCTGCTCGACGAGCCGCTCTCCGCGGTGGACATCGAGGTGGCGCCCGCGCTGCGCGCGCTGCTGCGTTCGCTGCTGTGGGACCGGCTCACCGTCATCGTGACCCACCAGGTGATCGACGCGCTGGTCCTCGCCGACCGGGTGGTGGTGCTCGAGGGCGGCAAGGTGGTGGAGCAGGGGCTGACCATGGACGTGCTCACCCGGCCGCGCAGCGTGTTCGCCGCCCGGCTGGCCGGGCTGAACCTGGTGCCGGGCACCGCGGTGCCCAACGGGCTGAAGGTCGCCGACGGCACCGAGCTGACCGGCGCGAGCGAGGCCATCGACGGCGAGCCCGCGGTGGCGGTGTTCTCTCCCGGCGCGGTGACCGTGCACGTGGACCAGCCCACCGGCAGCGCGCGCAACGTGATCCGGGACCGGGTGACCGCGCTGGAGCCCCAGGGCGCGCTCATCAGGGTGCGCGGCTCGGGCGGGGTGGCCGCGGACATCACGCCCGCCTCGGCGGTGGAGCTGGGCCTGAGCTCCGGCTCCGGCGTCTGGTTCGTGGTGAAGGCGACCGAGCTCGCCGTGCACCCCACCCACGGCCACCACGCGGTGACGGCGGGAGACCCACCCGATGTCGAGGGCGCAGCGGCTGCGGCAGCGTGGTCGTCAGCAGACCATTGAGGTCGTGACGGACCAGCGGCCCGACTGGGCCTATCTCATCGACATGGACGGCGTGCTGGTGCGCGAGAACCGGGCGGTCCCCGGCGCCGCGGACTTCCTCGCCGAGCTCAACGAACGCGGTGCCGACTACCTGGTCCTCACCAACAACTCGATCTACACCCCGCGCGACCTGCACGCCCGGCTGATGCGCAGCGGGCTGGACCTGCCCGCGGACCGGATGTGGACCTCGGCGCTGGCCACCGCCCGGTTCCTGGAGAGCCAGCGGCCCTCGGGCACCGCGCACGTGATCGGCGAAGCCGGGCTGACCACCGCGCTGCACGAGATCGGCTACGTGCTCACCGACACCGAGCCGGACTACGTGGTGCTCGGCGAGACCCGCACGTACAGCTTCGAGTCGATCACCAAGGCGGTCCGGCTGATCGACGGCGGCGCGCGGTTCATCGCCACCAACCCGGACACCACGGGGCCGTCACCCGAGGGGCCGCTGCCCGCCACCGGCTCGGTCGCCGCGCTGATCAGCCGGGCGACCGGCAAGGATCCGTACTTCGTCGGCAAGCCCAACCCGCTGATGGTGCGCTCGGCGCTGCGCGCCCTCGGGGCGCATTCCGAGCGCACGCTGATGATCGGCGACCGGATGGAGACCGACGTGGTGGCCGGCCTCGAAGCCGGGCTGCGGACCGTGCTGGTGCTCAGCGGCATCTCGACCACGGCCAGCGCGGGCCAGTTCCCCTTCCGCCCCGACCTGGTCATCGACTCGGTGGCAGCCCTGGTCGGCCGGACCCACGACCCCTTCGCCCACTGACCACACCGCGATCTGGATGCAGAACGCGGCTATCCAGGCCCGGATAACAGCAGTCTGCATCCAGAACGCGGATAACGGGTCGGCGAAACCCTGTCCTAAGAGCCTGTTCCTGAACCTATTTGGCGAGCCGTCGGCTGGTGATGCGGATCATGCTCCAGCGGACCATGGCTTCGTGGTGGGCGGGCAGGCGTTCGTAGTCGCGGACGCAGCGGCGGTGGCAGGTGATCCACGCCAGCGTG
>DASXOL010000153.1:0-5540 GCA_036494295.1 Pseudonocardiaceae bacterium
CCGGCGACGACGGCTGTGCGACGACGACCTGCCTGCACTGGGGTGTCCGGCGCGGAATGGACTATCTGGACCCGCTTCGCCTGCTCACCGCGGGCCGGGTGCGTCTGCTCCCGTGGGAGGACAACGGCGACGGCGGGTGAGCCGCTCAGCCGTTGGTGGCCTCGAGCATCTTGCTGCGCAGCCGCAGGACGGCCCGGGTGTGCAACTGGCACACCCGTGACTCGGTCACGCCGAGCACCCTGCCGATCTCGGCGAGGGTCAGGTTCTCGAAGTAGTAGAGGGTGACCACCACCCGGTCCCGGTCGGCGAGTTGCGACACCGCCTGGGCGAGCAGGCGCCGGTTCTCCACCGAGTCGAGGACCGCCCCCGGTTCGGCCACCTTGTCGTCGGGCAGGGTCTCGGCGAGCGAGGCGCCCCCGCGCCCGACCGCGACCAGCTCGTCCAGCGCCACCACGCTGGTCAGCTGCAGCTGGGCGTACAGCTCACGCAGGTCGGCGAGGGTGATGCCGAGCTCCTGCGCCACCTCGGCGTCGGTGGCGGAGCGCTGCAACCTGCCTGCCAGCCGCTCCAAGGCCCGCTCGACTTCCCGCGCCCGGGTGCGGACCGACCTGGGCACCCAGTCCTGCGCGCGCAGCTCGTCCAGAATCGCGCCGCGGATCCGCTGCATCGCGTACGTCTCGAACTTCAGCCCGCGTTCCTGCTCGAACCGTTCGATGGCGTCGACCAGGCCGAACACGCCGGACTGCACCAGGTCGGCCAGGTCGACGTGGGCGGGCAGACCGGTACCCACGCGACCCGCGACGTACTTGACCAGCGGCGCGTAATGCAGGACCAGGCGGTCTCGCAACGACACGGCTCGATCGGTTCCGTACGCCTCCCACAAGGCGACGATCCCTGCCTCGACCTCATCTGCCCTGGCCTCCGAATCCCCACCCGGAACGGTGGGGCGAGCGGGGGCGACAGCGGTCAAGGTGCGGTCGCGACCCCCGGATTGCTCAGGAACGGGGGTGGCTCCGGTCATGAATCGTCATTAACCTCTCGACGGTCACGTGGGTATAGAGCTGCGTAGTCGCAAGCGTAGCGTGACCAAGCAGTTCCTGAACGGCACGAAGATCCGCGCCTCCCTCCAACAGGTGGGTCGCCGCGCTGTGCCGCAGCCCGTGCGGCCCCACGTCCGTGGCGCCTTCCACCGCGCGCACCGCGTCGTGCACCACCGTGCGGACGATGCGCTGATCGATCCGACCTCCCCGTGCCCCGAGGAACAATGCCGCTGGTGAGGACGGGTGCGCCAGGGCAGCGCGCCCCTCGCTCAGCCATCGGGTGACGGCCCGGTCGGCGGGCACCCCGTAGGGCACGGCGCGCTCCTTGGCACCCTTCCCGAACACCCGGACGAGCCGCCGCTGGTGATCGAGATCATCCGTGTCGAGTCCACACAGTTCAGCGACTCTGATGCCGGTCGCGTAGAGCAGTTCCACCATCGCGTGGTCACGTAGAGCCACCGGATCACCGTCCGCGGCGCCCCGTCCCGCGGCCTGCGCGGCGGCGATCGCCTGCTCCGGATGCAGCACCCCGGGCAGCGCCCGTTGTGGACGCGGCGCCACCAGCCGGGCACCGGGGTCGGTCGCGAGCAGACCCGCCTTGGTCGCCCACGCGGTGAAGGCGCGCGCCGCGGCAGCCCGCCGCGCCAGCGTGCCGCGCCCGCGCCCGTCGCGGTGCTGCGCGCCCAGCCAGCCCCGCAGCACGGCGAGGTCCAGGTCGGCCACGCGGTCACAGCCGCGACCGGCGAGATGGTGCAACAGGCTGGTGACATCACCCCGGTAGGCGCGAACGGTGTGCTCCGACAGGCCGCGTACCGACCGCAGATGAGCCGCGAACCGCTCCCGGTGGGCCACGAGGTCGTCGGGCAGCGGATCGACCCGCCGCTGCTTCCCGCCCCGCTCCCCGGCTCTCCGCGGGCCCCTGCTCACCCGCAGGACGCTGCGCCTGTCCGCTCATCTGGTCAAGCACCGCCACGCGGTCGATGCGCGGCGACCCGGTGCCACCCGGTGACCGCGCACTCCACCAGGCCCTGCAGCTCCAACAGCGGCAACGCGGCCCGCACCCGGTGCAGTGGCAGTGCGGACTCCTGGGCGAGCTGTTCGGGGTGGCGGCAGCCCCGCGCAGGCAGCGCCTCGAACACCGCGAGCAGCTCCCGCGCCAGCCCGTCGGTCGGTCGCGGCGGGCTGCTGTCCACCGGCGGCGCCAGGTCGGCACCGAGGCGCCCCACCGCCTCGACGATCTCCGGGACGCGGGTGACCACCAGCGCCTGCTCGTCGCGGATCAGCGCGTGACAGCCGACCGAGACCGCGGAGGTGACCGGTCCCGGCACCGCCATCACGACGCGGCCCAGCGCCGCCGCCGCGGTGGCGGTGCGCCGGGCACCGCTGCGCACGCCCGCCTCGACCACCACGGTGCCCTCGGCGAGCGCGGCGATCAGGCGGTTGCGCACCAGGAACCGGTAGCGGGCAGGCCGGACACCGGGCGGGTACTCGCTGACGACCGCCCCGTGCGCGGTGATCTGGTCCAGCATCCTCCGGTGACCTGCCGGATACCCCTGGTCGAGCCCGCAGGCCTGCACAGCCACCGTGCACCCGTCCGCGGACAGCGCGCCCCGGTGCGCGGCAGCGTCGATGCCGAAGGCGGCGCCGGAGACGACCGCCCAGCCGGCGTCGGCGAGCCCGTACCCGAAATCCGCGGCGACGTGCTCGCCGTAGTCGGTGGCCGCCCGTGCACCGACCACGGCGACGCAGCGCTCGCCGAGTTCGTCGACCCGGGCGGCGCCGCGCGCCCACAGCGCCATCGGTGCGCACCACCGCTCGTCGGCCAGTGCGGTGGGCGTGGCGAAACAGCGGAACGCCTCGGTGGGCCACTCGTCGTCCTCCGGGGTCACCAGCCGCCCGCCGAGAGCGGCGATCTCGGCCAGATCCGCCGCCGCCCGGTCGTCGTCGCGGCGGCCGGCCGTCTCCGTGGCCACCCGCTGCGGCACCCGCCCGGCGAGCACCAGCCGAGCCGCGCGCACCGGCCCCACCTCGGCGACGAACCCGGCGAGAGCGGGTGCCGGTGGCTCGGCGACCCGGTTGAGGTAGGCACGGGCCTGCCGCAGCTCCCGCTGCCCGGCCGTGTCCGGCGCGGCGGGCATCAGGCCACGCTCCGGTTGCGCAGGCCCATCGCGGCCGACACGTCCTCGCACAGCGGGCGGTCCCTGCCCGCCAGGTCCGCGAGCGTCCAGGACAGCCGCAGCGTCCGGTCCGCGCCCCTGGCGGTGAGCAGGCCCTTGTGCAGAGCGGCCTCGACGGGCGCGGTGACGTCTCTGGGCAGCCGGTACCGGCGCCGCAGGACCGGCCCGGGCGCCTCGGCATTGGTGCTCCAGTCGGTGCCCGCCCACCGGGCGCGCGCCGCGGCACGGGCCCGCTCGACCCGTTCGCGCACCGTCGCCGTGCATTCCGGGTCGGTTCCTGACCGGCCCATCGCCTTCACCGGGCGCATCGCCACCCGAAGGTCCACCCGGTCCAGCAACGGGCCGGAGAGCCGCCCCAGATAGCGCCTGCGGACCGCGGGGGAACAGGTGCAGTCCCGCTCGTCAGGCGGTGCGCAGGGGCACGGATTGGCGGCCAGGACGAGCTGGCACCGGGCCGGATACCGAACCACCCCGTCCCGCCGGGCCAGCCGGACCTCGCCGTCCTCCAGCGGCGTGCGCAGTGCCTCCAGCGACCGGGCACCGAACTCCGCGACCTCGTCCAAGAACAGAACCCCCCGGTGCGCTCTGCTCACCGCGCCGGGCCTGGCCAGTCCGGAGCCTCCGCCCACCAGCGCGGCCACCGAGCTGGTGTGGTGCGGCGCGACGAACGGCGGCACCGCGATCAGCGGAGTGTCCGGGGACAGCAGGCCGGCCACCGAGTGCACCGCGGTCACCTCGAGCGCCTCCGGCTCGGTCAGCTCGGGGAGCAGCCCGACCATCCGCTGGGCCAGCATGGTCTTTCCGGTCCCGGGCGGCCCGGTCAGCAGGAGGTGGTGGCCGCCCGCCGCGGCGACCTCCACCGCCCAGCGCGCGTCGCCCTGTTCGAGCACGTCGGCGAGGTCGGGAACCGGGCTCGGCGGCGCCGGTCGCGGCGGACCCGGCTTGCTCAGCGCGCCGTCCGGGCTGCGCAACCAGGCGATCACCTCGGCCAACCTGGTCGCGCCCAGCACCTCGACCCCACTCACCAGCGCGGCTTCGCGCAGCGACGGCGCGGGCACCACCACCTGGGCGAAGCCGACGCGGCGCGCGGTCAGCACGGCGGGCAGCACCCCGCGCACCGGGCGCAGCCTGCCGTCCAGCGCGAGCTCGCCGATCAGGACGGCGCCGCGCAGCCGGTGTGCGGGCACCCGGCCGTCCGCGGCCAGCAGCGCACACGCCAGCGGCAGGTCGTAGCCGCTGCCGACCTTGGGCAGGGTGGCCGGGGACAGCGCCAGGGTCATCCGCCGCGGCGGCCACCGCTCACCCGAGTTGAGCACCGCGGCACGGACCCGGTCGCGCGCCTCGGTCAACGCGGTGTCCGGCAGCCCGACCATCTGCAGGCCGGGCAGGCCGGGACCGATGTCCGCCTCGATCTCCACCAGCACGCCGTCGACGCCGTGCAGCGCCACCGCCCAGGCGCTGGCCAGCGCCATCAGAACGCACCCCGCAGGTGTTCCAGGGTCACCGGCCCGGAGGCCGGGCGGTGCACGGCGACCACGTCGAAGCGGATCTCGCACCAGCCGACCCGGTGGATACGCAGCCACGACGCGGTCACCCGGCGGATACGGGCCGCCTTGACCGGGGTCACCGCCTCCGAGGGCGCGCCGTAGCCGTCCCCGGTTCTGGTCTTGACCTCGCAGACGATCAGGCGCTCGCGGTCGGTCGCGACCAGGTCGAGCTCCCCGTCCCGGCAGCGCCAGTTGCGGGCGAGGAGCACGAGCCCGCTGCGGGTCAGATAGTCCGCGGCCAGGTTCTCGCCCCACCGGCCCAGTGCTCCGTTGTGCCCTGGCTGTGCCGCAGCGTGCGCTGCCGGTTCCATCCCGCCCTCCCCGTCGTCGGCCTTCCCGCAGCGGCGAGAGTGCTCGGCCGGGAAAGGGCCGTCGACCAGGTCAGCGTCGGGCTGTGGACAACGCGGTACCTGTGGACAGCTCAGCGCCGGAGGGGGACGCGAGGCGGCGCGTTGTCAGGGGTGTGTGTCCATGCGGGGACGAGCTGAGCGAGTCCTAGCCGCGGAACGGCCCGGTCTCCGGGAGCCGCAGGTCCGGTTTGTCCAGCTCCTCGACGTTCACGTCCTTGAACGTGATCACCCGCACGTTCTTGACGAAGCGCGCCGGGCGGTACATGTCCCACACCCAGGCATCGGACATCCGCACCTCGAAGTACACCTCGCCGTCCGCGTTGCGGGCCTGCACGTCGACCACGTTGGCCAGGTAGAACCGGCGCTCGGTCTCCACGACATAGGCGAACTGACCGACGACGTCGCGGTACTCCTTGTAGAGCGACA
>DASXOL010000154.1:0-8863 GCA_036494295.1 Pseudonocardiaceae bacterium
CGACGATGCTGAGCCTGGACACGTCATTCGAGGAATTGCTGCGGATCCGTGACGAGATGCGCGAGTTCATACAGCGCCTGGTCACCGAGAAGCGCGAGCGGCCCACCGACGACCTGCTCTCCGGGCTCGTCCACGGCGACGCGGATCCCGCGCTGGACGACGACGAACTCGTCAACATCGCCCTGTTGTTGCTGATCGCCGGGCACGAGACCACCGCGAACATGTTCGGCCTCGGCACGTTCGCGCTGCTCGAACATCCCGAGCAGCTCGAAGCGCTGCGCGCGGACCCGACATTGATCGACGGGGCGGTCGAGGAACTGCTGCGGTACCTGTCCATCGTGCATCTCGGTCTCGCTCGCCAGACGCGCGAGCCGGTGGAGCTGGGCGGCCGGCAGATCCCCGCGGACGCCACGGTCCTGATCTCGCTGCCGGTGACCAACCGCGATCCCGGCCACTGGGCGGACCCCGAGTCGCTCGACGTCGCCCGCCCGCGCGGCCCGCACCTGGCCTTCGGTCATGGCGTGCACCAGTGCCTGGGCCAGCAGCTGGCCCGGGTCGAGATGACGGTCGGGTTCACCGAGCTGCTGCGCAGGCTGCCCGGGCTGCGCCTCGCGGCGGCACCCGAGGACATCCCGTTGCGCAGCCACATGGTCATCTACGGAGTGCACTCCCTGCCGGTCGCCTGGGACGCCGCGGAGGCCCGGTGATCACCGTCCACGCCGACACGGGGGTCTGCATCGGCGCCGGGTTGTGCGCGCTGCGGGTGCCTGCGGTGTTCGACCAGAGCGACGACGACGGCACCGTGGTCGTGCTCGACGCCGAGCCCGACGCCGAGCACGAAGACGCCGTCCGCGAGGCGGTCGAGCTCTGTCCGTCCGGGGCGCTCTCGGTCAGCTCGGCGTCATAGTCCGCAGCGGTGCCTCCAGCCCCGCCGCCAGCTGCGTGATGACGCCCTCGGCCAGTTCGGTCAGCGACTCCTGATCCCGGCCTGACTCCGGTCCGGCCATCCAGCGCTGCACCGCCACCCGCAGACCCGCCATCGCGGCGGCCGCCACCACCGCCGGGTACAGCTCACGGTCCAGATCGGAGCCTGCCCGATCGGCCACCGCCGCGGCCAGCGCCCGTTCCTGGTCGACGAACGCGGCGAGCTGATGGGGCAGCAGCGACGGGGTGCGACGCACCGCCCGCATCTGCTCGACGCGGTGTCGGTCGGTGTACCGGTCGCGCACCACGGCCAGTACCGCATGGCGCAGCGCGGTGAGCACCGACTCGGTCTCCGGGCGGCACCGGAAGGCCTCCACCAGTGACTGCGCGGTGGCCACGTCACCCGCGACCACCGCCTCCTCCTTGCTCGAGAAGTAGTTGAAGAAGGTCCGCAGCGCCACATCGGCCTCGTCGGCGATCTGTTCGACCGTCACGTTGTCCACGCCGTGCTCGACGGACAACCGCCAGGCCGCCTCGCTCAGTGCTGCGCGCGTGGCCCGCTTCTTGCGCTCGCGCCTGCCGAGGGCCTGGTCGTCCATGGGTCCAACCTACGAGTACGGGGGAGTGCGAGCTGCGGTGCGCCGCCACCGCGCCCGGCGCGGACCAGCAGGAACCTACCGGCGCCGACGACGGCGAGCTACCAGTCTCCGTCCCGGCCGACCACGCCCGCGATCGGCCTGGCGAGAGTTTTTCATCGCTTGTTGAGTTTTCGTCATCGCGGGGTTACCTTCCGAGCGTGACCACCATGCGGCGTTCGGATACGGATACCTTCGTCGCGGAGCTTGTTCTCGACCTGCCGGAGCTGGGCTCGCGGCTCGAGGTGGCGGGTGGCAAGGCGGCGAACCTCGGCGGGCTCATCCGGGCCGGTCTGCCGGTGCCGCCCGGCTTCTGCGTCACCACCGAGGCGTACCGGCAGGTCGCGGCCCTCGCCGGGCTGGAGCACGTGGTCGACGGCGACGACCCGGCGGGCCGGGCGCGCAGCGCGATCCTCGCCGCCCCGGTGCCTGCCGCGGTGTCCGAAGCGGTGCTGCGCGCCTATCGTGGCCTCGGTGACGACGTGCCGGTGGCGGTACGCTCCTCGGCCACCGCGGAGGACCTGCCGACGGCGAGCTTCGCGGGCCAGCAGGACACCTACCTCAATGTCGTTGGCGCCGACGCGGTGCTCGACGCGATGCGCCGCTGCTGGGCCTCGCTCTGGACCGACCGGGCGGTGAGCTACCGGGACACCAACGGCATCGACCACCGGAGCGTGCGGCTCGCGGTCGTGGTCCAACGCATGGTCGAGGCCCAGGTGGCAGGCGTCCTATTCACCGCTGACCCGGTCACCGGCACCCGTACCCGCACCGTGATCGACGCGAGCCCCGGTCTCGGCGAGGCGGTGGTGTCCGGCGCGGTCAACCCGGACCGCTTCGTGGTGGACGGCGCGGGCCGGATCGTCGAAAGCAGGCTGGGTGACAAGCAGGTGGCGGTGCGCGCGCTGGCCGGTGGCGGCACCGAGCAGGTCACCCGCCAGGCCGGCGCCGACCAGGCCTGCCTGACCGAACGGCAGGTACGGGACCTCACCGCGCTGGGCAGGCAGGTCGAGCGCCACTTCGGCGCCCCACAGGACATCGAGTGGGCGCTCGACGCGGCCGGAACGCGGTGGCTCACCCAGTCCCGCCCGATCACCACGCTGTACCCGCTGCCCGCCGGCGCGGCGGACGGGCCGCCCCGGGTGTACTTCTGCATGAGCCTGGCGCAGGGGCTCACCCGCCCGATCACGCCGATGGGCAGTGCGGCGTTCCGGCTGTTGGCGTCCTGCGTGTCGGAGGTGGTCTTCGGTAAGACAGTCGCCGACCCGGTCGGAGGGCCCGCGGTGTTCGCGGAGGCCGGCGCGCGTGTCTTCGTCGACGCCACACCGGTTCTGCGCAGCCGGGTCGGCCGCACGCTGGTGCCCCGGATCTTCGACGTGATGGAGGCCCGCTCCGGGGTCGTGATGCGGGGACTCTTCGACGACCCGCGGTTCCCGGTGCGCAGCACGTCCTGGTGGCCGTTCCTGCGCAGGCTGCTCGCGGTAGCCGTGCGGTTCCGCATCCCGCTGCAGCTCGTCCAGGCCATGGTCAGCCCAACCGCGGCGCGCAGGCGGGTGGACCGCTACGGCGCCCGGCTTCGCGCGTCGCTGACAGCTCCCGCCCAGCTCAGCGCGACGGAGCGGCTGGACCACGTGGAGCGGCTGCTCGGTGAGTCGCTCGTCCCGATCATGCCCTCGGTCACGCCGGTCGCAGGCACCGGGTTTCTCGCCCAGGCCGTCGCGGGCCGGGTGGCCCGCACCGAGCTGGCACAGCGCGAGATGGACGAGGTGCTGCGCTCCCTGCCGCACAACGTCACCACCGAGATGGACCTCGAGCTGTGGGCGCTGGCGACGGAGTCGCGCGCGGACCCGGAATCGGCGGCCGCACTGCGCGACACCCCGCCGGCGCAGCTGGCGGCGCGCTTCCTGCGCGGTGAGCTGCCCGCTGCGCTGCACCGAGGTCTCGCCGGTTTCCTGGGCAAACACGGCCACCGTGCGGTCGCGGAGATCGACCTGGGCATGCCGCGCTGGTCGGACGACCCCACCTATGTGCTCGGTGTACTGGCCAACTACTTGCGGCTGGATCAGCCCGTGCAGGCACCGGACGCGCAGTTCGCCCGGGGGCGCCGCGCCGCCGAGGCGACCGTCGAGCGGGTGGTCGGCGCGGTCCGCAGGCGCAGCAGGCTTCGGGCGGTGGCGGTGCGCGTCGCCCTGCGCCGGGTGCGTCAGCTGGTCGGCATGCGCGAGACGCACAAGGACTTCCTGGTGCGCGGGCTGGCCCACGTCCGCGCGCAGCTCGCCGTCATCGGCGCGGAACTGGCCGCCGCCGGGTCACTGGCCACGCCGGACGACGTGTTCTTCCTCGACCTGGTCCAGGTGCGGGCGGCGCTGGGCGGCGCCGACTTCCGCGATCTCGTCGCCGCCCGCCGCGAGGACTACGACCAGGAACTGCGCCGCAGGCAGGTGCCGCGGGTGCTGCTCTCGGACGGCACGATCCCGGAGAACACCTCCGACGTGCTCGGCGCCGGTGCGGCAGCGGACGGCGGCCTGCTCACCGGTACCCCGGCCTCCGCGGGCACGGTGAGCGCCACCGCCCGGGTGGTGCTGGATCCGGTCGGCGCGCACCTGGAGCCGGGGGAGATCCTGGTGGCCCCCTCCACCGACCCGGGCTGGACGCCGCTGTTCCTCACCGCGGGCGGCCTCGTGATGGAGATGGGCGGGGCGAACTCACACGGCGCGGTCGTCGCCCGCGAGTACGGCATCCCCGCGGTGGTCGGGGTGCGCGACGCGACGCTGCGCATCAGCACCGGGCAGCGCATCACCGTGCACGGCGCGACCGGGCGGGTGCAGGTGCACTGACCGGCATCACCGCGCGGCGGGTGCGGGCTCGACGAAGGCCATCCACACCGAGCACAGCCCGGACAGGAACAGCAGCCCGGTCGCGATGCCCTCGATCTGCAGCGGCGCCAGGACGAACAATCCCGCGGGCAGCAGCGCGGCCACGATCATGAGCGCGTACCAGACCGGGTCGAGCAGCTGCAGCGTCAGGCCGGGCAGCGCCCGCGCGCCACGGTCGCGCAGGGAGGACACCGACTCGACCAGGCCGACCAGGCCGCCGATGACGAACACGGTCCGCCACATCAGCCCGCCGTCGGCGGACGTGCTGAGCAGGGCGCCCAGACCCACCGTGCCGGGCAGGAAGAAATGCAGCGCGATGTGCACCGTGGACCGGTGCCGTCGCGGATCGCTCCACCATGTCGACCGGCTGCAGCGGGACGCGCTGCGACACCGCGTCCGGCCCGCTGGCGACGAACGCGAGGCCGGACGCCGCCGCGACCGGAGCCAGCGCCGCGGCACCGCTGACGGTCACCTCGTGACCCGCTGCCGATGCGGCCAGCGCCAGGGGAATCAGCGGTTGGAGATGCCCCTCGCCGCCGACGAAGCTGATCAGCGCACGCATTTCGGCCGTCCCTTCCCACGCCGTGCCCGGAATTCGCTTGCTCGTGACGCCGGGTCAGCTTCTACCGTGATCGCGGAGCGGGAGGAAGACGGATGAGCATGACGGAGGTACGCCGCGACGAGGACTCCGAGCTGATGGGTTACGTGGGCCGGGACGGTGCGGGGTCGGACGGTGCGGTGTGGGCCGCGCTGACCGTGTTCGGCGGGGTGCTCGGCCGGTACCCCACCGAGGAGGAGGCGCATCGCACGGTGCGGACCCGCGGGCTGTCGTCGATGGCCGAGCCCTGGCAGGTCCGCGTTGACGGACGCTGGTGGCCGTGCCGGCTCCAGGAGGTCTGGCCGGCCAGGGTCCGGCTCTGGATCACCGACCGGGACTACCCCAACTCGCCGTGTGCGGTGGTGCTCGACAACCCGAGCCACGACGTGCTGCGCCGCCTCTAGTCCGGCTCCGGGCCGTCCACACCTACGGCCCCCTCGGAGAGCGCGATGTACTGCTCCATGGCCTGGTCGACGCCCTCCCGGTCCCCGGTGGCCAGCAGGTCGAGCAGCAGCCCGCGGACCACGGCGACTCCCAGCCTGGCATTGGCCCGTGCCTTGCCCGCTGGGACGCCGTGGCGGTGGTGCCATTCGGTCAGCACCTCCAGCCACTGCTCGACGATGCCGTCCAGCAGCGGCGTCGCGCCCGGATCGCCCTGCAGCGCGCGGCCGTACATCTCGAAGAACAACCGCACGTAAGGCCACATCGCCGGGTCGGCCAGCCGGCTCCAGAACAGCCGGGCGACCTCGTACGGGGAGTCGTCCGCCTCGGGGCCGAGCCCGGCGAACATCTCCCGCTGGCGCTGTTCGATCAGCCGCACCACCTCGATGAGCAGGCCTTCCTTGGAGCCGAAGTGGTAGAGCAGCATGCGGTGGCTGGTCCCGAGCGCGGCGGCCAGGCGGCGCAGGCTGATGTCGGCCGCCCCGTGGGAGGCCAGATGGTCGACGGTGCCGGCGAGCAGTCGCTGCTTCGGATCGTTGTCGTTGTTGCCCATGGCTGAACCAGATGGTACATGTACCACATGGTTCACTGAGGGGAGATGGTCGTGCGCAGGCAACACATCGACGTGCAGGTGCACACCCAGGCGGACGCCGGAACCGTGTACGCGCTGCTGCGCGACGGCGCGAGCTGGCCGACCTGGTCGCCGATCGACTCGTTCGAACTGGAGCGCACCGGAGCGCAGGAGACCGAAGGGATCGGCGCGATCCGCATCTACGTCCGGGGCCGCGTCCGCGGCCGCGACGAGATCGCCGAGCTGGTCCCGGACCGTCGGTTCGGTTACCGGCACCTGTCGGGCATGCCGGTCAGCGGCTACCGGGGCGAAGTGGATCTCCAGCCGGACGACCGCGGAACGGGGATCCGGTGGCGGACCTCGTTCCTGCCCCGGCATGCCGGCACCGGACCGCTGCTGCGGTGGGGGATCGAACGGTTCATCAGGAAGTGCGCGCGAGGTCTGGCCGCCCATGCCGCGACCCTGTCCGCCCCGCACCGCTGACTCGGGGGGCGCCGTGATCGTCGCCATGGCGGGGCTGCCAGGGGTCGGCAAGAGCACCCTGGCCCGCGCGCTCGCGCCCCGACTCGGCGCCACGGTGCTGGACAAGGACCGGATCCGCGGCGCCCTGTTCGCACCGTCGCTTGTGGACTACAGCCGCGCACAGGACGACTTCTGCGTGGACGTCATGTATCGCACCGCCCAGTGGATGCTGTGCCGCGATCCGCAGGCACGCGTGATCCTCGACGGCCGCACCTATTCCCGCGCCGACCAGATCGACACCCTGCGCGACTGGGCAGCGGACATCGACGTGGCGCTGCGGGTCATCGAATGCACCTGCGCCGACGCGGTCGCACTGGCGCGCATCGACCGGGACCGCTGCGCCGGAGACCATCCGGCCGCGAATCGCGACGCCGCGCTGTACCGCAGGGTGCAGGCGGGAGCGGATCCGATCGGCGAACCGAAACTGCTCGTCGACACCAGCCACCCCCTCGACGTCTGCGTTGCGACCTGTTTGCGGTACCTCACCTGAACGAATTACCCGGTATTGACGGTCTTTCGCCAATCCGCCCACGCCCCACCGGGCAGATCCGACAATGCAGCCATGACGGCACGCCGCGCGGCTGTCGTGTTTCCCGTTCACTCTCGAGGAGGCCAATCCCATGACCAGAGCGACCCAGGGCCAGGATGCCCGATGGAACGACCCGGCCTGGTTCAAGGAAATGCGCGACAACGAGCCGGTCTGGTTCGATCCGGACCTGCGGATGTGGCACGCCTTCCGCTATCAGGACGTCGCCCGGGTGCTTTCCGAGTACGAGCTCTTCGGCTCCGACTTCAGCCAGCTCTTTCCCGACCGGGCCGACCTCGTCGCGGGCAACATCCTGGCCATGGACCCGCCGCGACACCATCGGCTGCGCCGCCTGGTGAGCCAGGCGTTCACGCCGCGGGCGATCGCCGAGCTCGAAGGCCGCATCGTCGAGCTGACCGACGAGCTGCTGGACCAGGCCGGCGAGCGTGACCACCTCGAACTGGTCGGCGATCTGTCCTACCCGCTCCCGGTGATCGTGATCGCCGAGCTGCTCGGCGTGCCCGCCGAGGACCGGCTGGTGTTCAAGAGCTGGGCGGACGACCTGCTCGACCAAGAGAACGTCGACCCGACCGACAAGGCCGCGATCGACGAGTCCGCACAGCGGCTCGAGAAGTTCCGCGACTACCTGCGCGGACACCTCGCCGAGCGGCGGCGCCACCCCCGTCGGGACCTGCTCACCGATCTCGATGCCGCGGAGATCGACGGAGAGAAGCTCGACGACCAGGAGATCGTGGGTTTCGCCACCGTGCTCCTGCTGGCCGGGCACATCACCACCACCGTGCTGCTCGGCAACAGCATCCGGTGCCTGGACGAGCATCCCGAGGCGCAGGACGCGCTGCGCGCCAACCCGGAGGGGCTGCCCGCCGCCATCGAGGAGGTGCTGCGCTACCGCTCCCCGTTCACCCGCAGTGCGCGGTTCACCACCACCGAGGTCACCCTCGGCGACCAGGTGATCGCGGCGAAGTCGCTGGTGAACGTGTGGATAGACGCGGCCAATCGCGACGAGCGGCAGTTCGACCGCCCGGACGAGTTCGTGCCGGACCGATCACCCAACCCGCACCTGGGCTTCGGCCGGGGCATCCACTTCTGCATCGGCGCACCGCTGGCCCGGCTGGAGGCGAAGCTTGCCCTGCGGATCCTGCTGACCCGGTTCTCGGCGCTGCGGGTCGATCCCACCCGTCCACTGGAGCCCTACGCGAATCCCGGGATCAACGGGGTGAAGGAGCTGCACCTGATCGTCGAACCGGCCGGATAAGCGTACTGGGTTAAATATTGAACCTGGTACGCGTTTCGCTGTACGGTGATCGACATGGTCGAGCGGCGGGGACTGCGGGAGCGCAAGAGACTCCGAACCCGGCGCGCGATCGCCGAGACGGCGATGCGGCTGTTCGCCGCGCGCGGTTTCGACGCGGTCACCGTGGCGGAGATCGCCGACGCGGCCGACGTCGCGAAGGTGACGCTGTTCAAGTACTTCCCGACCAAGGAGTCGCTGGTACTCGACACGGCCGCGGACGACGACCCGGCGCAGATCGTGGCTGATCGCGCGGCGGGCCAGTCGCCGGTGGCGGCGCTGCGCGCGTACTACCGCGCCTTCGCCGCCGACCCGGGCGTCGACTCGGACCAGGACCTGGTCACGCCGCTGCGGGTGATCACAACGAGCCCGACGCTCACCGCGGGTATGCACCGCATGTTCGACCAGCAGCGCGACGCGCTGGCACGCGTGCTGGCCGCCGAACCGGGAGCCGAGGACGA
>DASXOL010000155.1:0-2978 GCA_036494295.1 Pseudonocardiaceae bacterium
GTGTCCCGCAGCGGCACATTCTGGATCTGCAGGATCTCCTCCGGAGCCAGCGTGCCGAAGCCCTCGGCCGTGGCGGGCACCTGCGCGTGCGCGGCCAGCATCCTGGTGACGCGCTCGGCCTCGTCGGTGGTGCGCAGGCCGGCCGGGATGCTTTGTGCGATCGCCCGCCGGAACAGGCCCCGGCCGGACGGCGCGGCGAGCAGCACGGCGACCGACGCCGCGCCCGCGGACTGGCCGAAGACGGTCACGTTGGCGGGGTCACCCCCGAATGCCGCGACGTTGCGCTGCACCCATTCCAGTGCCGCGATCTGGTCGCGCAGTCCCCGGTTGTCCGGGACGCCGGGCAGGTGCCCGAAACCCGCGAAGCCGAGGCGGTAGTTGAAGGTGACCACCACGACCCCGGAGCCGGCCAGCGTGCCGGCCTCGTAGCCCGGCATGCCTGCCGAGCCGGTCTGCCACGCGCCGCCGTAGATCCACACCATGACCGGCAGCCCGGTGCTGCCGGGGTCGGGGGTCCAGACGTTCACCGTCAGGCAGTCGAGGCCGTCGCCGGGCCGCCAGATCGCGAGCGCCCCGGGCGCGGGCGGAAGCTGCGGCGGCGCGGCGCCGAACGCGGTCGCGTCCCTGATCCCCGCCCAGGCCGCCGGAGGGGCGGGCGGCTGGAAACGCAGCGGGCCCTCCGGCGCGGCGGCGAACGGAATGCCCAGGAAGCAGGCGATGCCGCCCCGGACGAGGCCCCGGACCATCCCCGAATCGGTCTGCGCCACCGCGTCCACGTGCTCCACGAGCTGGTCTCCCGCCCTCCGGGCCGTCGCCGGAGCATAGGGGCTGGGCAGTACGCCTAACGGGTGGTGCGCCGCTCCCGGTAGATCAGCTCCATGGCGGCCGTGGTGATCCGGCGGCGCAGCGGGCCCAGCGCGCCGTGCTCGGCCAGTGCCGCTCTGGCCGCCAGCCAGCCGCAGACCCCGTGCACCCCGCCGCCCGGATGTGCCGCGGCGCTGCCCAGGTACAGGCCGGACACCGGCGTCTCGGGCCGTCCCAGCCCCGGCACCGCGCGGAACACGAGTTGCTGGTGCAACTGCGCGGTGCCGCCGTTGACCGCGCCGTCGACCAGGTTCGCGTCGGCGCGGTGCAGGTCGCCGGGGCGTTGCACGGTCCGCGCCAGCACCCGGGCGCCGAAGCCCGGCGCGAAGCGCTCCACCACCTCGTCCACCCGGTCGGCGAGCAGGTCGGCCGAGGCGTCGTCGACCGTGCCCCTGGGCAGGTGGGTGTAGGCCCATGCGCTCTCGGTGCCCTCGGGGGAGCGGCTCGGGTCCGCCGTGGTCATCTGGCCTAGCAGCAGGAACGGGGTGCGCGGGACGGTGGCGCCCTCGATGTCGGCCGACCAGTGCGCCATCTGGTTCTCGTCGCAGCCGAGGTGCACGGTCCCCGCGTCGCGCGCCTCCTGCGCCCGCCACGGGATGGGCCGCCGCAGCGCCCAGTTGACCTTCACCACCGGGCTGTCCCACTGGAAGCGCCGCAGGTCCGCGCGCAGCGCGGCGGGGACGTCGCGCGGCGCCAGCAGGTCCAGATACAGGCTCGGCGCGGACACGTCGGCGACGACGGCGCGGCGTGCGTGCACGGTGAGCCCCGCGGCGGTGCGTACGCCGACCGCGCGGCCCCCCTCGACGTCGATCCGTTCGGCGCGCTGTCCGGTGTGGATCTGCGCTCCGGCCGCGCGCGCCCTGGCGGCCAGCGCGGCGGCGAGCTGCCCGGCCCCGCCCACCGGCACCGGGAACCCGACGTCCTGGCCCAGCATGGCCAGCAGCCAGCCGTAGGTGCCGCTCACCGGGGCGTCCACCGGGACGTCGGCGTGCAGGGCGTTGCCGGCCAGCAGCAACCGGCCGGACTCGCCGCGGAACAGCTCCTGGCCCATCCGGCGGGCGGGCAGCGCCAGGAACCGGGCGAGGCGCAACGCGCCCGCGGTGCCCAGCCTGCGCAGCAGCTCCCCGGGGCCGCGCAGCGGGGGGAAGGCGGTGAAGATCGACCGCAGCAGCGGGTCGCGGATCCGCTGCCACTGCTCGACCAGGTCCAGCCAGGCCTGCCCGTCGGCGGGATGGTCGCCGGCCAGCCCGGCGGCGGTGGCCTCGGGATCGCGGTGCAGCACCGCGGCGGCCGCGCTGTCCGGCCGCGGCGGGTGGGCCAGCACGGCGGGCGCGTGCGACCAGCGCACCCCGTGGTCCTCCAGCTGCAGCGACCGCAGGACCGGCGACGCGACGCTGAGCGGATAGAAGGCACTGAACAGGTCGCCGACGAAACCCGGGTGCAGTTCTGCGGAGCGCACCGCGCCGCCCACCTCGTCGTTCGCCTCCAGCACGCAGACGTCCCAGCCCGCGTCGGCGAGTACCGCGGCGGCGACCAGGCCGTGGTGCCCACCGCCGACCACCACGGCGTCGCATCGCAGCGCCCCGTTCAGCGTCATGGCCTCACCCTGCCCGCGGCCGTGATCTGCCGCACGCCCGGCCACCCGGGCAGTCGGCGGCCGCGCGGGCGTGGCTAGTCTGGCCAGGCCGTCCCGAATCCTCGCCTGTCAGGAGCCCGTGCTGACCCCCGCGCCGACCGTGCACCAGCTGCGCCTGCCGGTGCCGAGCAGGGTCGCCGTGCTGGTCTCCGGATCCGGGACGCTGCTGCAGGCGCTGCTGGACGCCGCAGGCCCCGACTACCCCGCGCGGGTGGTCGCCGTCGGCGCGGACCGCCCCGGCATCGCCGGGCTGCGGCGCGCGCAGGAGCGCGGGTTGCCCACCTTCGTCGTCGCGCTCGGCGACCATCCCGACCGGGCGTCCTGGGACGCCGCGCTCACCGCGGCCGTCGCCGCGCACGAGCCGGACCTGGTGGTCTCCGCCGGGTTCATGAAGATCCTCGGACCCGCGTTCCTGGAACGCTTCGGCGGGCGCATCGTGAACACCCACCCCGCGCTGCTGCCCGCCTTCCCCGGGCCG
>DASXOL010000156.1:0-10376 GCA_036494295.1 Pseudonocardiaceae bacterium
CCGTCCTCGACGAGCACCTGTTCGCCGTTGTTGGAGGGCAGCGCCAGCCGCCCGCGGCCCTGCCCGTCGGACCACGCCCGGAAGGTCGTGGTCGGCTGGGTCAGCACCGACGCGGCGCTGGCCGGGCCGCCCATCCCCGGCAGGCTCGGCAGCCCGAGGGCGTTGTCCACCTCGACCGTGCCGCCGAACGCGGGCGGCTTCGCGGTGAGCACCGAGGCCACCAGATCCTCCGGTGACACCGGAGGCAGGCTGGGCGCGGAACCGGCCAACGCGGGCACGGTCATCGCGCCGAGGCCGATCGCCCCGACGGCCGCCGCCGACACCGCTGCTGTCGCCAACTTCATCGCATTCCCCTCCCGCTTCGCGCTGTGCCGACGATGCTGCTCCGACCCGGCTGAGAAAGCCCTGAGACGTTGAGAGATTGCTGAGATGTTGAGAACTCGCTGAGATGTTGAGAAATTGCTGAGACGGTCCGAAACGGAAGGGACCCGGCCCGGCATGCTGGCGCTGTGAGCCCTCGGGTGCTGGTGGTCGACGACGAGCCAGGCGTCCGGCGTGCGCTGGAACGGGGCTTGCGCGCGGAAGGGATGCAGGTGCTCACCGCGTCGGACGGACCGAGCGGGCTGCGCGCCGCGATGACCGGCAGCTTCGACGCGGTGCTGCTGGACATCATGCTGCCCGGGCTTTCCGGGTACCGGGTGCTGGAGCGGCTGCGGGCCGCCGGGGTGGGCACGCCGGTGCTGCTGGTCTCCGCCAAGGACGGCGAGGTCGACCAGGCCGACGGGCTCGACCTCGGCGCCGACGGCTACCTGGTCAAGCCGTTCTCGTTCGTGGTGCTGGTCGCCCAGTTGCGCGCCGTGCTGCGCAGGCAGACCGACTTGCGGCGGGACGCGGTGCTCAGGCTGGGCGAGCTGGTGATCGACCCGGCGCGGCGCCAGGTGAGCTGGGCGGACCAGCCGGTGCAGCTCTCGCCTCGGGAGTTCGCCGTGCTGGTCGCGCTGGCCCAGCGGGCGGGCAGCGTGGTCGGCAAGGACGAGCTGCTGCGCGCGGTCTGGGGCGACGAGCAGGCCGCGAGCCGCAACGCGGTGGAGGTCTACGTCGGGTACCTGCGCCGCAAGCTGGACGCGGTCGGGGCGGGCGGGGTGCTGCAGACCGTGCGCGGTTACGGCTATGCGGTCGGTGCCCAGGACCGGACATGAACCGCCTGCACCACCTGTGGGCGGCCCGGCCGCTGCCGGTGCGGGTCGGCGTCGTGGTGACCGTCGTCGGCCTGGTGCTGTTCCTGCTGCTGGCCAGGGCGTCGACCGCGGTGGTGCAGCGCACGCTGATGGTCGCGCTGGACGGTCAACTCTCCGCCGCGGTGGCCACGGCGGCCCCCGCGGTGGCGGCCGGACACCCGGCGCCGCAACCCGCCGGGGAGGACATCGTGGTCCGGGTGATCGACCGGTCCGGTACCCCGGTGGACGGTGGCCCGCCGACCCCGCTGTCCACGCCGGACGTGCAGCAGCTGCTCGCGGGGCAGGCCGCGTGGACCTTCCAGCCGGGCCGTCCCGGTGACCCGACGCGCTGGTCCGGGCAGGTGGTGAGCGCCCCGGACGGGACGCCGCGGCTGGTGGTGGCGGGCGCGGCGGCGATCGGGCATGCCGCGCTGATCGGGCGCACCGCGGTGGTGCTGTTGGTCGCCGCGCTGCTGGCCGCGGCGGCGATGGGCGGGGCCGCGTGGGCGGCGGCCCGGCTGGCGCTGGCGCCGGTGGCGCGGATGCGGGTGGCGGCCACGGCGCTGCCCGCGGGGGAGCGGCTGCCGTTGCCGGAGGCCCGCGACGAGGTGCGCGCGCTGGCCGATGCGCTCAACGACCTGCTGGGCCGGCGGGACGCCGCCGTGGAACGGCTGCGCCGGTTCACCGGGGACGCCGCCCACGAGCTGCGCTCACCGGTCGCGGCGATCCGCGCGCAGGCCGAGGTGGCGGTGGCCCATCCGGACCCCGACCTCGCCGAGGCGACCCTGCAGGACGTCGCGGCCGAGGCGCAGCGGCTCTCCGCCCTGCTCGACGACCTGCTCGCGCTGGCCAGAGCCGATGCCGGGGAGCGGCTGCCGGTGGCGGCGGTCGACCTCGCCGATCAGGTGCACGCGGCCGCGCAGCGCGCCGGGCAGTCGCACATCGCGATCCGGGTGACCGCGCCCGCGCCCGCCGTGGTGCACGCCGCGCCCAGCGACGTGGCACGGGTGCTGGACAACCTGCTGTCCAACGCGGTTCGCCACGGGCTGCACATCGTGCGGGTGGCGGTGCTGCCCGGGACCGAGGCGGTGCGGGTGCTCGTCGACGACGACGGCGCCGGGGTGCCCGCCGAGCACCGCGGCCGGTTGTTCGACCGGTTCCACCGGGTGGACCACGATCGGGACCGCGGCACCGGCGGCACCGGCCTGGGCCTGGCGCTGGTCGCCGAGACGGTGCGCCGCTACGGCGGATCCGCCCGTGTCGGCGAAGCCCCCGACGGCGGCGCCCGCTTCGAGCTCCGCTGGCCGGTTGGGGGCTCTTCAAGAGCCACAAACCCCACCTCCGGCCACCGCTAACCGCGACAAACCCCCCGGCGGCGCGCCGCCCGAGCCCGCGCCGACCGCCCCCACGAGCCGAGGCACGTCAGGCGATCACAGCGCCGGTGCGAGGATGCCTGCTGTGCCCCGCCTGACCAGCGCCTTCCTGATCGAGGCGGCGACACCTGCCGTGGCAGGCGCGCTGCGCGAGCACAGCCTCGGCACACCAGCGGGCGGCTACGCCGAGCCCGGCCGGGAGGCCGCCGAGCAGGTCCGACTCGCACCGGGTCTGCGGATCACCGTGCGATGGCGGCTCAGCGAGGTGGCGCCGCACCGGGTCCGGCGCGTCCAAGATCCACCGATGGGCATCGTGCACACCAGCGAGCTCACCCCACCCGCACCGGGACGCGGCTCACCGAGACGGTCGAGTGGACCGCGCCGACCACGACGGGCCTGCTCAGCCGTCCGCTGGTGCGGGCCGCGATCCGCCGCCGGGCCGGGCGCATCCGGGCGCGGGCCGAGCAGTTGGACGCCGCCCCGGCGGTGGTCGCCGCGGCCGTGCTGCGCGACGGCCGGGTGCTCGCCCAGCAGCGCGCCCGCCCCGCGGAGCTGGCGGGCCGGTGGGAACTGCCCGGCGGCCGGGTCGAGCCGGGGGAGAGCGCGCCGGCGGCGCTGGTCCGGGAGTGCCGCGAGGAGCTCGCGGTGCAGGTGCTGCCCGGTGCGCGGCTCGGGCCGGACGTGCCGCTGCCGGGCGGGCTGGTACTGCGCGTGCACACCGCCCGGCTGGCCGACCCGCAGGCGCGTCCCGAAGCGGTGGAACATGCCGGGCTGCGCTGGGTGGACGCCGCCGAGCTGCGCGCGCTCGACTGGCTCGACGCCGACCGTGCCGTGCTCCCGGACCTCGAACGGTCGCTCACCGACCACGCGGACAGGGCGTGAGCACAGTCCGTCGCCACCCGACCGGTACTCTGAGGTGCTGATCCCCTTTTCAACTCCCTGGGAGTTCTGCGTGTCTGCCGTCCCCGGCTTGTCCCTGGACACCTCCGTCCGGCTGCGCACCGACCTGCGCAACATCGCCATCGTCGCCCACGTCGACCATGGCAAGACGACGCTGGTCGACGCGATGCTGCGCCAGTCCGGCGCGGTCGCGGGCCGCAGCGAGGTGGACCGCGTCATGGACTCCGGCGACCTGGAACGGGAGAAGGGCATCACGATCCTGGCCAAGAACACCGCCGTCACCAGGCAGACCCCGGACGGCCCGGTCACGATCAACGTGGTGGACACCCCGGGGCACGCCGACTTCGGCGGCGAGGTGGAGCGCGGGCTGTCCATGGTCGACGGCGTGCTGCTGCTGGTGGACGCCAGCGAGGGCCCGTTGCCGCAGACCCGGTTCGTGCTCCGCAAGGCGCTCGCCGCCCGGCTGCCCGTGGTGCTCGTGGTGAACAAGGTGGACCGGCCGGACGCGCGGATCGCCGCGGTCGTCGAGGAGACCCACGACCTGCTGCTCGACCTCGCCGCCGAGCTGGACTCCGAGACAGGCACAGCCGCGGAGACGGTGCTCGACATGCCGGTCCTCTACGCCAGCGCCAGGGCGGGCCGGGCCAGCCTGAACCGCCCGCAGGACGGCGGGATGCCGGATGCGGAGAACCTCACCCCGCTGTTCGACACCATCCTCAGCCACGTGCCGCCGCCCGCGGGCGATCCCGACGCCCCGCTGCAGGCGCACGTCACCAACCTGGACGCGTCCACCTTCCTGGGCCGGATCGCGCTCTGCCGCATCCGGGCCGGGCACCTGCAGAAGGGCGAGACCGTGGCCTGGTGCCGGGAGGACGGCTCCACCCGGCTGGTCCGGATCACCGAGCTGCTGCGCACCGAGGGCCTGGAGCGGGTACCGGCCGCCGGCGCGCGGGCCGGGGACCTGGTGGCCATCGCCGGGATCGCCGAGATCACCATCGGCGACACGCTCGCCGACCCCGACGACCCGCGGCCGTTGCCGCGGATCACCGTCGACGAGCCCGCCATCGCGATGACCATCGGGGTGAACACCAGCCCGCTGGCGGGCCGGGGCGGGGGCACCAAGCTCACCGCACGGCTGGTCCGCAACCGGCTCGACGCCGAGCTCGTCGGCAACGTGAGCATCCGCGTGCTGCCCACCGGCGCCCCGGACACCTGGGAGGTGCAGGGCCGCGGCGAGCTCGCGCTGGCCGTGCTGGTGGAGACCATGCGCCGGGAGGGCTTCGAGCTCACCGTCGGCAAGCCGCAGGTCGTCACCCGCACCATCGACGGCACCCTGCACGAGCCGTTCGAGCACCTCACCGTGGACGCGCCGGAAGAGCACCTCGGCGCCATCACCCAGCTGCTCGCGGGCCGCAAGGGCCGGATGGAGCAGATGGCCGCCGCGACCGGCGACGGCTGGGTGCGCCTGGAGTTCTCGGTCCCCTCGCGCGGGCTGATCGGCTTCCGCACCGAGTTCCTCACCACCACCCGTGGCACCGGCATCGCCCACCACGTGTTCGACGGCTACCGCCCCTGGGTGGGCGAGCTGCGCACCCGCAGGTCCGGGTCCCTGGTGGCGGACCGGACCGGTGCGGTGACCGGCTACGCGCTGGCGCAGCTGGCCGACCGCGGCACCTTCTTCGTGGAGCCCGGCGCCGCGGTCTACAGCGGCATGGTGGTCGGCGAGAACCCCCGCGCCGAGGACATGGAGCTCAACATCTGCCGGGAGAAGAAGCTCACCAACATGCGCTCCTCCACCGGTGACGAACTGGAGCGCCTGGCCCGGCCGAGGCTGCTCGGGCTGGAGGAGGCGCTGGAGTTCTGCGCCTCGGACGAGTGCGTCGAGGTGGCACCGGAGGTGGTGCGGGTGCGCAAGGTGGTCATGGACGCCTCGCAGCGCGCCCGGCAGCGCTCCCGCGAGAAGGTGGCCCGCACGTAGCGGCTCGGTGCACAGGAATCCACCCCGGGCCACCCCACGCCGGCGTGCTGCGGCAACATGTCGCGCCGTGGGGACCCACGGGGGTGCGCGCGGAGCGGTGACGGCGCTGGTCGCCGCGACCGCGACGGTCGCGTGCGCGGCGCTCGCCGGCTGCTCAACGCCGCCGCTTCCGCTGGTCCCCCCCGGCCAGGCGTCGCCGAGCCCGGTGGTCAAGCAGCCTCCGGCGCAGGAGGTCGTGGTCGGCGTCGACCAGATCGGCAGCGGTTTCAACCCGCACACGCTGGCCGACCTGGCGCCGGTGTCGAACGCCATCGCCGATCTGGTGCTGCCCTCGGCGTTCCGGCAGCGCCCGGACGGGCAGTGGCAGCTCGACGACACCCTGCTCAACGCGGCGGAGGTCACCGACTCCGAGCCGTTCACCGTGACCTACCGGATCAGGCACAACGCGCAGTGGTCGGACACCGCGCCGATCGCCGCCGAGGACTTCGAGTACCTGGCCGACCAGATGCGCACCCAGCCGGGGGTGGTGGACTCGGCCGGATACCAGCTGATCGACCACGTGGTGTCCCGCGACGGCGGCAAGACCGCCGAGGTGGTCTTCCGCAGGCCCTACACCGCCTGGCGGACGCTGTTCCGGCACCTGTTGCCCGCCCATCTGCTCAAGGACGCTCCGGGCGGCTGGAACAACGGCCTGGACGGCGGCATCGGCGTCTCGGGCGGCCCGTTCGCGGTGACTTCGGTGGACACCGCCCGCGGCGAGATGACGCTGACCCGCAACGACAGGTACTGGGACACCCCGGCCGGGGTGGACCGGATCCTGCTACGGGAGGGCAGCGACGCCGAACTGGTGGACGCATTGGGCAGCGGCGGTGTCCAGGCGGCGCTGTTCGGCCACCCGAACGCGATCACCGAGGAACTGCTGCGGGTGGCCAAGCTGCCGGACGCGACGACGACCGTGGTGCGTCAGCCCGTCGTCGCCTCGGTGCTGCTGCGCCCGTCCAGCACGGTGCTGGACGACCAGCGGGTGCGCACCGCGGTGGCCGCCGCGCTGGACCGTCCTTCGCTCATCGCCACCGGCGTGGCCAGCGGCCCGTCCAGCGAGCTCCGGGCCGACGCACAGGTGCTCGCGCCCTCGGCGCCGGGCTACCGTGCCACCGCACCGGCCGCGGGGCCGCCGGTGCGGCCCGATCCCGGCCTGACCCGCCAGCTGCTCACCGACGCCGGATTCAGCCAAGGAGAGCAGGGCTGGGAGCGCGCCGGCCAACCGCTGCGGCTGGTGGTGGCCGCGGCCAAGGAACCAGCGCCGTATGCGGTGCTCGCCACCAGGGTGGCCGCGCAGCTGCGCGCGGCGGGCATCCAGGTCGATCTCCGGCTCACCGATCCGGATGACTTGTTCGGCAACCTGCTCGTTCCTGCCGATAAGAAGACGGGGTCACTGGGCAGCGCGAGCTTCGGGTCGAGCGGCCCCGCGGCGGACATCGCCGTGGTGCCGCAGCCGGCCGCCGGTGATCCGGGCACCGAGCTGGCCTCGTGGAGCGGCTGCCCGCTGGTGGTCCCCGCGAAGCTCGAACCAGCGCCGCCCAATCCGGCGGGACTGTGCGACGTGTCACTCCAACCGGCGATCGAGCAGGCGCTGGTCGGCGGTGACCCGGTGGGCTCCATCCCGCCGGGGATCGAGCCCGCGTTGTGGCAGTTGATGGTGACGGTCCCGCTCTACCAGCAGACCTCGTTGCTGGTGACCACCGGGCGGGTGCGCGGAGTGCAGCCGGGCACTCCGCTGGAAGGACCGTTCGAGGGCGCCGCGCGCTGGCAGCTGCGCCGCTGATGCGGCCGGAGGATCACCCTTCGGTCAGGTCGGCGCGGTACCGGTGCGGGGTCGCCGGAGGGCCGCCCTAGTGTTCGTTGGTCGGTCGGGGTCCGGCGCGCGCAGGTACCACAGTGGACGAGGAGGTCGCATACATGGGGAAGTCGAGGCTGGTCGGCCTCGCAACGGGCATCGTCTGCCTCGCTCTCGCGCTCAGCGGTTGCGTGGACCAGGCCGTGGACGACCACGCCGACACCAGCGGAGGCGGGCTCGGGAGTGCGACCCCGCAGGGCGACAACGGCGACCGCACCTACAGCGCCCCGCAGATCCTGCCCGGCCCGGCGATCTTCGTGGCGCTCAACAGTCCGTTCACCGCGTACAACAACCGGACGCGGGACACGAGCAGCGAGGACAACCGGCTGGTGCTCAACCAGGTACTGGCCTCCCCTTTCGTCGTCGACGGCAACGGGAACTACCTGCTCAACTCGGACGTGATGGCCTCCGCGGAGCTGACCTCGAAGGACCCGCAGGTCGTCACCTACAAGATCAAGCCGAACGTCAAGTGGTCGGACGGCGAGCCGTGGAACTGCCGGGACTTCTACCTGGCCTGGCTGGCGGGCAGCGGCAAGGCGGTGGCACGCGGCCCCGGCGGCAACGTCATCCAGGACGCGAAGGGCAAGGACGTGAGCTACTTCGCGTCGACGCCGGACAAGGGGGCGGAGCGGTCCACCGGCGAGTGCCGGGACGACCTGACCTTCGTCGAGACCTATTCCGCGCCCTATGTGGACTGGCGCCGCAACTACGTCCAGAACGCGATCCTGCCCGCGCACGTCCTCGAACGGCAGACCGGGATTCCCGACGTCACCGCGCTCACCCCGCAGTCGTCGCAGTCGGACCTGAAGAAGGCAGGCGACTTCTGGAACACCAGCTGGGTCGGTTTCAACGACCAGACCATGCCGGCCTCCGGCGCATACCGGATCGCGAGTTCGTCACCGGGCGGCGGGCCCACCGTGCTGGAACGCAACGAGAAGTGGGCGGGCAATCCCGGCGGGCCCGACCGGCTGGTCTTCACCCCGGTGCCCGACGGCGCCGCCGCGGTGCAGGGCCTGCAGAACCAGCAGTTCAGCATCGTGACGCCCGCGGTCGACCCGGCGCTGGCCGACCGGCTCCGCGGCCTGGCCAACCAGGGCGTGGTCTTCGTCGCGCGCGGCGGCAACACCATCGAGAACCTGAACATCAACGTGGCGCGCCCACTGCTGCAGGATCCCGTGGTGCGCGCCGCCTTCGCGCAGTGCGTGGACCGCAACGAGCTGGTCGACAGGCTGGTCCGCGGCGTGCTTCCGCAGGCGCAGCCGCTCAGCAGCGAGGCGTTTCTCGCGGACGATCCCAACTACCAGGACGTCTACTCGGACAAGATGCCCGCCGACTCCCGCAAGGCGCAGCAGACGCTGGAGAAGGCGGGCTGGGTGCTCTCCTCGGACGGCGTGTACTACCGGGGCGGGGAGCGGCTGTCCTTCGCCATCGCCAACGACGGTTCGCCCGCGCACGCGCTGGCCGTGCAGCTGATCCGCACCCAGTGCAGGCAGGCGGGCATGGAGATCACCGACGGCGCCACCAGTCCCGCCAGGTTCCGCGACGCGCTGGCCAAGGGCACCTTCGACGTGGCGCTCACCGAGAACTCGCCGATTCCCCGGGTGTCGTCCATGGTGGATCGCTACGAGAGCACCGGTCCGCTGAACCACCGGAACTACAACAACCCGGGGGTGGACGACGCGCTCGGCGTCGCGGAGACGCAGTACGACGAGTCGACCCAGACCAAGGCGTTGCGCAAGGCCGACCAGCTGATCGCGAACGACCTGGTGTCGCTGCCGCTGTACCAGGTCCCGATCATGTGGTCCTACAGCAACACCATCAGCAACGTGTACCGCAACCCGTTCGACGGCATCACCTGGAACGCCAACGAGTGGCAGGTCAGCTAGCCGGGCCGACATCCCGCCCCGGGCCGCGGCTCGCGCGCCGCGGCCCAGGGCGGGCTCCCGGGGTCACTTGGTGAAGCCGATATCGGTGTAGATCTTGTCGGCGAAGCCGAAGGCGCCGAAGTTCGCCACGTTGCTGCGCACCGCGACGACGTCGGGACGCTGGTACAGCAGCAACGAGTGCCCGCTCTTCCAGATCTCCTTGTCGATCCGGTCGGCGAGGTCCAGCTTGCGCTTCGGGTCCAGTTCGGCGGAAGCGTCGGCGAACAGGCTGTCGATGGTTTCGTTGCCGATGCCGCCGAAGTTCTGCTGGTCGTCGCTGCCCACGCCGTAGATCGCACTCTTCGACGAGATCGGGAACACCGTGCCGACCCAGGAGAACTGGGTGACGTCGAAGTCGCCGCGGGCGAGGTAGCGACCGAAGAAGTCGCCCGGGGGCACGGGATCGATGACGAGCGTGACCCCCACCTGGCTCAGCGACCGCTTGATCTCCCGCGCTTCCTGGTCGGCGATCGGGGTCTGCGCCGGGACTACATCCCTGAGCAGCAGCTCTTTGCCGTCCTTGCGGCGCGTCTCCGTGCCCTGCCGGGTCCAGCCGAGCTGGTCGAGCATCTGTTCCGCCGCGGCCGGGTCGTAACCGGCGATCGCCGAGTTGTCGACGTAGCCCTGCTGGCCGTCGAGGAAGATGTGATTGCCCAGCGGGCGCGGATCCGGAACGACCCGGCCGACCTGCGTCTGGGCGATGTCCCTGACGTCGATGGCCTTCTGGATCGCGATGCGCAGCCGGGGGTCGGTGAGAACCGAGCCGGCGCTGCCGTTGAAGGTGAGGTGCCGGTAGGTCGGGCCGAGTGCCTTGCGGACCGTCACCCCCGCCGCGGCCTGCGCCCTGGTCAAGGAGTTGACGTCAGGGTTGATGTTCGCGAAGTCCGCCTGGTCGTGGGTGAGCGCGGTGAACTGTGACTCGGTCGGGATGGCGCTGAAGACGATCCGATCCAGCCGGGGCTTGCGGCCCCACCACTTCGGGTCGCGGGACACCGTGACGGTCTTGGTGTCCGGGTCGACCGCGTCGACCTTGAACGGGCCCGCCGTCACCGGGATGCTCCGCTCCCAGCCGAAGTCGAACTGGGC
>DASXOL010000157.1:0-2344 GCA_036494295.1 Pseudonocardiaceae bacterium
CCGCCCTTCACCGGGTGTGCGTCTGTTAAGAGCCGCCACGAGGGGGGTTTGCGGTCCTTGAAGAGCCCCCAACCGGGGAGAGGTGCGCGGCCACCGCGTCCCATACCTGGGCGGCGAGCAACGACTTGGGGCCCTCGGCCAGTTCGGTCTCGGTGCCGTCGGCGCCGAGCAGCCAGCCCGCGTTGTGCTCCACCTCGAACGCGCGGCCGTCGCCGACCGCGTTGACCACCAGCAGGTCACAACCCTTGCGGGCCAGCTTGTCCCGGCCGTGGGCGAGCACCCCGCGCTCGGCGTCGCCGGTCTCCGCGGCGAAGCCGACCACCACCTGGCCGGGCGGGCGGCGCTGCACCAGCTCGCGCAGGATGTCGGGGTTGAGCGCCAGCGCGACCGGCGCCGGTTCGGCTCCGGACTTCTTGATCTTGGCGGGCTGCGTGTCGGCGGGGCGGAAGTCGGCCACCGCGGCGGCCATCACCACCGCATCGGCCGTCGTCGAGGCCTTGAGCAGCGCCTCCCGCAGTTGTTCCGCGGTGCTCGTCCGGACCACGTCGACACCCGCCGGGTCGATCAGGTCCGCGGTGTGCGCGGCGACCAGGGTCACCCGTGCACCGCGCTGCGCGGCCACTCTGGCCAGCGCGTAGCCCTGCCGTCCCGACGAGCGGTTGCCCAGGTAGCGCACCGGGTCCAGCGGTTCGTGGGTGCCGCCCGCGGAGACCACCACATGGCGCCCGGCCAGGTCCCGGGGCAGCGCGTCCTGGCGGTGCAGCAGCAGCGTGGCCAGGTCGGCGATCTCGCCGGGCTCCGGCAGCCGACCCGCGCCGCTGTCGGCTCCGGTCAGACGGCCGCGCGCGGGCTCGGCGACCACGGTGCCCCGCGAGCGCAGCACCTCGACGTTGGACACGGTCGCCGGGTGCTCCCACATCTCGGTGTGCATGGCGGGCACCATCAGCACCGGGCACCGGGCGGTGAGCAGCGTGGAGGTGAGCAGGTCGTCGGCCCTGCCGTGGGCCGCACGGGCCATCAGGTCGGCGGTGGCGGGGGCGACGAGCACCAGATCGGCGGTCTGCCCGAGGCGCACGTGCGGCACCTCGTCGACGTCACTGAACACGCTGTGGCGTACCGGCGAACCGGACAACGCCTCCCACGTGGGCGCGCCGACGAAGCGCAACGCCGCCTCGGTGGGCACGACCCGGACCTGGTGTCCCGCCTCGGTCAGCCTGCGCAGCACCTCGCACACCTTGTAGGCGGCGATACCGCCGCCTACGCCGAGCACGATCCGCCGGACCTGCTCCGCGGAGTCGGGTCCGGCCTGGGTCACTCGCCCTCGGTGTGTTCGAGCAGCCCCGCGTGGATCTCACGCAGCGCAATGGACAGCGGCTTCTCCCGCGGTCCTGGCTCGACCAACGGGCCCACGTACTCCAGCAGGCCCTCGCCGAGCTGCGCGTAGTAGTCGTTGATCTGACGGGCCCGCTTCGCCCCGAAGATCACCAGGGCGTACTTGGAGCTGACCTTGGCAAGCAGGTCGTCGATGGGAGGGTTGGTGATGCCCTCGGGTGCGGTGACCGACGGCGCGCCCAGCGCGCCCAGTTCGGTGGGGATGCTCACTCACTCGCTCCAGATGGATTCAGAAGTCGCAACGGTCGCGGTCCCGGCGGTGTCCGGAACCCGTGCCGACCATCAAGTTTATCAATTCATCCGCGGCGCGCCGCACGTCGTCGTTCACCACGGTCGCGTCGAACTCGTCCACCGCCTCGAGCTCGGTGCGCGCCGTCTGCAGCCGGGCGTCCCGCATCTCGGGATCCTCGGTGCCCCGACCGGTCAACCGGCCGTGCAGCACCTCCCAGGTGGGCGGCACCAGCATCACCAGCAACGCCTGCGGCATCGCGGCACGGACCTGCCGGGCACCCTGCAGCTCGATTTCCAGCAGGGCGTGCCTGCCGTCGGCGAGCGCCTCGCGCACCGGCCCGGCGGGTGTGCCGTAGAAGTTCCCCGCGTACTCGGCGTGCTCAAGCAGCTCACCGCGCTCGACCATGCCCGCGAACGTGGCCTTGTCGACGTAGTGGTAGTGCTCACCAGGGCGTTCGCCGCTGCGCGGCGCCCTGGTGGTGACCGACGTGCTGATGAACAGCCGCGGGCATCGCCTGCGAACCTCGGCGACCACGCTGGACTTGCCGACCCCGGAGGGGCCGGAAACGACAGCGAGCCGGGGCGCCGCAGCCGCGGCGGAACCCGGCTCGCGTGCCGTCACTGCTGGGTCACTCTCCGCTGAACTCGCTGAGCAGCGCCTTGCGCTGGCGGTCACCGAGACCGCGCAAGCGCCTGCTCGGTGCGATCTCCAGCCGCTCCA
>DASXOL010000158.1:0-4364 GCA_036494295.1 Pseudonocardiaceae bacterium
TGGGCGCCGTCGAGGTGCGGCGCCAGGGCGAGCGCGACACGCTGCTCGGCGAGCTGCCGTCCGATCTGGTGGCGCTCTACGAGCGGATCCGCGCGCAGAAGGGCACCGGCGCCGCGCCGCTGCGCCAGCGCCGCTGCGGCGCCTGCAGTCTCGAACTGGACCGCACCGCGATCGGCCGGATACGCGAGGCGGCCCCCGACGAGGTGCTGCGCTGCGAGGAATGCGGCGTGGTGTTGGTGCGGGTCGCCGAGCCGGGCCTGCCGGGGGTCGCGGGGGAGTCCGGGAAGTGACCCGGCGCGTCATCGTCGAGGCGGACGGCGGCTCGCGCGGCAATCCCGGACCCGCCGGGTACGGCGCGGTGGTCCGCGACGCCGACACCGGCGAACTGCTCACCGAGGTGTCCGCCGGGCTGGGCACCACCACCAACAACGTCGCGGAGTACTCCGGACTGGTCGCCGGTCTGCGCGCGGCGCTGGCGGAGGACGCCAAGGCCGCCGAGGTGCGGATGGACTCCAAGCTCGTGGTCGAGCAGATGAGCGGGCGCTGGCAGGTGAAGCAGCCGCATCTGCGACCGCTGGCGGCCGAGGCGGCCGAGCTGGCCGGCCGGATCGGCGACGTCCGCTACACCTGGATTCCCCGCGCCCGCAACAGCCACGCCGACCGGCTGGCCAACAAGGCGATGGACGACCAGGCCGCCGCCGTCCAGAACAGAACTGCCCAGAACCGAGCTGATCAGGGAAAAGCTGAACGGGGCGCCGCGCAGGCCGCCCCCGGAGCCCAGACCGCGCCACCCGCGCACTGGACCGGCGCCACCAGCGCACCCACCCGGATGCTGCTGCTGCGCCACGGGCAGACCGAGTACTCCGCGCAACGCCGCTACTCCGGGCACGGCGATCCACCGCTCACCGACCTGGGCGAGCGCCAGGCCGCCGCGTCCGCGGCGCGACTGTCCACAGCAGCGGGTGTCACCGCGGTGGTCAGCTCACCGCTGCTGCGCGCGCGGCAGACCGCGAAGCCGGTGGCCGACGCGCTGGGCGTGCCGCTCGTCGTCCACGATGGACTGATCGAGACCGACTTCGGCGCGTGGGAGGGGCTGACCTTCGCCGAGGCCGGCCGGCGCGACCCGGAGATGCACGCCCGGTGGCTGGCCGACACGTCGGTTCCGGCACCCGAGGGCGAGAGCATGGACGCGGTGCACCGCCGGGTGCGCCGGGTGCGCGACCAGCTGATCGGCGAGTACCGCGACGCCACGCTCGTCGTCGTCACGCACGTCACACCGATCAAGGCGCTGCTGCGGATGGCGCTCGACGCCGGGCCGTCGCTGCTGCACCGGCTGCACCTGGACCTCGCGTCGCTGTCGATCGCCGAGTTCTACCCGGACGGCCCGGCCTCGGTGCGCCTGGTGAACGACACCTCGCACCTCACTTGACGAACAGGTAGACCGCCACCACGAGGCCCACCACGACCACGGTGGCGCGCAGCACCGGGGCGGGCAGCTTCCCGGCGAGCTTGGCTCCGAGGAACCCGCCGAGCAGCGTGCTGGGCGCGAGCAGCGCGGCGATCAGCCAGTCCACCGGCGCCCCGATGGCGAACACCACGAGGCTGACCAGGCTGACGATCAGCGAGAGCACCCCTTTGACCGCGTTGAGCCTGCGCAGGTCGTCGTGGGCGGCGAGGGCGAGTACCGCCATGAGGATCACGCCGAGCGCCCCGCCGAAGTACCCGCCGTACACCGCGGCGAAGAACACCGCGGGCAGCAGGATGGCGCGCCGGTCGGGAGCACCGGGCTGCGGATTGCCGATCCACCGGCCGAGCCAGGGCTGCACCCCGAGCAGCACGCTGGCCAGCAGGACCAGCACCGGGACCACCGCGTCGAACACCGCGCCGGGCAGCACCAGCAGCAGCAGGCTGCCGATCAGCGAGCCCACGACCGCGACGCCCGCGGCGGCCAGCACCCGCCCGCGCTGACCGCGCAACTGCGGGCGGCTGCCCAGCGTGAGCCCCACGTAGCCGGGCGACTGGACGACCGAGTTGGTGACGTTCGCCGCCAGCGGGGAGAAGCCCGCGGCCAGCAGCGCCGGGAAGAGCAACAGGGAACCGCCGCCCGCTACCGCGTTGACGATGCCCGCGAGGACGGCGACGACGACCAGCAACACCAGATCGGAGACGGAGGTCATCGGCACGAGGGGGCACGCTAACCCCGCTGGGGCGAATCAGCGCGGCAGGGTCGGCAGCGTCACGCGCTGCGGACGTCGGGTCCCCGCCGGGCCGGGCCCCGGAGGTGCTCCCCCGCGCCGCCTGACCCGCTCGGCGGAGGCCGCGATGCCCGGCCGGGTGGTGGCCCGGTCCCTCCTCGACGCGATCACCGCCGGCGTCCGCCCGGGTGCGCCGGCCCGTGCCACCCGCGCCGACGTCACCAGGCTGGCCACGGTGGTGACGGCGAGTGCGCAGGCGATCACGCCCAGGGACACCACGATCGGCAGGTCAGGCACCCAGGACAGGCCCTGGTGGTTCGCCGCCTGCATGATCAGCTTCACCCCGATGAAGCCGAGGATGAAGGCCAGGCCCTTGCTCAGGTAGACCAGCTTGTCCAGCAGGCCGCCGACGAGGAAGAAGAGCTGGCGCAGGCCCATCAGTGCGAACGCGTTCACCGTGAGGACCAGGTACGGCTCCTGGGTGAGGCCGAAGACGGCGGGAATCGAGTCGAGCGCGAACAGGAGGTCGGTCGTGCCGATCGCGACCATCACCACCAGCATCGGCGTCACGACCCGCCTGCCGTCGACCCGGCTGGTCAGTGCGCCGCCGTTGAAGCTGTTCGTCGCGGGCACCAGTTTCCGGAACAGGCGTAGCGCCCGGTTCTCGGTGAACTCGTCGTCGTCGGACTCCTTCTGCACGAGGAGCTTCCACGCGGTGTAGATCAGGAAGCCGCCGAAGAGGAAGAAGATCCACTCGAACCGGGACACCACCTCGGCGCCCGCCGCGATGAACATGCCCCGCATCAGCAGGGCCAGCACGATCCCGACCACCAGCACCTTCTGCCGGTACTGCCGGGGCACCGCGAAGCTGCCCATGATGAGGATGAAGACGAAGAGGTTGTCCACCGACAGCGAGTACTCGGTGATCCAACCGGCGAAGAACTCACCCCCGTACTGCGGTCCCGCGGCCGACAGCACGCCGACCCCGAACAGCACGGCCATACCGACGTAGCAGACGACCCACAACGTCGACTCCCGCAGGGACGGCTCCCGGGGATTGCGGACCACCAGACAGAAGTCGATCGCGATCACGGCGAGAAAGCCGCAGATCGTCGCGGTCCACATCCAGGCGGGCAGATCCATTGCGCTCCTCGGTCCGGCGGCGGGTCTCGGCTCCGCGATGTGTCCAGTCAGGCGATGGCGTCAGGCGTGGCGGGCGGCTCCGTGCCGGACCTCGCCCGGCTCCGCTCGTGTCCCACGCCCGCCTGCGACCACTCCTTCTGCGTACTCCCTTCTCGGCCGCACTGTGTCTCGGCCCGGAGCGGGCATCGCTCGAGCGGATGCCGGACCGGTCGTGCGCCTTCCAGATCGTCGTCCCTCCAGATCGTCGTGCGCCTTCCAGATCATGGTGCCGGATCCGGTGTGCTCAGTGGAGTGCCCGTTCTTCGTCATACCAGACGAAACGGATCGGGAAAACGATCTTCACCAACCATTGGTGTGGACTTCGCCACGTCCGTGATCCCGCACGTCCGTCGAACCCTTCCCGGACACGGACGGTACCGGCCGCGAAGATCAAGTCGGTGCCCGCCTCGGCGACCTGGGGTGCCGGTCGCGACGCGGCGGGGGGAGGGCGATCTATGCTGGGAGGGCGGACGAGCTGGCCGGGCGGCCGCGTCGGGCTCGGCAACGGGCCCGCCGAGGAAAGTCCGGACTCCACAGGGCAGGGTGGTTGCCAACGGCAACCCGGGGTGACCCGCGGGACAGTGCCACAGAAATCAGACCGCCCCGCGCGAGCGGGGTAAGGGTGAAACGGTGGTGTAAGAGACCACCAGCGTCCCGGGTGACCGGGACGGCTCGGTAAACCCCACCCGGAGCAAGGCCAAGAGGTGCGTCGGCTTCGACGCGCTGCGCAGGCGATCGAGGGTGGCCCGCCCGATGCCTGCGGGTAGGCCGCTTGAGCCTGCCGGCGACGGCAGGCCTAGATGGATGGCCGCCGGCCGGGACGCCGCGAGGCGCCCGGCGCACAGGATCCGGCTTACAGGCCAGCTCGTCCGCCTCATCCTCCGCGACGTCGCCGCTGCGTCCGCGCACCATACTGACGGCCCGCCGGGCCTGGATAAAGTGATATCACTTTGCTACCGTGATGCCAGTTGATCGGGTGCGCGGCAG
>DASXOL010000159.1:0-2818 GCA_036494295.1 Pseudonocardiaceae bacterium
CTCGCTGGAGTGGGCGACGTCGTGTCCGCCGCCGCGGCACAACTTCACCGAGCTGCCCCGGATCCGTTCCGAGCGGCCCGCGTTCGAGTTGCACTATCCGCACATGACCGACCGGATTCGGGCGGAGGCACACATCGGCGGCGGTCACACGCCCGCGGCCGGTGAGGTGGCTGCGCACGCCGTGGGTCCCGACGAATCCGGTGGTCCCGACCCGCGAGCCAAGTGAGCGATCAGGCGACGACGCTGCTGTTCACCGTCACCGGGCTGGACAAGCCCGGCGTCACTTCGGTGCTGTTCGCCGCACTGACCCGTCACCAGGTCGAGATCCTCGACGTCGAGCAGGTGGTGATCCGCGGCCGGCTGGTGCTGGGCGTGCTCGTCGGCGCGGCCGCTGATCCGGAGGCCCTGCAGGAGTCGGTCGAGCAGGCCATGGCCAGCATCGGCATGCAGGTCGACGTGGAGATCGGCGCCGACGTGGGCGGCGTGAGCAACCGCGGGTCCACGCATGTCGTGCTGGTACTCGGCCGTCCGGTGACGGCCCAGGCCTTCACCGACACGACCCGCGCCCTGGCAGTGCTCGGCGTCAACATCGACTCCATCCGGCGCATCGCCGACTACCCGGTCACCGGGCTCGAACTGATGGTGTCGGTGCCCGGCAGCCGCAGCGGCGCCGGAGAGCCCGGCGGCGAGCCCCGCGACCTGGCCGCCGACGCGACGCTGCGGGCCGCCCTGGTGGAGCTCGCCGCCCGTGGCGAGGTCGACCTCGCGGTGGAGCGGGCGGGCATCGCGCGCCGGGCCAAGCGGCTGGTGGTCTTCGACGTCGACTCGACCCTGGTGCAGGGCGAGGTGATCGAGATGCTGGCCGAGCGGGCCGGCTGCGGCGCCGAGGTCCGGGCGGTCACCGAGGCCGCGATGCGTGGTGAGCTGGACTTCACCCAGGCGCTGCGCCGCCGCGTCGCCCTGCTGGCCGGGCTGCCCGCGCACGTGCTGGACGAGGTGACCGCGGCGCTGGAGCTCACTCCGGGGGCGCGCACCACGGTGCGCACCCTCAAACGGCTCGGCTTCCGCTGCGGCGCGGTGTCCGGCGGGTTCACCGAGATCGTGCGGCCGCTCGCGGACGACCTGGGGCTCGACTTCTGCACCGCGAACACGCTCGAGGTGCGGGACGGCAAGCTCACCGGCCAGGTGATCGGACCGGTGGTGGACCGCACCGGCAAGGCCGACGCGTTGCGCCGGGCGGCGGAGCATTTCGGCGTCCCGCTCGAACAGTGCGTCGCGGTGGGCGACGGCGCCAACGACATCGACATGCTCGCCACCGCCGGTCTCGGTGTCGCGTTCAACGCCAAGCCCGCGCTGCGCGAGGTCGCCGACACCGCGATCACGCAGCCGTTCCTCGACATCGTGCTGTTCGTGCTCGGGGTGACCCGCGACGAGGTGGAAGCAGCGGACGCCGCCGACGGGATGCTGCGCCGCGTCGACATCCCCTGATCGTCGATCAGCCGGCACGTCGGGTGCGGGAATATGCAGTGGCGACCGCACGATCGAGGTGTTCTGCTCGACGGCCGACGTGAGCGGGTTACCGGTAGTGCCGCTGCGCTCTCACGTCGGCGGGTGCCATAGCGTCGGAGCGTTCAGACGGTCCACTTCCCCCGGGGGCGTAGATGACATTGCTCGCACCGGTGGCCGCGCGGTACGCGGCGTGGCTCGGGCTGCCGGAGCAAGCCACCGCGGACACCTCCGACGAGGATCCGGCCGAGGTCCGCGCCATGCCGTTGATCCTGCGGATGGAACGCGACCAGGTGCCGCCGCGCACCGCGCTGCTCGAAGCTGCCGCCGCGGCGGCCGTTGCGCTGTGCCTCGATGAGCGGTCCCGGCCCGAAGGGCCCTGGTACTCCGAGGTGGGTCCGTGGGTGGAAGGGCGGATCAGGAAGGTGGCCCGGAGGGCACGCGGGGCGCACTGGCGGGCGGTGTCCGACCTGCCCGGGGTCACCGTCGAACGCCACGGCGCCGAGGTGCGGGCGCTGCTTCCCTGGCGGGTGGCGCAGACCCCGAATGCCGTGACCCGGCTGCAGGTCGGCGGCACCGACGTGGCCGCGGACCAGCCCGGTCCGCCGCCGGACGGGATGCCGGTGCTCTGGCTCGCGCCGCAGCCCGTGATGACCGCGGGCAAGGCGGCCGCCCAGGTCGGCCACGCCACCATGCTGCTGGCCGCGCTGCTCGGCGCGCAGGACCGTGTGGACGCGCTGGCCCGCTGGGCCGCGGACGGCTACCGCTGCGCCGTGCGCACCGCGTCCGCCCGCCAGTGGGCGGGCCTCAGCGACGTCCGCAGCCCGGGCCGGGCCTGGCAGGACGACGGCCTGCTGCTGGTCCGCGACGCGGGCTTCACCGAGGTCGCGCCCGGCACGGTCACCGTCGCCGCGCAGTTTCCGCGGTTCAGCGCGTCCGGGTGACGGTGAGTCGCACGCAGCCGTCGTTGTCGCCGTAGCCGATCCACATGTCGTTGGCGAAGGCGTAGAGGTACCCGTCCCGGTGCACCTGGTGCTCGGTGCCGGTGCCGATCGCGACGCGCTCATGCCCGGCGTATGTGCCGCTGCGCGGTGCCGCGTCGTTGGCCACCACCCCGACCAGTGACATCCAGGGCATGTTCTCGTCGCGGCGGGAGAACAGGAAGTCGGCCACCTCGTTGCCGCTCAGCCGCCGGAACAGCTGCTCGCCCAGCCCGGCCAGGGTGCCGATCAGCCGGCCCGGTGAGCTGAGCCGGCCGAGCCCGGTGTCACCCGCGGGACCGGACCACGTGCCGCGGTCGCGCCACTGGCCT
>DASXOL010000160.1:0-2920 GCA_036494295.1 Pseudonocardiaceae bacterium
TGAGCCACCCACTGCACGAGCCGCCCACCGGGGAGCCGCAGATGCCGCCGTCCACCCTGCTCCGGCAGATCACCGACTACACCAACCGCGCCGACCCCTACTCGCTCTACACCGAACTGCGCAAGACGCCGGTGGCCCGCCAGGAGGACGGGACCTACGCGGTCAGCACCTACCGGGCCATCCACGGGCTGCTGCACGACCCGCGGATCAGCTCGGACCTGCGCAACCGCGCCCCGCGCGACGGCGACCCCGGGCCGGCGGCGGACGGCGGCGGGCTGCCGCAGACGATGATCAGGCTGGACCCACCCGAGCACGACAAGCTGCGCCGCCAGGCGATGCGGCCGTTCGGCCCGCCGCACACGCCGAGGCGCATCGCGGACATGCACGACGAGCTCGCCGGCATCTCCGCCGGCCTGCTCGACGGCCTGGCGGGCAGGCAGCGCGTCGACATCGTGGAGGACTTCGCCTACCCGTTCCCGGTCTCCGTGATCTGCCGGGTGCTGGGCGTGCCGAGGGAGGACGAGACCCGCTTCCACACCTGGGCCGACGCGATCATCGCCTCGATCGACCCGAACCCCGACGAGGATCCCGCCGAGCTCCAGCACACCGGCGAGCAGGCGCGGATGCAGATCGGCCAGTACATGGCGGGGCTCATCGAGCAGCGCCGCCACGAGCCGCGCGACGACATGCTGTCCGGCCTGGTCCACGACGACGGCCCGGACGGCCCGATGTCCCCCATCGACGTGATCACCAACTCGGTGCTGCTGCTCATCGCGGGCCACGAGACCACCGTCAACCTCATCACCAACGGCATGCTGACGCTGCTGCGCAATCCCGACGTGATGGAGCGCCTGCGCCGCGACCCGAGCCTGATGCCCGGGGCCGTGGAGGAGCTGCTGCGCTTCGAGCCGCCCGTCCAGCTGTTGCCGCAGCGCACTCCGGTCAGCGACGTGGAGGTCGAAGGCGTCACCATCCCGGCGGGTGCGCCGATGATGCTCGTACTCGGCTCGGGCAACCGGGACCCGGACCGGTTCGACCACCCGGACCGGTTCGAGCCCGAGCGCACCGACGTCGAGCACTTCGGGTTCGGCAGCGGCATCCACAGCTGCTTCGGCGCCCCACTGGCCCGGCTCGAGGTGCAGCTCGCACTGGGCGACCTCCTGCGCAGATTGCCCAACCCCGCCCTCGCCGCGGATCCGCCGCCCTACCGGCGCAACCCGATCCTGCGCGGGCCCCGCCACCTGCTCGTCGACTGCGACCCGGTGCTCGCCTGAACCACCGGCCGGTTTCGGTTCCTACTGGCCGGTAAGTCGCGCTAAGTTCACTCGACGGGGTCGACGAGTGGGAGGTCGTGATGGCGCTACGACGCGGAGTCCGGTGGGTGGTCCGGCACGGACTGGTCCGGCGCGCGGTGCAGCGGCAGGTCAACGACGGTGACCTGGGGTCGCGGCTGATGATCGACCCGGCGATCCGGGAGGACCCGTTCCCGTACTACGACCAGCTGCGCGGGCAGGGTCGGCTGGTCACCAGCGGGCTGGCCCTCATCACCGCGCACCACGACGTCTGCACCACCGTGTTGCGCAGCCAGGACTTCGGCCAGCTGCGCATGGACCGCCTGCCCGGCCCGCTGCGGCTGGCCATGAAGTTCGGCGGCCGCCCGGTGCTCGGCCCGATCGAGCCGCCGTCCATGCTGGCCGTCGACCCGCCGGACCACACCCGCTACCGCAAGCTGGTCACCCGGGCGTTCAGCGCGAAGGCGGTGGCCAAGCTGCGCTCCCGGGTCGAGGAGATCGCCGAGGATCTGCTCGACGAGATCGCGGGCAGCGCACCGGAATCCGGTGCCGCGACGGTGGATCTGGTGGAGCGCTACGCCAGCCTGCTGCCCGCCACGGTGATCGCCGAGATGCTCGGCGCGCCGGTCGAGATGCGCCGCCAGTTCCTCGACTGGGGCGCGGGGGCGGCGCTGTCGCTGGACGTCGGGCTGAGCTACCGCGACTTCCGCCGCTCCGAGGCCGACCTGGCGGCGCTGCACCGCTGGATGCTCGGGCACTTCGACGAGATCCGCCGCTCCCCCCGTGAGGACATCCTCAGCGGCCTGGTGCGCGCACACGACGAGGGCGGGCAGTTGAGCACCGACGAGCTCAGCAGCATCGCCATGCTGCTGCTCGCCGCCGGTTTCGAGACCACGGTGAACCTGCTGGGCAACGGCGCTGTCCTGCTGATGCGCAGCCCTGAACAGCTGGCGGCGCTGCGGGCCGATCCGCAGCGGTGGGCGGGCGCCGTGGAGGAGATCCTGCGCTACGAGTCGCCCGTGCAACGGACCGGGCGGGTGGCCTTGCGCGACACCGAGGTGGCCGGGCGGCGGGTGTCCGCGGGCTCGCTCATCGTGCTGCTGCTCGGCGGGGCGAACCGCGACCCCGCGGTGTTCGCCGACCCGCACCGCTTCCACGTCACCCGGGCCGAGGCAGGCGAGAACCTGGCGTTCTCCAGCGGCATCCACTACTGCGTGGGCGCCGCACTGGCCAGAGTGGAGGGTGAGGTCGGGCTGGCCGCGCTGTTCCGCCGGTTCCCCGACCTCGCGCTCGCGGGCACGCCGCGCCGTCGCCCGACGCGGGTGCTCCGCGGCTACGACAGCATCCCGGTGAACCTCAGCAGCGCCCGGGTGGTCGCCTGAGCCCAGCCAGGCGCCGCGGTCAACACTGGGCGGCGGCACCGAGGTCAGGCGTCCGCGCCGCGCACCCGGGCCGCGACCTCGTCGTCCAGCACGTTGTCGGTGTTGCCGAACCGGAGATCGTGCCTGCCGGTGATGTCCCGGCCCGGATCGCCGAAGGCGAAGCTGTAGCCGCCGGGACGGGCGGCGAGGATCTCCCACCAGTTGCCGTCGAGGTCCATCAGGTAGAAGGAGTACGCACCGTGCTGG